>CAZEHQ010000136.1:0-12266 GCA_964512165.1 uncultured Gemmatimonadaceae bacterium | reverse complement strand
GGAGAGATCGAGCGTCCACAGCCAGGACAGGGTGCCCAGGCTGTCGGGGACGCTTCCTGACAGATCGCAGTGGGAGAGGTTGAGGAAGACGAGGTTGGAGAGGTCGCCCAGAGTTTCGGGAATCTCGCCGGTGAGGTCGTTGTCCTGGAGGAAGAGGCCGCTGAGGTTGGACAGGCGGGCCAGGGCCTCCGGGATGGGACCGCTCAGATCGTTGTCTGCCAGGCTCAGGTGCCCGAGGATGGACAGATCGCCCAGGGCTTCGGGGATTGGCCCGCTGAGGTCGTTGCCGTCCAGCCGCAGGAAGGTGAGGCTGGACAGGCCGCCCAGGGCCTCGGGAATGGGTCCGCTCAGATCGTTGTCTGCCAGGCTCAGGTGGGAGAGGGCGGAGAGGCGGCCGAGGGCTTCGGGGATCGGTCCGTCGAGGTCGTTTCCCGGGAGGTTCAGCCCCTGCAGGCTGTCGAGGCGGCCGAGGGCCTCCGGGATCGGGCCTCTCAGGTCGTTGTCCCGGAGGTCGAGGAACCGCAACGGCTGCAGACCGGCCAGGGTGTCCGGTATCTGGCCGCTGAGCCCGTTCGAGGCGAAGAGGGCTGCCTCCAGGTGATCCAGGCGGCCGAGGATCCCAAGGGCCTCGGCAACGGCACCCTTCAGATTGTTCTCTTCGAGAAGCAGGGCCGTGACCCGTCCATCTGCGACGATGACTCCGTGCCAGCTCTCCAGGTCGTCGGTCGACCAGTTCGCGGCCGTCTTCCAGTCGGGGCCGCCGGTGGCGCGATAGAAGGCGCTCAGGACCTCGCGCTCGCTGGCGGCCCTCCGGAGTTCCGAATCGACGGTGACCCGGAAGACCGCCGCGTGCAGCCGCCTCCCCGTGGGGGCGGAGACGGAAACGGTGACGGTGGCGGTCCCCGTTCCGACCCCGGTGAGAGTGAGCAGGCCTTCGCTCACGGATACGGTGACCACCGAGGTGTCGCTGGAGTAGGCATGCAGAAAGTGGTCTCCCGGCCCTCCGCTGAGGCTCACCGTCAGCTGCACCTCGTCCCCCGTGTCGAGGATCTGATCGTCGATGGGATCGACGGTGAGTTGAATGACGACCCGGTCCTCGCTTTGGCAGCTGAAGAGGAGGCACCCGCACAGGAGCGGCGGCAGCAGAAGGCCCTCCCGGGCGGATCGTCTCTCGCCGCGCATCGCTACTCTTCCTCCGGGCGGATCAGCAGGTTGCCGTGGGGGTCCACCTCCGCCCGGTACCCCGGGTGCAGCAACGTCGTCGAGTCCAGCTCCTGCACCACCGCCGGACCCTCGATGCGGGCGCCGGCCCCGAGGCCGGAGCGCTCGTACACGGGGCAGTCCACGAATCCGCCCGACTCCTCGAAGTACACGAGCCGGGACCCCGCCGGCCCGGCGCCGGTGTCCGCCTCCAGCCGCCGCAGCTCCGGCCGGGAGATCTCGCCCACCGCCGACAGGCGGATGGTGACGATCTCCACCGGCTCCTCGGGCGCCTTGAAGCCGTAGGCGCGCTCGTGCTCCTCGTGGAAGCGGTCCGCCAGGCGCCGCACCTCCGCGGCAGGAAAGCCGGCGTCCTCGACTTCCACCCCCAACTCGTAGCTCTGCCCCACGTAGCGCAGGTCGAGCTGGCGGACGAACCGCATGCGCGCCGGATCGACGCCGTCCGCGGCCAGGGCCCGGCGCCCCTGTGACTCCAGGGACTCCAGGGCCGGCGCCAGGCTCTCGCTTGCCGCGGCCAGGGGCTCCAGGTGGGTGGCGTTGAAGTCGTGGCGCAGGTCGGTGCTCAGCAGGCCCATGGCCGAGAACGTGCCCGGGCTCGGCGGCACCAGCAGCTCCGGGATCTCCAGCTCGCGGGCCAGGCGGTTGCCGTGCACGGGCCCGGCGCCGCCGAAGGCGACGAGGGTGAAGTCCCGGGGGTCGTACCCGCGCTGGATGGAGATCCGGCGCAGGGCGCCGGCCATGGCGGCGTTGGCGATCTCCACGATGCCGCGGGCGGCCTCCACCGTCTCCAGGCCGAGGGGTTCGGCGCAGCGATCGCGGACGGCGCGCTCCGCCGCCTCCACGTCGAGGCGGATCTCGCCGCCCAGGAAGTACGCGGGGTCCAGCCGGCCCAGGACCAGGTTGGCGTCGGTGATCGTCGGCTCGCGGCCGCCGGCGCCGTAGCAGGCCGGCCCCGGGTCGGCCCCGGCGCTGCGCGGTCCAACCCGCAGGGCGCCGCCGCGGTCGATCCAGGCGATGGAGCCGCCGCCGGCGCCGATCTCCACGAGGTCGATGACGGAGCTGCGGATCGGGTAGCCCCCGCCCTTGGCCCCGTGCTCGCTGGAGACCGCCGCCGAGCCGACCTCGTACTCCTTGGTGATGCCGGGGGCTCCGTCCTGAACGAGGCCCGCCTTGGCCGTGGTCCCGCCCATGTCGAAGGAGATCAGGTCCCGGCGCCCCAGCCTCTCGCCGAGGGCCCCGGCGGCGATCACCCCTGCCGCCGGACCGGACTCGACCATGAAGACCGGCTTCTCCGCCGCCGCGCGGAAGGAGTAGACGCCGCCGCTGCTCTGCATCAGCATCAGCGGGGCCTGCAGCCCGGCCTCGCGCAACCGCGTCTCGATGCGCTCCAGGTAGCGGGAGACGGTGGGCCGGATGCCGGCGTTGATCACCGTGGTGCTGGCGCGGAAGTACTCGCGGAAGTCGGGGGCCACCTCGCAGGAGAGGGAGACGGCCTCGTCGCCGAACCGCTCCCGCAGGATCTCGCCGGCGCGGCGCTCGTGGGCGGGGTTGACGTAGGAGTGGAGGAAGCAGACGGCGATCGACTCCACGCCCTCGTCCCGGAGCCGCGCCGCCGTCTGGCGGAGGGCGGCCTCGTCGAGGGGGCGGACGACCTCGCCGGAGGCGCCGAGGCGCTCGGGCACGCCGAAGCAGCGGTGCCGGGGCACCAGGGGCGGCGGCTTCTCGAAGTGGACGTCGTAGAGGGAGGCGCGGATCTGGCGCTGGATCTCCAGCAGGTCGCGGAAGCCCTCGGTGGTGACGAAGCCCGTCGGCGCCAGGCGGCCCTCGATGATGGAGTTGGTGGCCACCGTGGTCCCGTGGACGACGTAGCTCACCTCCGCCGGCGAGACCCCTGCCTGGTCGAGGATGCGGGAGGTGATGCGCAGGAAGCCGTCGGAGGGGTCGGCGGGGGTGGAGGAGAGCTTGCAGATGTGGACCCGGCCGCTGGCCTCGTCCACGAGGGTGGCGTCGGTGAAGGTGCCGCCGATGTCGACGCCGAGGCGGAAGCCCGCGGCCGGGGGCGTGGCCATCGTCGAACTACCCCTGGCCCCTCAGCCGCCGGGTCTCCTCCTCGTCGACGCTCCAGGAGTCGGTGTCGACGGCGACGCGGTAGATCTCGCGGGCCCGGGCGGGATCGACCTTGCCGTGGCGCACGTCCTTCAGGACCCGCTCCGGGTCGCGCTCCCGAGGGGGGCCGTAGCCGCCGCCGCCGCAGGTGCGGTAGCTGAGGACGTCTCCCGGGCCGAGAGTGACGGTCAACTTGGAGCCGAGGGGCGTGGTCTCGCCGTCCCGCTCCACCGCGTAGCTGGCCTTGCGGCCGTCCTGCCCGCCGAAGAGGCCGTGGGGGCCCCAGCGGTCGCGGTCGGCGAGGATGGTGAAGGTGGCCTCGCCGAACGGGAACCGGTAGTCGCGGCGCATGCCGAGGCCGCCGCGGTGGCGGCCCGGGCCCTCGGAGTCCTCCACCAGCTCGTAGCGCTCGATGCGCACCGGGTAGTTCAACTCCGTCTCCTCCACGGGGGCGTTCTCCGTGTTCTGGCCGTGGGCCTGCACCGCGTCGGGGCCGTCGCTGCCGACACGGCCGCCGTAGCCGCCGCCGAGGGTTTCGAGGAAGCAGAAGTACTCGCCCGTGGCCGGGTCGATGCCGCCGAAGCCGGAGTGGCAGATCATGCCCTTGGTGCCCGCCGGCATGCGCTCCGGCAGGGCCTGCGCCAGGGCCCGGAAGGTCACCTCCACGAGGCGCATGTGGGTCTCCCAGCCGCCGACCACCGGCGCCGGGGGCCGGCAGTTGGCCACCGTGCCCTCCGGCGCCACGAGGCGCACCGAGCGGTAGAAGCCGGCGTTCAGGGGCACGTCGGTGCCGATGGCGCAGCGCAGCACGTAGGCGGCCACGGCGTAGGTCATGGAGAGGGTGGAGTTCACCGGCGCCGGGCGCTGCTCGTCGCAGCCGCTGAAGTCGAAGAGGATTCCCTCGTCGTCGATGACGACCTTCACCGCCAGGCGCACCGGCCGGTCGGTGAAGCCGTCGTTGTCGACCACGCCCTCGGCGGCGAACTCCCCGCGCGGGAGGCGGGAGATCTCCTCCCGCGTCAGCCGGTCGGCATAGTCGATGAGCCGCCGGGCGTACTCCTCCACCGTCCCGCGGCCGTAGCGCCGGTAGAGGGCGGTGAGCCGCCGGATGCCGGTGTTGTTGGCCGCCACCTGGGCGCGGAAGTCGCCGGCCGTCTCGCGCTTGGAGCGGATCTGCCCGAGGATCAGCCGGAAGACGTCGGGGTTCATCTCGCCCCCGGTCACCAGCTTCACCGGCGGGATGATGACCCCTTCCTGGTAGACCTCCTGGAAGGCGCCGACGCTGGCCGGGGCCCCGCCTCCCACGTCGACGTGATGGGCGAGGTTGGCGACGAAGCCGCACAGCTCTTCCTCATGGTAGAAGGGGGCGATGAGGAAGATGTCGTTGAGGTGAACGCCGCCCCGGTACGGGTCGTTCATGACGATGGCGTCGCCCGGGGCGAGGTTGTCGACGCCGTACTCCTCGAGAGCGAGGGGGACGAGGCGCACCATCGAGCCGAGGTGGTTGGCCTGGGCGAAGGCCTGGGCCAGGACGTTGGCGCCGCGGTCGAAGATGGCGCAGGAGAAGTCGCAGCGGGTCTTGATGTTGGTCGAGTAGGCGCTGCGCCGCAGGGCGGCGGACATCTCCTCGGTGGTCTCGCCGAGGGCGTTGCGGATGACCTCGAACTTGATGGGATCGGTCTTCACGGCTTGCGGGGGGCCGCGTCAGGCGCGGTTGCCGCCGCCCCAGACCGAGGTGAAGTAGTCGCCCTCGTGGAACCGGTTCGGGCGCAGGGGGTGCAGGTCGACCTCGGGCTCCTGGCCGGCGATGGTCTGCGCCAGCGACTCGCCGATGGAGGGGCCGAGCTTGAAGCAGTGGCCGTTGCCGGCGACGCAGGCGTAGTACCCGGGGACCTCGGGCTCCGGGCCGACGAGGGGGTGCCAGTCGTCGGTGATGGTGTAGAACGAGGCCCAGCCGCGCACGAAGGTCCCCTCGCGGGCGGCGGGGACACGCTGACCGAGGAGATCCTCGATGCGCCGGCGGGTGGGCTCGTCGATGTCGGGGTCGTAGCGCTCGATGTCGAGGGGCTCGATCTCCTTGGGGAAGCCGAGGCCGGCCAGCAGCCGCCGCGGCCCCGCGGGCCTGGCGTAGAACCGCAGCCGCGGGTCGGAGAGCCACGGGAACCCGTCGGTCTCGAAGGGCACGTCGAGGACGATGTCGGATTCCCGGCTCCAGCGGAAGGAGTAGTTCAGGCCCACCCAGGAGGCGACGACACGTCCCCAGCCGCCGGCGGCGTTGACCACCACCGGCGTCGAGATCGGCCCCGCCTCGGTCTCCACGCCGGCCACGCGGCCTCCCTCCAGGGTGATCCCGGTGGCGCCCACGCCCTCGCGCACGGTCAGGCCCTGCGGTTCGGCGGCCGAGGCCAGCAGCCGGGTGGTGGCCAGCGGGTCGGCGTACCCGGACCGCGGCTCGAAGATGCCGGCCCGCACCCGCTCCAGGTCGACCACGGGGAAGCGCTCCCGCAGCGCCTCGGGGGAGAGCTCCTCCACCGGCACGCCGTGCTGCCGCTCCATGTCGGCCACCTGCCGCCCCTGGTCGAGGCTGGCCTCGTCGAGCAGGGTCAGATAGCCGGACTGCCGGAAGCCGCAGGAGCCGCCGAAGGTCTGTTCGGCGCCGGCGAACATGGCGGCCGAGCGCACCGCCAGGCGGATGGTGAGGGGGTTCGAGTAGAAGGTGCGGATCGCCGCGGCCGAGTGTCCGGTGCTGACCGCGGCGAGGCTGCGCTTCTCCAGCAGCACCACCGATCCGAAGCCCAGCCGGGCGAGGAAGTGGGCGGTGCTGACGCCGAGGATGCCGCCCCCGATGACGACGGCGTCGGCGGTCGATGACATGGCTTTCTCCGGTGAAGGGGGCTGGTTGCCCCGTTCGGTCAATTAACGCAAGTTGGATCGCATGGGCCACGCGCCCCCACAGACGAAAGGAACGTCCCAGTGAGCGATGATGGAGCACCCCGGATCGAGGGCGCCGTGCCCGTCCTGGCCATGCCCTTCGACGACGATGGGGTCATCGACGAGGACAGCATGCTGCGGCAGCTCGACTTCTGCGTCGAGGCCGGATCGCAGGCCGTGGCCTTCGGCATGGGCAGCGAGAGCGCCGTCCTCACCGACTCGGAGAAGAGGCGCATGTGGAGCCTGGCGGCGCGCCACGTGGACGGCCGCGTGCCGGTCATCGCCGCCACCGCCCACGCCAGCCGCCCGGGCACCCTGGAGCACACGGCGATGGCCCGCGACTGCGGCGTCGACCTCGCCATGGTCAACCCGGACCGCCATGGCGGCGACGAGCTGGTGAGGTTGTTCCGCGACCTGTCGGAGCAGGTGGAGCTGCCGCTGATGGTGCAGGACGCCGGCGGCAACGCCCCGGCCGATGTGCTGCTGCAGGCCGTGGACGAGGCCCCCCACGTCACCTGCCTCAAGCTGGAATCGCAGGGGGCCCCGGACAAGATCGGCGCCGTCGTCGACGGGCTGCGGGAGCGCGGCCTCCTGGGCGGCGGCCCCCGGGAGCTGACCGTCCTCGGCGGCGGCAACGGCAACTGGCTTCCGGAAGAGCTGGACCGCGGCTCCGTGGGCAGCATGCCCCACCCGGCCCTGATCGACTCCTTCCGCACCGTCTGCGACCACTACGCCGCCGGCGATCCCGAGGCCGGCCGGCAGGCCTACCACGGCATCGTGGCGCCGGTGCTGCGGACCCTCATCGTCGGTGCCGCGTCCCCCCTGTGGCTGCACAAGACCCTCTTCGTGCGCGCCGGCATCTTCCGCAGCGCCTACAGCCGCCGCGGCGGCTCGGCCCTGCCCGACTGGCTCATGGAGCGGGTCATGGAGCTGATCGAGGCCCACGACTTCGCCATCTATCGGCGCATCGCCGGGCAGGGCGGCTGAGCGGATGCGCCTCACGGCACCGCGGCGCCCGGGGCGGCCAGGCCGGATGCGCGCCTGCGCGTCGGAGCGCGGTCCCCGGCCCGGCGGATCGCCGGACCGGGCGGCAGACGACCGGATGCCCTTGGAGGACCAGCGGCCCCCGGGCCGGATGGGCGCCCTCGAAACGGCGCACGATCCCGTGCCCGGCGGATCTCCGGACCGGGTGGAAGACCGGACACCCTTGGCGGCCCAGCGGCGCCCAGGCCGGATGGGCGCCCCCGAACCGGCGCGCGGAAACCGGACAAGGCAGCTGAACCCGCCGCGGCCCTCCCAGTTGCGACGCGGCTTCGCGCTCCGGGCGGCAGCCGTCGTCGCTGCCCTGGTCTGCGGCGCCTGGACCGGACCCCTGGCCGCCGCCGATCCCGCTGATCCCGCCGAGACCGGCGCCTCGCCCTGCGGCGATGTGACCATCGCCGAGATGAACTGGGCCTCGGCGGCGGTGGCGGCCCACGTGGTGTCCATGATCCTCTCCGAGGGCTACGGCTGCACCCCCGACCTGGTGCCCGGCGACACCGTGCCCACGGTGACCTCCATGACCGAGAAGGGCGAGCCCGATGTCGCCCCGGAGGTCTGGATCAACGCCGCCCGCGAGGCCGTGGACAAGGCGGTGGCCGAGGGGCGGCTGAAGATCGCCGGCGAGATCCTCTCCGACGGCGGCGTCGAAGGCTGGTGGATCCCCGACTACATGGTGGAGGAGCACCCGGAGCTGACCACCCTGCAGGCGGTGCGCGAGCGGCCGGACCTCTTCCCCGACAAGGAGGAGCCGGGCAAGGGGCGGTTCTACGGCTGCCCGCCGGGCTGGGCCTGCGAGCACCTGAACGTCAACCTCTTCGCCGCCTACGGCATGGAGGAGGCGGGCTTCACCCTCTTCAACCCGGGCTCCTCCGAGGGGCTGAAGGGGGCCATCGCCCGCCAGTTCGAGCGCGGGCGGCCGATCTTCACCTACTACTGGGCCCCCACGGCGATCCTCGGCCGCTACCCGCTGGTGCGGCTGGGCGGCATGGAGCACGATCCCGAGACCTGGGACTGCATCGCCGACAAGGACTGCGCCGACCCGCGGCCCAACGGCTGGGAGCCCAGCGTCGTGCTCACCGTGGTCACCTCGCGCTTCGCCGAGGAGTCGCCCGCGGCCTTCGAGTTCC
The DNA here is from genome assembly GCA_964512165.1 of uncultured Gemmatimonadaceae bacterium. Taxonomy (GTDB): domain Bacteria; phylum Latescibacterota; class UBA2968; order UBA8231; family UBA8231; genus UBA8231. The sequence goes on along the minus strand of CAZEHQ010000136.1, from coordinate 3,840 downwards.
TCTCCCGCCTCTCCTGGTCGAACGAGGTGGTCAACGGATTCCTGGCCTGGCAGGACGAGCGTCAGGCCACGGCCCGGGAGACGGCCGAGCACTTCCTCGGCAGCCGCGAGGAGGTCTGGGGGGCCTGGGTGCCCGAAGAGGTGGCGGAGAAGGTGAAGGCCGGCCTGTAGACCGCCCGGGAGGCCCGCCTCTCCTTCCGGCCACAGCCCGGCCGCGGAAATCCACCGAACAGCGCCGGCGGACCGCCGGCAGGACGGAGAAGCGCCGATGGCGGACTGGCTGCGGGAATTCCCGACACTCGAAGTGGGGCAGTTGCGCGCCCTCAAGAAGTCCTTCGACGCCGCGTACCGGGGGTTCTCCCGCGAGTACGGCGAGGCGATCGAAGCGTTCTTCGACCCCCTCCTCTACCTCCTCATCCGCTTCGAGCAGCTCCTGCTCGCCACCCCCTGGTGGCTGATGATCGCCGTCCTCGCCGGGCTCTGCTACCTGGCGAGCCGGAGCCGGTGGCTCACCGCCGGGGTGGTCGTCACGTTCTTCGCCATCGGTTGGTTGGGCATGTGGGAGGACACGATGCGCACCCTCGCCATCATCCTCGTCTCCACGGTCATGGCCGTGGCCGCCGGCATCCCCGTGGGCATCGCCATGTCGCGCTCGGACCGGGTGCAGGCCGTCGTCACGCCGGTGCTCGACATCATGCAGACCATGCCGATCTTCGTCTACCTGATCCCCGTGGTCATGCTCTTCGGCCTCGGCAAGATCCCCGGCGTCATCGCCGTGGTCATCTACGCCGTGCCGCCGGTGATCCGCCTCACCAACCTCGGCATCCGCCTCGTCGACAAGGAGGTCCTCGAGGCGGCCGACGCCTTCGGCGCCGACGCCCGCCGCCGGCTCCTCGGGGTGCAACTCCCACTGGCCCTGCCCAACATCATGGCCGGCGTCAACCAGACGATCATGATGGCCCTCTCCATGGTCGTCATCTCCTCCATGATCGGCGTCAAGGGTCTCGGCCAGCCGGTGCTGCGGGCGGTAACCAACCAGTACTTCGCCCTCGGCCTGTTCAACGGCGCGGCGGTGGTGGCGCTTGCCATCGTCTTCGACCGCATCACCCAGAGCTGCGGCCGGCGCCTGCAGGCCAACCGGTGACCATGGCGCGTCCGGGCGACATCGAGATCCGCGGCCTCTACAAAGTCTTCGGCCCCGATCCGGAGGCGGCCATGGCCCGGGTCCGCGAGGGAGTGGGCAAGGAGGAGCTGCTCTCCGGATACGACCACATCCTCGGACTGCGCCACGTCGACCTGGCCATCGAGGAGCACACGGTGCAGGTCGTCATGGGCCTCAGCGGCTCCGGCAAGTCGACCCTGATCCGCCACGTCAACCGCCTCATCGAGCCCACCGAGGGAGAGGTCCTCGTCGGCGGCGAGGACGTCCTCGCCCTCGGCCGGGAGGAGCTGCAGCACTTCCGCCGCCACCGGGTGAGCATGGTCTTCCAGCGCTTCGCCCTGCTGCCCCACAAGACGGTGCTGGAGAACGTCGCCTACGGCCTGAGCATGCAGGGGGTGCCGCGCGCCGAGTGGACGGACCGCGCCGGCGGGTGGATCGAGCGCGTCGGCCTGACCGGCTACGAGGACTCGTACCCGTCGCGGCTGTCGGGTGGGATGCAGCAGCGCGTGGGACTGGCCCGGGCCCTGGCCACCGACGCCGGCATCCTGCTCATGGACGAGCCCTTCAGCGCCCTCGACCCGCTCATCCGCACCGACATGCAGGGCCTCCTGCTGGAGCTGCAGCGGGAGTTGCGCAAGACGATCGTCTTCGTCACCCACGACCTGGAGGAGGCGATCGGCATCGGCGACCGCATCGCCATCCTGCGCGACGGCGAGATCGTCCAGAACGGGGAGCCTCAGCAGATCGTCCTGGAGCCGGCGGACGACTACATCGCCGAGTTCACCCGCAACATCAACCGCGGCCGCGTGTTGCGGGTGGGCTCCCTCATGGAGCCGGCGAAGGAGGGTCTGCGGGGGGCGCCCCACATCTCGCCGGAGATGTCGCTGAGCGACGCCCTGCCCCTGGTGACGCCCCCGGCCCCGAGCGAGGCGCCGGTGGTGGACGACAGCGGCGAGACGGTGGGCTCGATCTCGGCGGGGCGGATCGTGGGGGTTCTGGGGGAGGGGGCCTCCGAGAGTCCTTGAGAATCCGCTCCTCACTTCCTCCATCATCGGAAGCCGGTGGAGATCGGTCCCTTCCGCATCACGCCTCATCTCGTCGATCACAGCGCCTTCGACGCCTACGCAGTGCTCGTTGAAGCGGATGGCAGGCGCGTCTACTACTCCGGCGACTTTCGCGCCCACGGCCGCAAGGCGTCTCTGATAGAGGCGACGATCCAGCATCCGCCCCCGGATATCGATGTTCTCCTGATGGAAGGAACGACCATCGGGCGAACGGGGACGGGCGAGGGATTCGTCACCGAGGCGGAACTCGAAGAGCAGTTCGTCCAGGCCTTCGAAGAGACTCGGGGCCTCCACCTCGTCTGGACCTCGGCCCAGAACATCGACCGAGTGGTGACGATCTGTCGCGCCGCCGGGCGGACGGGCCGCGCCATGGTCATCGATCTCTACGCGGCCCTCGTTCTCGAGGCGACGGGAAGGGAGAAAGTTCCCCAGTCTCACTGGGACGGCGTGAAGCTCTATCTCCCTCAGCGGCAACGGGTGCTCGTCAAGAACAACCGGATGTTCGATGAACTTGGACGGCATGACTCGAACCGCATCTACCCGGAGAGCCTGCCCGGCCTGGGAGGCAAGGCCGTCCTGCTCTTCCGCACCGGCATGGTGCACGACCGCGGCCTTCGGGCCGTGCTCGACGGAGCTGCCCTCACCTACTCGATGTGGGAGGGCTACCTGAAGGAGGAGAGCACGCGGAGAGTCACGGGATGGCTGGAGGAGAAGGGGATTCCCTGGCAGGTGCTCCACACCTCCGGCCACGCCTCGGTGCAGGACCTGCAGCGCTTCGCCGCCGCCCTCGCCCCGCGCCGGCTGGTGCCCATCCACTCCTTCGAGACGGCGCGCTTCGCGGAGTTCTTCGAGAGGGTGGACCGGCAGGAGGACGGGGTGTGGTGGGAGGTCTGAGGGTGGAGGCGCCGAAGAGGCCGGCATAGACTACCGCAGTCAAGCCAAGCCATATCTCGAAAGGGGGTCAGCAATGGCAAGTTCACCGCAGACGACGGTGCCCGCGGGCATTTCGAGTCAGTGCAAGCGTACGGACCGTCTCCTGTGGGAGGCGTACGCACGGAGCGAATGCAAGTCCGCTGGGACCAACCGATGTCGTCTTCTCTTCCCGGAACGCGAGAAGAAGAAGCTCCGCGTAAGTGAGCAGGAGGCCAGGTTCGCTTTCGTCGAAGCCTTGTGCACGGCCGGGCAGTTCAGGTACTCCGTCGAGACGCCTACGGACAAGGGCTACCAGTTCACCGGTGAACATGAGGAGTCAGCTCAGACGGACCTCACTCTATATGACCTGAAGACGAGATGCCGCCTCTGCAACGTCGAGTTCAAGGCGGGAGGGTGGTCACTAAAGGGTGGGGAGTCCAATGAGAATGGAGAGTCCAACAAGAGTAACGTCTTCCCCATCTACAAGGACGTGCAGAAGCTGCTGCGCGAACGTCCTTGGGGCCTCTGGTTCCATCTTCTGAACAACACCAACAAGCAAACCATCCCCAGTTTCTTGAAGGTGATGGAGAAGCAAATCAACAAAGTACAGCGCGAGTTCGGAGAATGTGCTGAATCGCCGGGTCTGACCATCCACGTGTGCGTGTTGAAGAACGGCTACTCGCTGCAGAAGGACCTGTGCCCT
>CAZEHQ010000135.1:0-12283 GCA_964512165.1 uncultured Gemmatimonadaceae bacterium | reverse complement strand
GGCGGTGCGCACCGTCCGGCGGGAGCCCTCGCACCGGGAACGGATCCACGCCTTCCTCGTCGACCAGGTAGCGGCGGGGCGCCAGGCCTACGTGGTCTATCCGGTCATCGAGGAGTCGGAGCGCTCCGATCTCAACTCCGCCCGGGCCGGCTTCGAGGAGCTGGCCCGGGGGCCGCTCGCGAACCTGCGGGTGGAGCTGCTGCACGGACGGCTGCCGGCCGACGACAAGACCGGCATCATGGGCCGGTTCGCCGAAGGGGAGATCGACGTCCTGGTGGCGACCACCGTCATCGAGGTGGGGGTCGACGTCCCGAACGCCACGGTGATGGTGGTGGAGCACGCCGAGCGTTTCGGCCTCGCACAGTTGCACCAGTTGCGCGGCCGCGTCGGCCGGGGGGCGTCGGCGGCCTATTGCATCCTCGTGGACCACGCTTCCGGCGAGGGCGACGGAGTTGCCCGGGCCAGACTTGATTCGTTGTGTGAGATAATGGACGGTTTCGAACTGGCACGAAAGGATTTGGAACTACGTGGACCAGGAGAGGTGATGGGTACAAGGCAGGCGGGGATGCCGGAGCTTCGGGTGGCCCATCTACTGCGCGACGAGGATCTCCTCGAGCCGGCGCGCGCCGAGGCCCGGATCGCCATCGACGAGGAGAGCGAGGGAGGAGGGGAGTGGTCATGACACGCGAGATCGCGCCACTGCTGGACCCGGGGATGTTCACGGGAATCGACGGGGTCGCTCACCTGTGCACGGGAGGGGAGGCGCCCTGGCTGAAGGAGTTCGACCAGGTCCACGGCGAGTTCGGCCGCCTCAAGAGCGGCGGCCTCGAAGGCCGTGAGGAGATCTACCGCCGGGGGGAGAGCTGCCGCGGGCGGGTGGCGCGCCTGTGGGGGGTCCCGAGGGACCGCGTCGCCTTCGTCCCCTCGGCGGCCGAGGGCATGGGCTGGCTGGCCCGGGGTCTGCCCTGGCAGTCCGGCGACAACATCGTCACCGACGACCTCGAGTTCCCCTCCGTGGCGTATGCCTGGCGTGAGATCGCCCACCTGGGGGTCGAGGTGCGCATGGTGCCGCACCAGGACTGGCGCGTCGGGGAGGAGGAGCTGCTGGCCGCCGTCGACGACAGGACCCGCGTCCTCGCCGTGAGCCAGGTGGGCTTCTACACGGGGCAGAGCCTGGATGTCGAGGCCCTGGCGCGGGGGCTGTCCGCCCACCCGGGGTGCCTGCTGGCCGTCGACGCCACCCACGCCTCCGGAGTCGTGAGGGTGCCCGCCGCGGTGACGGACCTGTGCGTGAGCAGCAGCTACAAGTGGATGCTGGCCACCCACGGCACCGCGCCCTGCTACCTGAGCGAGCGGGCCGGCGAGGCGGTCCGCGACAGCTGTTTCGGCTGGCGCAACCTGGCCGTGTGGCCGGACCAGGGAGCCGTTCGAAGCCCGGAGGTGGCGGTGCGGCCCATGCCCGAGCGCCTCGAGCCGGGGAACCCGGCCATGGTGGTCATCATGTTTCTGGAGAGGGCGCTGTCCCATCTCGAGGCGATCGGGGTAGAGGCCGCCCAAGAGCATGCCCGCGACCTCTCGGAAGCGATCGACGCGGGACTCAGGTCCCTGGGGCGAACCGTGATCAGCCCCTCGCGGAGGTCGGCGCGCTCGGGCAATACCTGCTTTCTGGACGAGGATGCCGCGGCCCTGGCGCGGAGGCTCGCCGCGCGGGGAGTCCTGGTGTGGGGGGAATACGGCCGAGTGCGCATCTCGGGCCACGTCTACAACGGCACTGACGACGTCGACAGGATCCTGGAGGTGCTGGAGGAGGTGGGGGCGCGGCGGGCGTGACCGCTCCCGGTTCCGGAGGTTGACAGATGCACATATGAATAGTATACTGATGTGCATCACGGGGTCGATCGGATCCTCCGCCGACAGGCCCTGCTCACGTCAAACCTCGACTCCAGGAGGTTCCGAGTCATGGAGCAGTTCGACCGCGCGCGGATCGCACGGGCCGCCCGGATCTACGCCAGCAACCGCGACGCCGGGCTGGCCCTCGGCATCGCCCCGGGGAGTTTCGGGCGCCTGTGCCGCCGCTACGGCATCGAGACCCCGCAGGCGCGGCGCAAGCGCCGTACCCCGCCGGACAAGGGCGATGTCTGATCTCCTGCCGCGCCGGGCACCCGGCAAGTGCCTCAACAAGGTGACCCTCGTGGGCAACCTCGGCGACGATCCGGAGACCCGCTTCACCCCCTCCGGGACCCAGGTGACCACCGCCAGTCTCGCCACCGACGAGTCCTGGACCGACCGCAAGGGCGGCCGCCGGCGGCGCACGGAGTGGCACCGTCTCGTGCTCTGGCGCCGGCTGGCGGAGGTCGCCAGCCAGCATCTGCGCAAGGGGGTCCGGATCTACGTGGAGGGGCGCCTGCAGACCCGCAGGTGGGAGGACGGCAAGGGGCACCGGCACAGCGTGACCGAGATCGTCGTCACCGACCTCCGCCTGGTCGACGGCGCCGGGGGGCCCGGCGAGCTCGATCTCCTGTACGGGCGGGAGGAGGAGGCGGCGGATCCCGGCGCGGCGGCCACCCGTTCCCCGGGAGCGCTGGAGGACGACGGACTGCCGTTCTGAGGCCGCCTCCTCCGGGCTCCGGGGACGGATGGGAGCAGTGGGGCTACCGGTTCGGCTGGGGGGTAACCCTCAGATACGGCTTCACCGCCTCGAAGCCCTTCGGGAATTTGCTCCTGGCATCCTCGTCGGAGACCGCCGGCACGACGATGCAGTCCTCACCGTCGGTCCAGTTGGCCGGGGTGGCCACCGAGTACTCGGCGGTCAGCTGCAGGGAGTCGATCACCCGCAGGATCTCGTCGAAGTTGCGGCCCGTCGAGGCCGGGTAGGTCAGGGTGAGCTTGACCTTCTTGTCGGGGCCGATGACGAAGACGGAGCGCACCGTCAGGTTGTCGAGCGCGTTCGGATGGATCATGTCGTAGAGGTCGGAGACCTTCCGTTCCGGATCGGCGATCAGGGGAAAGTTGACAGTCGTGTTCTGGGTCTCGTTGATGTCCCCGATCCAGCGGTCGTGGGCGTCGACGGGATCGACGCTCAGGGCGATGATCTTCACGTTGCGCTTCTCGAACTCGGACTTGAGCTTGGCCACCGTGCCCAGCTCGGTCGTGCACACCGGGGTGAAGTCGGCGGGATGGGAGAACAGGACGGCCCAGCCGTCCCCGATCCACTCGTGGAAGGAGATCGTTCCTTCCGTGGTCTCGGCTGTGAAGTCGGGCGCCTCATCGCCCAATCGGATCGCCATGTTCCGTAACTCCTCTGGCAGAAGGGATGGCCGCCTGTCCGGCGGCCGGAAGGGTGAAGCAAAGATGAAATCTACTATATGGAGCCCTCCAGGGGTGTCAACGCGGCGCGGGTTCCGGCCGGCGGCGGGTGTGATCCTGGCCGTCCTGGCCCTGGCGCAGCCGGCTGCGGCCTGGTGGGGAGACACCCACGGCCTGCTCACCCGGGCGGCGGTCCTGGCCCTGCCCGAGGAGGTGCCCGCCTTCTTCCGCGCCGGGGCCGAGACGGCGGCGCACATCTCCTTCGACCCCGACGTCGCCAAGAACCGCCGGGCCCCGCACGTCCGGCACGGCGAGCATCCCGAGCACTTCGCCGACATCGAGCTCCTGCAGGGAAAGGAGCTGCCCGACCAGCGCTACGACTTCATCGCCCTCTGCCACTCCCTGGGGGTCAAACCCGACGAGGCCGGGTTCGCCCCGTACGCCATCACCGAGTACGCCGAGCGCCTCGCAGTGGCCTTCGCCGAGCACCGCAAGTGGCCGCAGAACGGGGTGATCCAGGCCAAGTGCCTGGTCTACGCCGGCTTCCTCGCCCACTACGCCGAGGACATCGTCCAGCCTCTGCACGCCACCATCCACTACAACGGCCGCGTCGGCGAGGACGGCTCGCGGACCGGCGCCGGCATCCACGAGAAGGTGGATTCCCTCATCGAGCGCATCGGCCTGACCGCCGCGGAGCTGGCGGAGGGGGTGGAGGCGGCCCCCCTGGAGGGGGACCTGTTCGCCGCCGTGCGGGACCAGGTCCTGGAGAGCAACGGGCAGGTGGACCGGGTCTACGAGTTGGCCGGCGGTCTCGACCCGGTGAGCGCGTCGGCCCGGGCCTTCGCCGAGGAGCGGGGCCGGCTGGCCGTGGCCTTCACCGCCAGCCTCTACCTGACGGCCTGGCGCCTGTCGGAGGGCATTCGCCTGCCTTCGTGGCTGAAGAGGTCTCCGGGGGCCGTGGAGTGACTGCGGCGGTGGGATGACCCGTCCTGGATTGGGCTTTCCGGGTGGGTGTTGCGCCCTCTCACCCCGTTTCGCGCCGCCCGGGCGGGGTCCCAAGCGAGGTTCGGACCCACCCAGGCCTCGGCCTCCGACCGGGTGATCCCCTGCAGACGGCGTAGTCGCCGATCTGGTCTTGGCAGCCCTCCGGGGGTCGCCTCGGAGTGCCGGGCCCCTCAGTCCCTGCGCCGGGCCCAGTTCAGCAGGTCGTCGACGGACCGGGTGTTGATGACGTCCGCGGCCGTGAGCCAGCCCTTGCGGGCGATGCCGATGCCGAGGTCGAGGTGGTCGAGATCGGCGGTCCGGTGGGCGTCGGTGTTGACGGCGATGGGCGCGCCGAGGTCGCGGGCCCGGCGCAGCCAGCGCCAGTCGAGATCGAGGCGGGCGGGATGGGCGTTCAGCTCCAGGGCCACGCCGTGGGCGGCAGCGGCGGCCAGGACCTCCTCCAGGTCGAAGGGGAAGCCGTCGCGCTCCAGCAGGATCCGGCCGCTGGGGTGGGCGAGGATCGAGGTGGCCGGCTGTTGCACCGCCCGCACCACGCGGCGGGTCAGCTCGGCTTCCTCCATGCCCAGGGGGTCGTGCACCGCCGCCACGACGAGATCGAAGCGTTCGAGGAAGTCGTCGTCGTAGTCCAGGGAGCCGTCCTTCCGCACCTCGGATTCGATGCCCTTGAGGATGCGGATGTCCGGCCGCTCCGCCTGCAGGGCGTCGATCTCGCGATGCTGGACCTCCACGTCGGCTTCCTTCATGCCGTAGACATAGCCGGCTGACTTCGAGTGATCGCAGATGGCGACGTACTCGTGGCCTCGGCGGCGCGCGGCGTCGACCATCTCCTCCAGGGTATCGACGCCGTCGGAGGCGCGCGTGTGGACGTGCAGCATGCCCCGCACGTCCACTGCCGTCAGCAGGCGCGGCAGCTCTCCGGCCGCCGCCGCTTCCACCTCGCCGAGGCCCTCCCGCAGCTCCGGCGGCACGTAGCCGAGGCCGAGGGCCCGGAAGAGATCGGCCTCGTCCTCGCAGGGGACGGGATCGCCGTCGCCCTCCCGCCCGTGGAAGAGGCCGTACTCGTTGAGATGCATGCCGCGGGCCAGGGCTCGGGAGCGCATGGCCACGTTGTGGTCCCGGCTGCCGGTGAAATGGTGCAGGAGGGAGGGGAAGCGGGCGTCGTCGACGAGCCGCAGGTCGGCCTGCAGGCCGCTCTCGAGGCGCACGGAGACCTTGCGCTCCCCGCGGGCGATGACCTCGACCACGCCGGGCCGCCCCGCCAGGAGGGCGCCCACCTCGCCGGGGGCGTCCGTGCTGACGACGATGTCGATGTCCTTCACCACCTCCCGGCGGCGGCGCAGGCTGCCGGCGAGGCTTGCCCGGATCGTGCGCGGATGGGCCTGCAGCGCCTGCAGCAGGCCCCGGGCGTCGGCCAGGGCCTGGTCATAGCGATAGCGGCCCCGGAACCGGCCCAGCCCCTCGATGGCTCGGAGAGTGCTTTCCCGGCTGCGTTCGCCGAAACCCGGCATCTCCCGCAGCCGGCCGTCGCGGCAGGCGGCCTCCAGTTCCTCCAGGGTGGTGATACCGAGGGTTTCGTACAGGGCCTTCACCCTTTTCTGGCCCAGGCCGGGGATGCGCAGGAGGTCGAGGAGCGTCTCCGGGACCTCCTGGGTGAGCGCCTCGTAGGCCCCTGTCGTGCCGCGGTCGATGTACTCGGCGATGAAGGCCGCCACCCCCTTGCCGATGCCGTCGATCCCGGTGAGGGTGCCGGCGTCCGACATCTCGGCGATGTCGACCTCCAACTCCTCGAGCATGCGCGCCGCGTTGTCGAAGGCGCGAACGCGGAAGGCGTTGAGCCCCGCCAGCTCCATGAGCGCCGCGTGGCGCTTGAGGAAGCGGACGATGCGGCCGTTGTCGGGGGGGTTGGCGCTGCCGGAGTCCTCCATACGGCGCAAGATAGGCAGGGGCAGGAGGGGTAGACAGCCGGTCCGCGGGCCATGAGGGAACTTCGGGATGCGGGCCTCGATTTGCACCCTTCGCGGGGCAGCCCGTAAACTCGAATGATGGAAAAGGGAGACTATATGAACGGGATGGAAGGGATTCGATCCGCGATCCTCGGCGGCCTCCTGGCCCTCGCCCTCGGCGTCCCGGCTGCCTCCGGAGAGGAGGAGGTGCGTCCGGTCCTGGAGCGGCTGCAGAGCGAGGGGCTCTGGGGGGAGATCACCCTCGAGGCCGGGCCCATGCGACAGGTCCGCGTGGAGGCTCTGGGCGCCGACACGGTGAGCGTGCAGGAGGTCATCGGCCCCCTGCAGCTCCGGCCCGCCGCCTATCCGCTGGACCACATCCGCTCGGCCCGCGAGATCGGCGTCCACCGGATCCCTCGGCAGATGGCGCCGTACCGGTCTCCGAAGTGGACGGGCCTCGCCCTCGCCATCGAGGCCGTGCTGCCGGGTTTCGGCTACTTCTACGCCGGCGAGTTCGGCCAGGGGTACGCCATGGTCGGGGTCACGGCCATCGCCGGAGGTACGGCGTGGGCCACCGGGCAGAGCGGAGCGGCGGGCTGGATCCCCCTGCTCGCCTGGACCAAGGTCGCCTCCCTGCTCCACCTGCGGGACCAGGTGCGGGCGGCCAACGCCGTCCACCAGGCGCGGGAGCCGGAGCCGCTCCTCGACGAGGCCGCGGCCAGGGACCGCCCCCTTCGGCTGGCCGAGCTGAGACTGCGCTTCTGAGGCGCCGTCGAGCCGGCTGAGGATGAGGAACGGCTTCTTCAAAGGCCACGGCCTGGGCAACGACTACATCGCCCTGGACCCGGCCGAGCTCGACGTCTCCCTCACGCCGCGGCGGATCCGGGCGATCTGCGACCGCCACCGGGGCGTCGGCAGCGACGGCATCCTCGCCCTGGCGCCGTCGCGGACGGCCGACTTTGGCGTGCGCATCTACAACCCCGACGGCTCGGAGGCCGAGAAGTCGGGCAACGGCCTGCGCATCTTCGCCCGCTACCTCCACGCCACGCGCCGCACCCGCCGCCGCCGCTTCACGGTGGAGACCCGGGGCGGGCGGGTGGCCATCGAGCTGCACGTGGACGGCTCCGGGTACGCCAGCGCCGCCACCGTCGAGATGGGGGGCGCCACCTTCCGTCCCTCGGCCCTGCCCTGCAGCCTGCGGGCGGAGGAGCTCATCGAGCAGCCCGTGACCGCCGCCGGCCGGGAGCTGCACTTCACGGGGGTCAGCGTCGGAAATCCCCACTGCGTCCTGTTCCGCGACCACGGGCGGCCCTGGACTCGGGAGGAGTTGCTCTCCCTGGGACCCGCCCTCGAGAACCACGAGATCTTCCCGCGCCGGACCAACGTCCAACTGGCCACCCCCATCGGCCCCCGGTCGCTCCACATCCTCATCTGGGAGCGCGGCGCCGGCGAGACCCTGGCCTCGGGCTCCTCCGCCTGCGCCGCCGCCGCCGCGGCGGTCCGCCTGGGTCTGGTGAAGGCGCCGGTGGCCGTGGAGGCCGAGGGCGGCACCCTCCACATCGACGTGGACCAGGGCTTCGGCCTGACCATGCGGGGAGCGGTGGAAGAGGTGGCCAGCGGCCGCCTGGCCCCGGCTTTCGTCGAGAGCCTGCGGTGACGGGCCCCGGCGCCGAGGCCCGCCGCCCGCGGCGCTGAGCCACGCGCCGGCGAGACCCCCCTCGCTCATGTCCGTCTCCGCTCCCCGGGACTTGAACGGCGCCTGGGTCCGCGCCCTCTACCGATGGTGGGAGCACTACGATCACGAGTACCTGCGCCAGGCCCTGCGCCGCCCCCAGATCCGTCTCGGCGAAGGCGCCGGCCGGCTCGGCTCGTGGGACCCGGTGCTGCGCACGATCACCATCAGCCGCCGCCACATCCTCGACGACCCCTGGGCCGAGGTGATGGAGACCCTGCGCCACGAGATGGCTCACCAGTACGCCGGGGAGGTCCTGCGGGCCGGCGATGAGCCGCCCCACGGACCGGCATTCCGCGAGGCCTGCCGGCGCCTGCGCTGCGAGCCCCGGGCGAGCGCCCGGACCCGCGGGGGGCCGGAGGCCGCCGAGGCGGGCCTCGTGTCGCGCGTGAAGAAGCTGCTCTCCCTGGCCGGATCGGCCAACGAGAACGAGGCGCGCGCGGCTATGGAGAAGGCCCGCCAACTGCTGCTCAAGTACAACGTCGACCTCGTCGAGGCCGACGGCGAGCGCTCCTTCACCCGCCGCCGGCTGGGTCCGGTGAAGGGCCGCCACGCCTCCTGGGAGCTGTGGCTGGCCATGATCCTCAACGACTTCTTCTTCGTCGAGGTCCTGTGGGCCCGCAGCTACGCCGCCCGGCGCGACCTGGAGGGCACGGTGCTGGAGGTCTACGGCACCCCGGCCAACGTCGACATGGCCGAGTACGTGCACGCCTACCTGGCCCAGGTGCTGCGCTCCCTGTGGGACGACTACCGCCGCCGGCGGAGGCTCACGGGCAACCGCGAGCGGATGGGCTACTGGACCGGCCTGCTGCAGGGCTTCCACGAGCAGCTCGACCGCAAGGAGCGCAGCCGCACCGCGGGCTCCGCCAGCGCCGAACTCGTGTGGAAGGGGGACGCCCGTCTCCAGGCCTGGTACCGGCATCACAATCCGCGCGTCGTCACCCGCAGGTCCTCGGGGGTGGCCGCCAGCGAGGCCTTCGACCACGGGGTCGAGGCGGGACGGCGCATCCGCCTGCGGCGCCCCCTGGCCAAGGGCGGCGCCTTCGGCGGCTACCTGCAGGAGGGCTGACCGTGTCCCGCGCTCTGCCGGCGCTGCTGGCGTCGGTCCTGCTGGCGGCGGCCACGGCCGGGGCCCAGCCCTACCGCTTCGGCAAGAACAAGGTGCAGCACGACGAGCTCGCCTGGCAGCGGATGGAGACCGAGCACTTCGACGTCTACTTCTATCCCGAGGAGGAGGAGCTGGCGTCGATCGCGGCGCGCATGGCGGAGGAGGGCTTCCGGGACCTGGAGCGCCGCCTCGCCCACACCGTGCGCCGCCGGGTGCCGCTCATCGTCTACTCCTCCCACGTCTACTTCGAGCAGACCAACATCATGCCGGGCCTGCTCCCGGAGGGGGTGGCCGGTTTCACGGAGTTCCTCAAGGGGCGGGTGGCCCTGCCCCTGAGCGGCTCCTACCCCGACTTCGAGCGCGTCCTGCATCACGAGCTGGTCCACGTCTTCATGTTCGACCGCATCCGCACGGTCCTGCGCGACCGCGGCGCCGCGGACGTCTGGTTCGGACCGCTCTGGTTCTCCGAGGGGCTCGCCGAGTATCTCTCCGGCCCGCAGGACAGCTATGCCCACATGATCCTGCGCGACGCCATGTTCAGCGGCCGCCTCGCCCCGATCGCCCGGATGCACCGGATCCACGGGACCTTCCAGATGTACAAGGAGGGCGAGTCGATCTGCCACCTCATGGCCGAGCGCTACGGCGAGGACGTCTTCGCCCGGCTGCTGGACAACTGGTGGCGCGGAGAGGAGTTCGGCCGCGTCCTCGAGGCCACCACCGGGGAGAGCCTGGCCGATCTCGACGCGGCCTGGGTCTACCGCCTGCAGAAGGACTACCTGCCCGACATCGAGGAGGGCGACCCGCCGGGGCGCCTGGCGGACCCGCTCACGCGCACCGGGTACAACCTGAAGGCGGCGGTCATCCCCCCTCCCCCGGGGCGCGAGTTGCCAGCCGACTCCGTCTCCTACGTGTTCTTCCGCAACGACCAGGGCTACACCACGATCGCCCGCTCCCGCGTCGGCGTCGGCGGGCACCGCCTGGTGATGGCCGGCGAGCGCGAGCCCGAGTACGAGTCCCTCCATCCTCTGCGCACCAGTCTCGACGTGTCGCCCGACGGCCGGGTTCTGGCCTTCGTGGCCAAGCGCAACGGCCGCGACCACCTGATCCTGTGGGACCTGGAGGAGGGGCGGCGCCAACAGCGGTTCACCTTCGCGGAGCTGGTGGCCCTGTCGTCGCCGACCTGGTCTCCCCGGGGCGGCCGGATCGCCTTCTCCGGAACCCGCCGCGGCGGCTCCACCGACCTCTTCCTGCTCGATCTGGCCACCGGCGCCCTGACCGAGCTGACCGACGACCAGTGCCTCGACGGCGATCCCGACTGGCACCCCCGGCTCGACCTGCTGGCCTTCAGCTCCGACCGCGCCTCGGCTCCGGAGGAGGGCGGCTGGCAGCATCTCTTCACCCTCGATCTCGCCAGCGGCGGCGTGAGGCCGCTGACCTCGGGTGAGCACCGGGACCTGCAGCCGGCCTGGTCCCCCGACGGGGAGAGGCTCGCCTTCAGCTCCGACCGCCGCGGATACTTCGACCTCCACACCCTGACCCTGCGCGACTCCGCCGGGGTGATGGAGCCTGTGGGCCGGCGGCGGCTTACCCGCGCCCTGACGGGCCTCTTCGATCCCGCCTGGATGCCGGACGGGGAGGAGCTGCTGCTCACCGGGTTCGAGGCCGGGGGGTTCCAGATCTACCGCCTGCGCCCGGATCCGGCGGGCATCGACTCCACGGCCCTTCCGCCGACGGGCGCGGCCAGCCCCTGGACCCTGGCGGGACTGCCGGACCGGGCGGCGGTCAGCCGCCGCACCTACAAGCGCCGGCTCTCCCTGGACGTGGCCCAGAGCCAGATCTCGCAGGACCCCGTCTTCGGCACCTCCGGCGGCGTGCAGGTGGGGCTGAGCGATGTCCTCGGCGACGAGCGCTACTACTTCGTCCTGTCCCACATCTCCGGGTCCCGGAGCGGTATCCTCGACGGGCTCAACTTCCTCCTCGGCCGTCAGCACCTGGCCCGTCAGCTCAACATCGACTGGGGCCTGTTCCACCTGAACGACCGCCTCAGCGGCCGCTTCGGGCGCGCCGTGCGCGAGCAGCGCACCGGAGGGTGGGCGGAGCTGAGCTACCCCTTCAACCGCCACGACCGCGTCGATCTCCGGTTCACCGCCCGCCACGCCGACATCGACCGTCAGTTCGAGGGCCGCCGGCTCACGGGGTGGCTCATGTCGAACCACCTCACCTTCACCCACGACAACAGCCTGTGGATCCCCACGGGCCCGATGGAGGGGTCCCGCTTCAGCCTCGGCGCCGGCCAGACGATCGACGTCCGCAGCTCGCGCCCCTTCAACACCACCTTCTACGGCGACTACCGCCACTACCTGCGCCTCACCCGGCGCTCCTGCCTGGCGGTGCGCTACATGGGCCGCCACAGCCGCGGCGACGTGCCCGAGTTCTGGTCCCTGGGCGGCAGCTGGACCTTGCGGGGGTACGGGTTCCGCTCCCTGTGGGGGAGCAACCTCGTGCTGCTGAACCACGAGCTCCGCTACCCGCTGCTCGACCGCTTCGTCCTCGGTTTCCCCTTCGGCAGCATCGCCTTCTCCGCCCTCAGGGGCGCCCTCTTCGCGGACGCGGGCAACGCCTGGAACGACCGCTTCGGGGACTGGAAGGGCAGCTTCGGCCTGGGCGCCCGCATCGGCCTGGGGGGTTTCTTCGTCTTTCGGCTCGACGCCTCGCGGCGGACCGACTTCCGATCGGTGGACGGTGACACGCGCTGGGACTTCTTCTTCGGCTGGGACTACTGATCCGGTCCGCCGGTGCGGCCCCCTCCTCCGGTGGGGGGTCCCGTGGCTGCTGGCCGTCCTCTGCGGCTGCGGCCCCGGGAACCTCTTCGCGCCCTGGGACGGCGGCGCCGGCCCGGCCTGGGTGCAGGAGGGCGGGGCCCCCGACGGACTCCACGCCGCGCTCGAGGGCCCGGAGCCGCCGCTCTCGCTGGTGTGGCGGCAGGCGGTGGGGGGGGCGCCCCTCGGCGGACCCCTGATCGCCGGACCGATGGTGCTGCAGCTGACCCGAAGGACCGATGCTCTCGCCTTCGATCTGGCCACCGGCACCCGCGTCGGCCGCCGGCGCCTGGACCGGCCCCTGTGCGCCGCCGCCGCCCTCGCCGGCGGGCGAGGGCAACTGCTGCTGATGGCCATGACCGGCCGCGGC
>CAZEHQ010000134.1:0-12309 GCA_964512165.1 uncultured Gemmatimonadaceae bacterium | reverse complement strand
TACAAAATAGGAATCGTATTCCTGTTCTGCAAGAATGGGATTGGGCTGGCGCTACTCCGCCGGCAACTGGTACCCCTCCTTCATCACCTCGATCTTCGCCAGCACCGAGTCCTGGCCCTGGGAGCGGTCACCGTAGGTCACGTACAGCGTCCGCGACCGCTCGCCGCGGCCGAAGCCGACGTTGGTGGGCAGGGTCGGCGTGGGGATCCAGGCGCGCTCCTCACCCTCGGGCGAGTAGACGTAGATGCCGGGGCGGGTCATGTCGCGCACCGCCACGTAGAGGTTGCCCTCGACGTCGCAGACCAGGCCGTCGGGGCCGTCCTGGGGGGCGTAATCGACCAGGATCTCGCGGAAGGAGGCCGAGCCGTCCTCGGCCAGGTCGTAGGCCAGCAGCGCCATGCGGCCCTTGGGCGGTGGCGGGGTGCCCGGCGGAAAGCGGTCGAAGGCGGGGCTGCCGTTGTCGTTGGAGACGACGTAGAGGCTCTTCTGGTCCGGCGACACGGCGACGCCGTTGGGCTTGCCGGCGTCGGTGATGATGCGGGTGATCGAGCCGTCGGGGTCGATGCGGTAGACGCCGAAGACCTCCTGCTCCATCGGCTCGTGGCCGAGGTACTTGGGGTCGGAGAAGTAGATGCGGCCCTTCTCGTCGATGGAGAGGTCGTTGGGCGCGTTGAGGCGGAAGCCGTTGTAGTGGCTGGCGAGGATCACCGACTTGCCGGTCGTCATGTCGGTGCGCGTCACCCGGCGGCCGCCGTGGTCGGCGCCCTCGCAGGCGATCAGCCGCCCCCGGGCGTCGAACTTCAGGCCGTTGGACATGCCGCTCGGCGAGCGGAAGACTTCGGTGCGGCCGGTCTCCGGGTCGTAGCGCATGATGTGGCCGGCCTGGGGCGGGTCGCCGGAGACGTGGGTGAAGGTGATGTCGCTGAAGTAGACGCGGTTGTCGGGGGCCACCGCCGGCCCCTCGCTGAAGAAGGCGCCGTCGTAGAGGACCTCGAGCCGGGCCTCCGCGAGCAGGATGTCCGGGTCTCCTGCGTAGAGGTCCAGACTGGTCCGCGCGTCAAGCCTGTCCCGCTCTCCCTCCGCGAAGGCGGCGGGAGCGGCGAGGGCGAGCAGGATCGCGAGCAGGGATGTCACGGCGAGCAGTGATCGTTTCATGAGGTTGGCTCCTTGATGTCGGCGGACAGGTCTGCACTGGGCCGCTTCCGGGCGGCGGAGCGGAAGACCCGCCGCCCGGCGAGCAGCGATCGTTCCATGAGGTGGGCTCCTTGGGCCGGCGCGGGCTGGCACCGGGGCTGCGCCCGGGCGGTGGGCCCCGGAGGTCCGCACCGGGATCGAAGGCCGGGCGAGGGCCCCGCCGTCCGGAGATGCTGAGAGGGCGCCCCCCGCTGGACCGGTCCCCGCCGGTCGCGCAAGCGGCTGCTCCGGGTGTCGGCGCACGGGTCCGCGCGTTGGCGCTCTCGGCGGTGGAACCGCGTTGGCAGATGCTGAGACCGCTCCGGCTTGAAGGCGGCGCGCCATCAGGCCTCCTGCGCCCCGAGCCGCTCCAGCACCCGCCGCAAGGCCGCCGTTGCGATGGCGAAACGCTCGGCGCCGGTGCCGCCGAAGTCGGGGTCGTCCGCCCTCAGGTGCGGTTCGATGGAGAGGAAGCCTGAGAAGCCGCGGTCGAGGGCGTCCGCGAGCACCGCCTCCACCGCGCCGTCGCCGTGTCCGGCGGGGACCACGCGGTCGGTCGCGGCGACCTTGTCCTTGATGTGGAACCAGATCACGTGCTCCGCCAGCCGCTCCCACGCCTGCAGCGGATCGCATCCGCAGGTGACGAAGTTCGCCGGGTCGAAGAGGCCGCGCAGGTGAGGGCTGCCAACCGACTCGATCAGGTCGGCGCAGCGCTCCGGCACGTCGCCGTAGATGCCGCTCTCGTTCTCGTGGACCAGGGTGATGCCGGCCTCGGCGGCGGCCTCCGCTATGCGCCGCATCTGCTCCAGGACCTCGCCGCGCACCTGCTCCGCCGTCTCGCCCTCGTGGCGGAAGGAGAACACGCGCACGAAGCCGCAGCCGAGCTGGTCGGCGCGGCGCAGGGCGCCCAGAAAGCGGGCGAAGTGGGCCTCCAGGTCGGAGCGGAGCGGCGTCTTTCCGATGGGCGAGCCCACACTCGAGACGGTGATTCCCGCGTCATCCAGTTGCCGGCGGAAGGCCGCGGTCTCGTCGTCGGAGAGGTCGAGGACGTTGGTCCCGCCGACGCCGCGGACCTCCACGTGGCGCACGCCCGCCGCCAGCAGCCCGTCGATCTGCTCGACGCCGTCGGCGGCGATCTCGTCGGCGAAGCCGGTGATGGTGACCGGGCCCCTCACGGCGAGCCCTCCGGCGGCCAGGGGTCGAGGCAGGCGCCTCCGGGCGAGGGCGCGGTGGGCCGCCAGCGCAGCTCCTCGAAGGAGCGGTAGGCCACGTCGAGCCACGGCGTCTCCAGGCGGACGTGGCCCTCGTAGCGGGAGGTGAGCGCCGCCTCCAACACGCCGCTGGTGAGCAGGGTGCGCTCCACCGGGTACTGGGCCCGGCCGCTGAGGAACATCTCCTCCACGTTCAGGCCCAGGTAGCTGAAGTGGGCGTAGGCGCCCTGCTCGCCGCCGTGGCCCTGGCACTTGAACCAGGTGGCCTCCACCTCGCCGCCGGTGCGCCGCGAGGCGTAGGCCAGCTCGGAGAGATAGCCGTTGAGCATGACCACGGCGCCGCGGAAGCCGTCTCGGTACTCCAGCAGGAAGAGGGCGGGGTTCTCGCAGTGGTCCTCCATCTCGCCCTCCTCCTTGCGCCCGCTCCCGTCCACGGTGGCGCACGCCGCCCCGGCCAGCTCCCGCCACCAGGCGCCCTCGCCGCGGCCGTGGGCCCACGCCGCTTCGCCCTCCAGGCAGGTGACGGCGGCTACCCCGGTCTCGCCGCCGGTGCGGCGTTCCGCCATGCACTGCAGCACCTCGAGGGTGTGGAAGCCGTAGATGTCGAGGCCGGAGAAGCCCACGGCCACCGCCTCCTGCAGGGGAGCGTCGAGCTCGTGCTCGAGGAAGGGGTCGCGCCAGCAGACGGGCAGGGAGGAGCCGGCCATGAAGGGCGCCCCCAGCTCGGCGGCGCGGTCGCGCATCCACAGGGCGTCCTGCCAGCGCCACGACAGATGCTTGTCGTTGAAGACCGGCGCCGCCCGGCCGCTGGTGGAGAACACGCCCGTGATCTGCTCCATGAAGTGCCGCCGGGGGTAGAGGTGCTGCTCCTTCTCGTTGAAGGCGTAGTCGCCGTGCTCGCCGATGAGCAGGACCCCGTCCACGGCCAGCTCCCCGCCGCCGAGAGTCAGGGCCTGAACGATGCTGCGGCTCACGGGCACGCCGAAGGCCTCGGCCGTCTCCATGCCGATGTCGTTCTCCGCCACCTGGTCCATGTAGAGGGAGACGATGCGTGTGCGCGGGTCGACGAAGCCGTCGTCGGTGGGGAAGCCGCGCAGGTACTTGCCGACGATGACGTCGGCGTGGGACCGCGGCCGGTACTCCGTGACCACGGCGGCGATCCTGGGGCTCTCGTTCCCTTCGCTCACGGGCGTCCTCTCTCTCTTGTCAGGAAGCGGCGAGGGCGGCCAGCAGGGCGCGCAGGTAGCCGATGGAGTAGGCCAGGCCCTGGTGCACCCCATCGCCGTCGCCCTCCACCTGGGGGATGTGGTCGGGGTTGATGCAGCCGTCGAAGCCGACGCGCCGCAGCTCCACCAGGACCTTGAACATGTTGATGTCGCCGTCGTCGAGCAGGGTCTCCTCGAAGGCGCCCGCCGTGGCCAGGGAGCCGCGAACGTTGCGCATGTGCAGGGTGAAGAGGCGCCCCTTGCGGCCGTAGTTGTGGATCTCGTCCATGACCAGGGAGCCGCCCCCGGCCTGGGCGCGGGTGCCGCAGCAGTAGAGGTAGCCCACCTGGCGCGACGGGAAGGCGTCGATGATGCGGTGGAAGCCCAACCCGCCGAAGGGGGTGTCCACGTTGGGCACGTCCGAGGGGTGCATGGCCAGCCGGATGCCGCTCTCCTCGGCGATCGGCACCAGGCGCCCGTAGAGGACGAGGAACCGCTCCCACCAGCGGTCCAGGGCCTCGCGGTCGGGCGCCGGCTCGGGGTCCCGCGCCAGGGTCTCGCCCCGGGAGCGGTAGCCGCCCCGGTGCACGGCGCGGTAGCGGCTCATCATCCACGGGAAGGTGTCGCCGGCGACGCGCTGGCGGGCGATCGGCGCGCCGGCCTCGGCGAAGGCCTCCAGGGCGCGGCAGCTGTTGTCCAGCTCGCGCTCGGCGCCGGCGCCCCCGGAGAGGAACTCCTCGGTGATGTCGGGCAGGGTGACGCGGTTGATGTCGAGGCCGAAGTCGCGGACCCGGCGGCGGATGGCCCGCACCTGCCCGGCGTCCGGGTAGCCCTGCTCCTTCACCCCCGGCCAGAAGCCCCCCTGGCCGAAGTCGAGGCAGTCGGCGCCGAGCTGGGTCACCAGCCGCAGGTAGCTGTCGGAGAGGTCGCCGTGCCAGACGGAGATACGTATCATGGTCTCGCTCCTTTCCTGTCGAGTATAGGCCGTCGCCGGAAGCGACAAAACACCCCTTGAGACAGCCCGCGTGAGCCGCCGCCGGGACTACCCCTTCGAGATCGAGCTCGAGGTGCGGGACTACGAGTGCGACCTGCAGGGGGTGGTCAACAACGCCGTGTACCTCAACTACCTGGAGCACGCCCGGCACCGCTGCCTGCTGGAGACGGGGCTCGACTTCGCGCGCCTTCACGAGCAGGGCTGCGACCTCGTGCTCATGCGCTCGGAGGTCGACTACCTGGCCCCCTTGAGGTCGGGGGATCGCTTCGTGGTCGCCTCGCGCCTCGGGCGCGGGGGACGCGTCCGCTGGATCTTCGACCAGGAGATCTTCCGCCTGCCCGGGGAAGAGCCGGTGGTGCGGGCGCGCATGGAGGGGACCGGCGTCATCGACGGGCGCCCGCGGCTGACGCCGGAGCTGCAGGCCCTGCTGGACTCGGCGGGGGAGGCCGCCCCTTGAGCTCGTTGGCGCGGGCTTCAGAGGCACCCGGGGATCGAGCGGCCCCGGGCGAGGATGGCGTCGCTGCGGCCCTCGCCGGTGAAGCGGCAACGGGCGCTGACGTAGTGGGTGGCGTAGCCCCAGCGGCGGCGGCCGGTGGTGTTGGGCCGGCTGCCGTGGAGGATGTGGCCGTGGTGGAAACTGCAGTCGCCGGCGGCCAGCTCCACCGGCCGTTCCTCCGGCAGCTCGCCGGCCAGGGAGCGCCTCTCGAAGTCGCGCCAGCGCTCCTGCTCGATCCAGCCGTGGCGGTGGGTGCCCGGCAGCATCCACAGGCAGCCGTTGGGGATCGTGGCCTCGTCCAGCGCTGCCCAGCAGGTGACCATGCGGTCGGGCGGGTCCACGTGGAAGCCGAGGGGCTGGTCCTGGTGGTATGCCTGGCGCGAGCCGATGCGGGGCGGCTTCATGAACAGCTGGTCCTGGTAGAGCTTGATGTCGGGGCCGAGGAGGGACTCCACGCAGTCGAGGATGCGGGGGTTCAGGGCGTGGGCGCGGAAGACGCCGTCCACGAAGGCGACGTGGCTCATCTTCCTCAGGGCGTCGGCCCGGCCGCCGGCCTCGGCCTCGCCGGCGGCCACGGCGGGCTCGACCTGGAGCCAGGCGGGATCGACGTGGTCGGCCTCTCCGCGCGAGATCAGCTCGGCGCGGGCCTTCATCGTCTCCACTTCCGCCGACGCGAGCAGTCCCCGCACGATGAGGAACCCGTCCTCTTGGAAGCTCTCTGTCTGTCCCTCTGTCAGCATCGCTCTCTCCCCGAGACGGCGGGGAAGATAAACCCGCTCCGCCGGAGGTCCATCCTGTGACCACTCCCGACTTCGAGCGCGTGCGCGCCGATTTCCCCCGGGCCCGCACCGCCGCCTACTTCGACAACGCCTCCTCCCACCCCGTCAGCGTCCACACGTCGGCGGCGCTGCACCGCTACGTCGACTGGGTCACCCACAACGTGGGCGATCCCTGGTGGCCGGACTGGGCGCCGCCCCGCGACGAAGCCCGCCACCTCTTCGCGCGGCTGATCCACGCCGACCCGGGCGAGATCGCCCTCGCCCGCAGCACCGTGGAGGCCGAGAGCAACCTGCTCAACGGCCTGGCCGATCACCTCGCCGGCGGCAACGTGGTCACCAACGACCTCGCCTTCTCCGCTTGCCTCTGCAACTACAAGGTGAGGGAGGCCGCCGGCCTGGAGGTGCGGATCGTGCGCAACCGCGACTGGCGCGTCGACGTGGACGCCATGGCCGCGGCCATCGACGCCGGCACCCGCCTGGTCTCGGTGGCCCTGGTCTCCAACGTCAACGGCTTGCTGGCCGACGTGGCCGCCCTCAGCCAGCTGGCCCACGCCCGCGGCGCCTACGTCTACGCCGACATCATGCAGGCCGCCGGCGCCGTGCCCATCGACGTGGGGGCCATGGGCATCGACATGGCCGCCTGCTCGACCTTCAAGTGGCTCATGGGGGTGAAGGGGTTCGGCTTTCTCTATGTGCGCCGGGACCTGCAGCACAAGGTGGTCAAGGCGTCGCAGCCCTCGGGCTCGGTCCGCCTCAACTACCCGCCCTGGACGGATGCGGATGACGGGCAGCCCGAGGTCAGCGTCATGACCCGGGACGATGCCACGGCCTGGGAGGTGAGCTATCCCTCCTACGAGGGCGTGATCGCCGCCCAGCAGAGCCTGCGCTACATCCTCGACCTGGGGGTGGAGAACATCCGCGGCCACGTGCGCGGCCTCACCGACCGTCTGCAGGAGGAGCTGCCCGCCAAGGGCTACCGGCCGATCACGCCGCGCCGCAACGAGAGCCCCATCCTCGCCTTCGTCACCCCCGACCCGGAGGCGGCCGTGCGCCGCACCCGCGAGGCCGGCGTGCACGTGGCCATGCGCTTCGGCGACAAGCTGAGGCTGTCGCCCTCGGTCTACAACAACCAGGAAGACGTGAGCCGGCTTATCGAGGCGCTGCCCTGAGCCGGGTCGCCACCCGGCACGGGCAGGGCGTCCGTCAACGGACACCCGTGTGCGGGGACGGCCACCTCTGACGCCCGCCCGGAGCAAGCCCCCGGGGGAGAACGGGTCTGGCACGGCGCTTGCAGTGGTGAGAGCGTTGACTCACCACCCTTTCGAAGGAGGATGTCATGCAGACCTTCCGCCGCGCCGCCGAGATCGCCGCTCCCGTGGCCATCGTCGTCTGCTTCCTCGGCCCGTTCTTCGTCGGCGCCTGATCGCGAGGGGGCTCGGCTGCGCCTCAGGCGGGGCCGAGCCCCAGGCGCCCCTCCTCGGGGCGCAGGGCCTGGATGACGAAGTCGATGTGCTCGTCCAGATCCACCCCGAACTCCTCGGCCCCCTGGCGGATCTCGCCGCGGTCGACGGCGCGGGCGAAGCCGCGGTCCTTGAGCTTCTTGCGGACGCTGCGCACGCCCAGGTCGGCGAGGCTCTTCGACGGCCGCACGAGGGCGCAGGCCACGAGAAAGCCGCACAACTCGTCCACTGCGAAGAGGGCCTTGGCCACGGGCGTGTCCCGCGGCACGCCGCTGTAGGTGGCGTGTCCGAGGATGGCTCGGCACAGGGGCTCGGGGTAGCCGCGCTCGCGCAGCAGGGCCACGCCGAAGGCCGGGTGCCCCTCGGTGGGGGAGCGCGCCTCGTTGGGGTGGGCCTCGTAGTCGAAGTCGTGGAGCAGGCCCACGGTGGCCCAGGCCTCCTCGTCCTCACCCAGGCGGCGGGCGCAGGCGCGCATGGCGGTCTCCACGGCGTACATGTGCCGGCGCAGAGGCTCCGACGCCGTGTGCTCGTGCATCAGGGCGAGGGCTTCGTCCCGGGTCACGGGCTCTCTCCCGCCTGCGCCTGCGGCTCGAAGCGGGCGAGGTACTCGCCGTACCCGGCCGCCTCCATCTCCTCCCGCGGGACGAAGCGCAGGGCCGCCGAGTTGATGCAGTAGCGCAGCCCCGTGGGCTCGGGTCCGTCGTCGAAGAGGTGGCCCAGGTGCGAGTCGCCGTGCTTGCTGCGCACCTCGGTGCGCGGGTAGAACAGCTTGAAGTCCCTCTTCTCGACGATGTTCTCCGCCACCAGGGGGCGCGTGAAGCTCGGCCACCCGGTGCCCGAGACGTACTTGTCGACGGAGAGGAAGAGGGGCTCGCCGGAGACGATGTCCACGTAGATCCCCTCCTTCTTGTTGTCCCAGAACTCGTTGCGGAAGGGCGGCTCGGTGCCCTCCTCCTGGGTGACCTCGTACTGGAGGCGCGTCAGGCGGCTGCGCAGCTCCTTCTCCGGCGGCTTGAGGTAGCGCGTCTCGGTCCCGCCGCCGCCGCCCCAGTGGGCGCGGATGAACTGGTCGCGCCCGGAGCCGGAGCGGTAGCGCTTGTAGTGGGACGGGTCCTTGCGGTAGAAGTCCTGGTGGTACTCCTCGGCCGGGTAGAACACGTCGGCGTCCCGCACCGGCGTGACGATGGGGTCCTCGAAGCGGCCCGAGGCGGCCAGGTCCGCCTTGGAGGCTTCGGCCAGCCGCCGCTGCTCCTCGTCGTGGACGAAGATCGCCGAGGTGTACTGGTGCCCGCGGTCGACGAAGGAGCCGCCGGCGTCGGTGGGGTCGAACTGCATCCAGTAGACCTCGAGGAGCCGCTCGTAGCTGATCGTCTCCGGGTCGAAGGTGACCTGCACCGCCTCCAGGTGCCCGGTCTTGCCCCCGGCCACCTCGCGGTAGGTGGGGTTCACCTCCGGGCCTCCGATGTACCCGGAGACGACGGCACTCACCCCCTCCAGCTTCTCGAAGGGGGGTTCCAGGCACCAGAAGCAGCCGCCGGCAAAGGTGGCCCTGGCCGGTTCCCCGGCTCCGAGGGCGGCCGGCAGCGCCGCCAGCAGCACCGTCGAGATCCGTCTCATCGTATCGCCTCCTGTCGTGTTGTCATCCCTTCGCCGACGCCCGCGCCGCGGCGGATGTTCCGGGGTGCGGGACGGTGTTGAGGTCGAGGGCGTTCCAGTAGTACTGGTGCTTCGTGGACTGCCAGCCGGCGTAGATCTCGTCCCAGCCCATGCGGTTGAAGTGCGGCAGCAGCGATCCTTCGGTGACCGGCTGCGAGCCTCCCTGGTAGCGGTAGTCCACGGAGAGTCGGATCCGGTCGGGACTGCGGTTCGGCAGGGCCTTGTGCACGGCGTGGCTGTGAAAGAACAGGGCATCGCCGATCTCGAAGTCCGCCGCCGCCCATCGCAGTCCCCGCGCCTCCAGGGGCGCCGTGTCGATGCCGACCTTGCCGGCGCCGAGGGCCGGCTCCACCGGGTACAGCCCGCCCTTGTGCGATCCCGCGAGCACCGACAGGCCGCCCAGGTCCCGCGGACAGGCGCCGAGGGGGATCCACGCGGTATACGTTTCCGGCGTTCCCCGGATATGGATGAAATCCTGGTGCGCCGGCGTCGTGTAGCTGGCGTTCTCCGGGAACATGATCCGGCCGATGTTGCGCGGATGGACGAGGGTCCGCTCGCCGAACAGCGTGTCGCACATCTCCAGGATCGCCGGGTGGTGGGCGAAGGCGTGGAACGACTCCAGGCGCTGGAACTCGTCCAGCACCGGCCAGTAGCCGTCGTCGCCCTCGACGAAGGGGCCGCCGGCGCGGACGCCCTCCATCAGTCTCTCGCCGCCCCGGGTCCATCCGTGGCGGTGGCAGATCTCCAGGAAGTCGCGGCGCAGGCCGAGGACGGAATCGGCGTCGATCAGGCCGCGGAAGAAGAGATAGCCGTCCCGGCGCGCACGGTCCTGGAGGTGGTCCGGATGTTCCAGCAGATCGTTGGAGACGGCGAAGGGTTCAGCTCTTGCCACAGGATGCTCCTTGCTTGCGGGCGGCTCAGCCGCCGCCGAGGCGCCAGTGGATGCCCATCAGGCAGGTCGGCTCTCCCGGCTTGTCCATGGTGTAGTAGACGGCCAGGGTCGCTGCGCCAGGCCGTGCGCCACGCCGCCGAAGAAGAGGGCATCGCCAGTCAAGCCCGTCTATCTGAGCAGGACCAGCTTGCGCCCCCACATTCCCTCCGCGGTGACCAGCCGGTAGAGGTAGGTGCCGCTGGCCAGGGGCCGTCCCTGGTGGTCCCGCCCGTCCCAGTGGAGGCGGTGGAGGCCGGCCTCGTGGTGTCCCGAGGCCAGGACCGCAACCCGCTGCCCGGTGAGGGCGAACACCTCCAGGCGCGCCGGCCCCGGCTGCAGCACGAACCAGGAGAGGACGGTCTCGCTGTTGAAGGGATTGGGCCAGTTCTGACCCAGCTGGGGGCCGTCGGGAAGTCCGATCCGTTCGCGGGCGAGGGCCATGAGCTTGGCCCGCGCCGGCTGGGCGAAGCTCTCGGCGAAGAGGAAGAAGTCGGCGAAGTCCACCGAGCCGCTGCCGTCCAGGTCGAAGCGGGGGTCGCTGTCTCCCCAGGCCTCGGCGAAGAGGAAGAAGTCGGCGAAGCCGACCTCGCCGTCGCCGTCGAAGTCGGGGGTGGCCCTGGCGGTGGCGGTGAAGGTCACCGGCTCGAGGCCGGCTACGGTTGCCGCGACGGAGTTGGCCCCCCGTTCCTCGCCCAGGGTCAGGAGGGTGGCCGCCCGGCCCTCGGCGTCGGTGGTGTCGGTGGCAGCGGAGAGCGTCCCTCCGCCGCTGGTGACGGAAAAGGTGACCACGGCCCCTGCCAATGGGGAGCCGACCTGGTCTCTGACCTCGACGACGAACGGTTCGGCCAGGGCGGAGCCGGCCGGCCCTTCCTGCTCCTCTCCGGAGAGTCCGGTCAGAGCCCCGGGAGTCGGCAGCCCGGTTGCCCTGAAAGTCACCGGCCAGACGTCCGCCGCGGTTGCCACCACGGTGTTGCGGCCTTGCCGGCTCCCCAAGGTCAACTTGGTGGCGGCCCTCCCCCTGGAATCCGTCATCACGGTAGCCGCGGTCAGGGTTCCGTCTCCCGTGGTCACCGTGAAGGTCACATGCGCCCCTTCCAGCAGGTCACCATACTGGTCGCGCACCTCGACGACGAGGGAGTCGGCCAGGAGCGCCCCCGGGAGCCCCTCCTGGCGGTCGCCCGAGAGCCTCCTCAGAGCCTGGGGCCGCGGGGCGATGTCCCACAGCAGAACGGTGCCGTCCCGGGAGCCGCTGGCGAGGATGGCGCCGTCGGGCGAATAGGCCAGGGAGTTGATCTGGCCCGTGTGCCCCTCAAAGGCGGCGAGCTTCTTCCAGGTTCCGGTTTCTCTCAGCAGAACGCTGGTCAGGGTTCCCGCGGCGAGGGTGCCGCCATCGGGCGAGAAGGCCACGGAATAGACCCAACTCCCATGCCTCATGGGATCGGCGGCCTCTTCCCAGGTCCCCGCATCCCAAACCCGGACCGTGTGCCCCCATGCGGCGGCGAGGGTTCCGTCCCGGGAAAAGGCCACGGAATTGACCCAACCGTCGTGGCCTTCGAGAACGGCGATCTCCGTCCCGGTCTCCACGTCCCACAGTCGGAGCGTCTCGTCCACGGATCCGCTGGCCAGAGTGGCGCCGTCGGGGGAGAAGGCCACGGACCCAACCCCGCTCATGTGCCCCACCAGAGTAAGGCCCGCCTGGGTCCTGGCCACATCCCACAGCTTGACGATGCCCTCCTGGTAGCCCGCGGCGAGAGTGGCTCCCTCCGGAGAGAAGGCCAGGGAGAGGACGCCGTCCCCGCGGGACGGTCCTTCGAGGCTGGCGATGTCACCGCGTCTCTCCACATCCCACAGCCGGATCGTGTCGTCATAGGACCCGAAGGCGAGAATGGCTTCAACGGGGGACAAGGCCACGGCGGTGACCTCGGCCGGATGAGTGGCGGTGGCCACGCTTCTCCCCGTCATGATGTCCCACATGTTTGCGACAAAGAACGAACCGGTGGCGAGGGTGGCGCCATCGTGGGAGAAGGCCACGGAGTTGACTCCCGTGGCGTGCGTATGACCTCGGAGGCGGGCGACATTCGCGGTGGAGAGGTCAAACAGCAGGACGCCGTCCGAGGAGCTGACCACGAGGGAGGCATCCCCCGGAGAGAACCCCACGGGATGAACCTCGGTGGAGTGATGGACACTGGCGAGCTCGGTTCCGGATGCCACGTCCCACAGCTTGAGCGTATTCGAGGATCCCGAGGCGAGGGTGGCACCGTCAGAGGAAAAGACCAGGTAGTAGACCCAGCCCGTCCGCGCCTCGAAGGTGGTGACGACGCTCCTCGTCGCCACATCCAACAGCTTGATTTCCCCTCGTGAGCCGATGGCCAGGGTCGTGCCCTCCGGAGAGAAGGCCACCGAG
>CAZEHQ010000133.1:4661-12316 GCA_964512165.1 uncultured Gemmatimonadaceae bacterium | reverse complement strand
GAAGAGGTTGAAGGCGTTGACCGGGTCGACGCGGTACTCGATCCCCCAGGGCGGCTCCCAGCCGCCGAGAGCGTAGACGACGACGCCTTCCGCCAGGGCCCGGTGGAGCAGCAGCGCGGCGAGGCCGAAGGCCGTCCAGGCGGCGCCCAGGGCCAGGCCCCAGCTCCAGCCGCGTCGGCGCAGGAGGACGCAGACCGGCGATGCCGCGAGAGGCACGACGATCTGCAGGACCGGCAGGTGCTCGGAGAGGCTCACCCGGCGTCGGCGGCGTGGATCTCGTCCTCCTCCACGGTGCCGTAGGCCTCCTGGATGCGGACGATGAGGGCCAGGCCCAGGGCCGTCGTGGCGATGCCGACGACGATGGCGGTGAGGATGAGGACGTGGGGCAGGGGATTGGAGTAGGCGGAGGCGGACTCCGTGAGGATCGGCGCCGTCCCTCCATCCCTCTTGCCCATGGTGATGTAGAGGATGAAGACCGAGGTCTGGAAGAGGCCCAGGCCGACCATCTTCTTGATCAGGTTGCGGCTCGACATGACGATGTAGAACCCGGTCATCATCAGGAAGACGACGACCCAGTAGTTGATCAGTCCGACGTGCACGGGTCCCCCTTGCGCCCGGCGAAGGCGAGGAAGACGGCGATCATCACCGCGGCCACGCTGATCCCGACGCCGAGCTCGACGAGCAGGATGCCGTGGTGCTGGCCC
Organism: uncultured Gemmatimonadaceae bacterium; assembly: GCA_964512165.1. Lineage (GTDB taxonomy): Bacteria > Latescibacterota > UBA2968 > UBA8231 > UBA8231 > UBA8231. The sequence goes on along the minus strand of CAZEHQ010000133.1, from coordinate 11,612 downwards.
TCCACGGGATCGGCGGCGAGGACGTCGTAGTCGAGGAAGTGGCCGCCCAGCAGCATGGTCGCCAGACCGGTCCCCGCGAAGAGCAGCACCCCGCCGGCGATCCCCGCCTCGAGGAGGCGGGCGGGGGCGATCCGCCGCGCCGCCTCGACGCCGAAGACGAGGGCGTAGAGCACGAAGGCGGCCGCGAAGATCACGCCGGCCTGGAACCCGCCTCCCGGCCCGTAGTCGCCGTGGAACTGCACGTACAGGGCGAAGATGAGGATGAAGGGGATCAGGAGCTTGGCCACGACCCGGAGGATGAGATGGTGGCTCACGGACCGCCCTCCCCGCCCCGGGCCCCTGGGCGTCGGCCCAGGAGCAGCAGGACGCCGACGCCGGCGGTGAAGATCACGGTCAGCTCGCCGAGGGTGTCGTAGCCCCGGTAGCTGGCCAGCACGGAGGTGACGATGTTGGGCACGCCGATCTCCTCGCCCGAGCGCTCGATGTAGCGGGGGGCCACGTGCTGGTGGACCGGGGCCCCGGGGTCCCCGTAGCGCGGCATGTCGAGGGTGGCGAAGACCAGGGCGGCCCCCGTGATCACCACCACGAGGAAGGGCACGACCGTGGAGTGTCCTTGCTTCTCCTGCCTCGTCGTCAGCAGCAGCGTGGCGAGCATGAGGACGGTGGACACCCCGGCACCGACGGCGGCCTCGGTGAAGGCCACGTCCACGGCGTCGAGAACGGTGAAGAGGGCGGCCGAAACGAGGGTGTAGAAGCCGAGGAAGACGACCACGGCGAGGAGGTTGTGGAGACGGGCCACGGCCACGGCGACACCGGCCAGGAAGAGGAGCAGGCTCAGGTCGATCAGGTCCGTCAAGACGGGTCGCCCTCGGTCCGGGAGCCGGGGCTCTCCGTCTCTCCGGCAAACGGCTCCAGCCCGTCCTCGAGGGCCGCCCTGGAGATGGCGTGGGCCGCCGTCGGACTGGTGATCCACAGGAGGGCGAGGACGAAGACCAGCTTTACCAGCACCAGCGTCCATCCGGCCTGCAGCATCAGCCCCCCGAGAACCAGTCCCGCGCCCAGGGTGTCGGTGACGCCCGCCCCGTGCATGCGGCTGAAGAAGTCCGGAAGCCGGTGCAGCCCGATGCCGCCGACGACGCAGAAGAAGGCCCCCGACATCAGCAGCGCCCAGCTGGCCAGGTCGATGAGGTCCATCTCAGCGGCGGCCCACCCGCCCGGGTCCGAAGAAGCTCCCGTACTGGACGAACTTCAGGATCGCCACGGTGGAGATGAAGTTGATGAGGACGTAGATCAGGGCCAGGTCGAGGAACTCGGGCCGCCCCGTGAGGAAACCGAGGACGGCGATGAGCAGGACCGTCTTGGTGCCGCACATGTTGGCCCCGAGGACGCGGTCGTACACCGTCGGACCGAGGGCGGTGCGCGCCAGGGCCAGGGCCATGGTGAACAGCACGGCGGCCATGGTGACTGCGAACACCGCTGTCAGTCCTCCCGGCCCTCGAGAAGCCGCACCCGCCGGTCCATCGCGCCCGACTCCAGCTCCTCGGCCGCCTCCCGGGTGAGGGCGTGGACGGTGAACCGGTCGCCGTCGGCATTGCAGGTGAGGGTTCCCGGCGTCAGGGTGATGGAGTTGGCGTAGATGGCGCGGCCCACGGTCGTCCTCTGTCCCGGCCGGAGCCGCAGCATGCGAGGGGCGATGGGCGGTCCCGGCCGCAGGATGCGCAGGGCCACGTCGACGTTGGCCCGGAGGAGGGCCCAGGCGAGCCAGGGGAGATAGAGCATCAGGCGCGGGGTCAGGTGCAGCGGCACCCCTTCCTCGTCGAGTATCTCCATGCGCCGGGCGATGAGGACGACGAGCAGGCAGGACCCGGCGCCGCAGGCCAGCAGCAGGGGGGTGTAGTGGTTGGACCAGAGGAGCCAGGAGGCGCAGCAGACGAGGCCCAGGCTGACGGCGCGTACCAAGTGGCGCGACTCCGGGAGGGAGGGTGCTCGGGACGGTGCGGAAGGCGGCTGCGCGATGCCTCGCGCCAATCCGCCAAGGTGCAGAATCCACAAAAGGTTACGGGGCGGCCCGAAATCGTCAAGCGGTCGCGGGCTTTCCCGCGTCTGCTTGTGACCGCCCCGGGCGGCCCATACCTTGCGGCGAGAGAGCCATCCCCGACCCGGCCGCGGGCCCCGGCGAGGCAGCCGCCCCCGGCCCGGGTGCCTCGCCCGGGCGGGAACCCGCCGCCCCTCACCCTCCAGCCTGGAGAGTCCCATGCCCGCCCCCCTGCGCATCCAGGAGGTCGAGCGCATCACCGTGCGCGTGCCCTTCACCGAGCGCGTGAGCCGCTGGAACGCGCTCCTCGTCTGGCAGTGGCAGATCGTCGAGGTCATCCGCGTCACCACCGACGACGGCAGCGTCGGCTACGGCGAGACCCTTCCCCACTATACCTGGGGGCAGGTCAGCGACCCGGCTCTGGAGGGGGTGCGCGGCCGCAACCCCGCCGAGCTGCTCGGCGACGACGGCCTCGGCGCCGGTCTGCAGATGGCGCTCTACGACGTGGTCGGCAAGGCCCTGGGGGTGCCCGCGTACAAGCTGTTCAACCTGCCCAAGGTGCGCGACTGGTGCCCCATCGCCTGGTGGAACACCAAGATGGGCCCCGAGGACCTGGCGGAAGAAGCGAAGGACGCCGTGGCCCAGGGCTACATCTTCCACAAGTTCAAGACCCGCCCCTGGATCGACGTCTACCAGCAGGTCGAAGCCGTCAGCGCCGTCACCCCCCGCCACTACCGCCTCGACCTCGACTGGAACGGCATGCTCCTCAACGTGGGCACCGCGGCCCCCGTGCTGCAGCGCCTCGACGGCTACGAGCGGGTCTCCATCTACGAGGGCCCCATCAACCAGGGGGACGTGGAGGGCCAGCGCGAGCTGCGCCGCAAGGTCTCCAGACCGATCGCCCTCCACTTCGGGGCGCCCCCCTTTCCCACGGCGGTGAAGGAAGCGGTCTGCGACGGCTTCGTCATCGGCGGCGGCGTCTCCGCCGTGCTGCGCCAGGGCCAGCTGGCCGCCGAGTTCGAGAAGCCTTTCTGGCTGCAGATGGTCGGCGTCGGCCTGGTGACCGCCTTCGCCGCCCATCTCGGCGCGGTGCTGAACTTCGCCCAGTGGCCGGCCATCACCTGCCTGAACAACTACACCGACGACCTGCTGCGCGAGCCCCTCACCATCCGCGGGGGGTACCTGCGCGTGCCCGAGGGGCCGGGTCTCGGCGTCGACGTCGACGAGGAGGCCCTCACCCGCCTCGCCATGGAGCCCCCGTACCGGGTGGAGGCGCCGCGCCACATCCTCTCCGTGGTCTGGGAGGGGGGCCGCGTCGTGCACTTCTCCAGCATGCGCGACCAGTGCTGGCCGCACTTCCGGCAGGCCGGCAACGATCCGGCCCAGGAGCCGGGGGTCAGGCTGGAGATCCGGGAGGACGACGGCTCCCGGGAGTGGGCCGACCTCTACGCCCGCCTGCAGCAGGGGCCGGTGCGCGAGCAGCGGTCGTAGCCGGCCGCCCCCGCCATGGAGCCCAGGACCCTCGAGCTGCGCGTCTCCGGGGACCGCGTCCACGGCGGCCTCGAGCGCTTCCCGGTCCGCGTCGATCTGGTCCTGCCCGAACGCGCGCGCGCCGCCGCCGGTGCCGGGCTGCGCGTGCGCGACGCCGGGGGGGAGCTGCCGCGGCGGCTGTCGGCGGACGCGGCCACCGGACGCGTCGAAGGCTGGATCGAGGTCCGGCGCCTGGAGCGGGGACGCGATGCCCACCTGTTCCTGGACCTCGGCGCCGGGTCCGGTGCCGTCGAGGGGTTCTCCGGCTATGCCCTCTTCGCCGGCCGGGAAGCCGATCCCGGGGCCCCGGGGGACGACTTCGCCGTCGAGGGCTGGCTCGCCGCCGAGGAGGTGCGGGCCGAGGCGGTGCAGGTGATCGCCGCCCAGTGGGCCTTCGCCGGGGAGATGGCCGGCTTCTCCACCCACGACGCCGGATCCACCGACGGCCTGCGGACGCGGGGCTTCTTCGGCGCCGTCTTCGACGGCCGCCACGTCTACTTCGCCCCGCAGTGCAACGACGAGGGCCGCCACGGGCAGGCCCTGCGCTACGACACGCGCCGGCCCTTCGACGACCCCGCCGCCTGGGAGGGGTACGACGCCGGCGCCACGGAGGGCCTGGCCACTCGAGGCTACTACGGCGCTCTCTTCGACGGCCGCTGCGTCTACTACGTGCCGCGCACCGACGGCGAGGAGATGCACCGGCGGGTCCTGCGCTTCGACACGGCCGGCGACTTCCGCGACCCGGCGAGCTGGTCCGCCCACGACGCCGGCGGGGCGATCTCGAGCCAGGGCGGCGCCTTCGACGGCCGCTTCGTCTACTTCGCCCCGGGCTATCACCTGGAGAGCGGCGCCGACGGCCGCGTCCTGCGCCTCGACACCGGGGGGCGGTTCCACGACGAGGCCAGCTGGGCGGTTCACGACGCCGGGGCCACGGACGGGCTCGACTGCACCAACTACGACGGCGCCCTCTACGACGGCCGGCACGTCTACTTCGCCCCCCTCGGCGGCGGCGCGGTGCTGCGCCACGACCCCCGCCGGCCTTTCGACGACCCGGCCGCCTGGGAGGCCTTCGACCCCGGCCGGTTGCCCGGCGGCTCCTTCGGCCAGTGCGTCGGCGCCGTCTTCGACGGCCGCTGGATCTACTTCACGCCGTACGCCCACTCCAGCGTGGTCCGCTACGACACCCGGGCCCCCTTCGGCGATCCAGCAAGCTGGCAGGCCTTCGAAGCGGGCCACATCGGCGGGCTGCGCACCCGCGGGTACGACGGCGCCGCCTTCGACGGCCGCTTCGTCTACTTCATCCCCTTCTGGGAGGGGGATGACCCCGGCCTCGGGTTCCACGCCCGCACCCTGCGCTACGACACGGCCCGCCCCTTCGACGACCCGGCCTCCTGGCAGGCGGCGGACGGTTGCGCCCTGGCGCCGCCGAACCCGGGGGGATTCAACGGCGGCGCCTTCGACGGACGTTTCCTCTACATGGCGCCCTGGCGCGAGGACGACCCATCGGGAGAGATCCGCTCCCACGGGCAGGTCCTGCGCCTGGACACGGCCGCGCCCGGGGCGCGGTTCCAGCTGCGCTGGATGGACTGCGGCCACAACGGCGGCCTCGGGGGATCCCTTCCGGGCGCCTCCTTCCTCGTCAACTGCGAAGAAGGACCGGTCTCGGTGCGGGCCAACCGCGTCCCGGAGCCGGGGCGGCACCACGTGGCCGGCGTCTACCGCGCCGGCCGCGGGGCCGAGCTGTGGATCGACGGCGAGCTCGTCGGCGAGGCGCCGCCCCGCGGGCGTCCGGTGGAGGCCTCGGCGCCGCTCACGGTGGGGCACCTGCCGGGCGGTACGGGACGGCTGGCGGGCGATCTGCTGGACGTCCGGGTCCGGGTGGGTCCGGTGCCCGAGGGTTGGGTGCGCACCTCCTGGGAGAGCCTGCGCGACCCCGAGGGCTTCCTGCGATTGCAGGCCTGAGCCGGGGCAGGCGTCAGGCCAGCAAGGTCTCGACGTCGTGCTCGACGGGCTCCACCGCGGCGGGGGGGCCGGACCACAGGCGCAGCCGCCCCTCCACCGGCTCGAAGAGGACGGCGAAGTCGGTGTGCAGCCCGTCCTCCCCCTGCTGGCAGACGGCCCCTGCGGCGGAGCGGTCCTGCAGGATCCGCTCGATGCCGACCCCCTCCCTCGCCAGGCGAAGGGCGTTGTCGAGGCGGCGCCGGCCGTTGGCGTCGATGGCGGGGCTTTGCTCCGGGTTCCGGCGCGCGAACTCAGGGTCCAGGATGTGGTTCGTATGGCCGAGGGGGATGCCGTCCTCGGCCTCGACCACCGTCATCCCGGCGCCGGTCTTCTCCACGAGAGCGAGGCGGCCCGACCGGTCCCCGAGCATCAGGCTGAAGCCGTAGGCGTTCACCGGCAGGTCCCGCAGGTGCTCGAGGGCCTCGCCCACGTCGGCGCAGGCGGGCAGCACCGTGTGCAGGGCCATCAGCGAGAACAGGCCGTCCTCCTCCTTCATCGGCCCCGGGATGCCGGTCATGCCCATGGCCAGCCCGGGACGGTTGAAGCCGGCCACCGTCCACGGCGTGCCGGCGAAGTGGAAGTGGCCGTGGTCGTGGCCGTCGTCGGGGCTGCTGATCTCGAGCAGGTTCAGGCCCAGTTGGTGGCGCCCGATGTCGTCGGTCTTGCCGAAGCGCGCTGACCCGCTTTGCCGCCGGCCCACGAGGGTGCACTGGGGCAGCTCGCCGGAGAGGCGGTGGTGGCAGAGGGCGGCCAGGTAGAGGTCCTCGTCCCAGCCCAGTCCGGCGGCGATGCCGCGGCACTCCTCCACGCCGGCGGGGTACACGGCGCCCCACTGGTCGACCCAGCGGCGTGCGCTGTCGCCCAGGCTCTCCACCAGGGCGTCCCATGAGGGTGCCCGTTGCTGCGCCGCCAGGCCGGTCAGCACCCGGCGAAGCCAGCCCTCGGCGAGAGCGCGGCACTGCTCGCCCTGCTGGCGGCCGCGGTCGCCCGCCGGCCCCCGGGTCTCGATCCTCAGCACGGGAGACTCCCGCCCGGCCCGTCCGTCCTCAGTACGGCGTGCCGCTGGCCGTGACCGGGCACCAGCGGGAGGTGGCCAGGTGGTGGTAGAGCAGCTCGCGGGCCCCGTCGCTGTCGATGCGCTGCAGGCAGCGCAGGGCGTTGGCGCGCACGTAGCGGTTGTCGTGGTCGAGGGCGCGGTCCAGCGCCGGAAGGGCCTCCTCGGCGGCGGCGCCGAGGCGCGCCAGGCTCAGGGAGGCGTTGCGGATCACCCACTCGTCCTCCTCCGAGCAGGCCTGCCCGAGGCGCGGAACCTCCGAGTCGGCTCCCATGGTCCCCAGGGCATGGGCGGCGAGGCGGCGGACCTCCAGGTCCTCGTCCTCCAGGCT
>CAZEHQ010000133.1:0-4561 GCA_964512165.1 uncultured Gemmatimonadaceae bacterium | reverse complement strand
CTCCGCCAGGCCCGTCACCTCCGCCGAGGGGATCTCGCTCCCGGACGGACCCGCATGGCCCGTGTGCCAGCGCCACATTGAGCGCCACAGAGGCGCGAGTTGGTCTTGCCCGTCGAAGGAGGCCGGACCGCGTCCGTCCGCCGCCGGCTCGTCGAGACGGGTGAAGAGGAACTTGACCATGTAGCGCTTGCGGTCGCTGGTGTTGGCCAGGCCGCGGTGCCAGAGGTCGTAGTGGACGATCGTCACCGTGCCGGCGCCGCCGGCCAGGGGGATCTCGGCGTCGGGGTCGGGCGGCGAGTTCAGGTACTGCGATCCCGGCACGACCCCCGTGGGGCCCATCTCCCCGGTGGTGTCCTGGGGGTAGTAGAAGGCCATGCACCAGCGGGTGCGGTGGTGCCGCCGGGACCAGCTGTCCTTGTGCAGCTGCTGGGCCTCGCTCCCGGGCTGCCGGTAGTGGCAGAAGCGGTGGGCGTGCAGGTAGTAGTCCTCCCCCAGCAGGCTTTGCAGGGCGCCGTGGACGGGGGGGCTGTCGAGGACGCGGCGGATGCCGGGGACCCGCGGCAGGATGTTGTTGCCGGGGTTGGACTCGGCCTCGAAGAGTTGGTCCACCTCCTCGAACAGCTCCCGGTGGAAGTCGGCGGAGAGGCCGGCGTCGAGGGTGACGTAGCCGTCGCGCAGGAACCGCCGCAGGGCGTCGTCGTCGAGGGGCGTCGGGTTGGGGCGCATGGGGGGCTCCTCTCTGTCCCCGCTTGCGGCGGGAGCTATCTTAGGCGGCTCGCAACAGACTCGGAACCAATGTAGCAAACCGCCCGGTGCGAGGCAGGGACCGCCGGGGAAAGGTCCGTGATGAACGACTACGAGCCCGTGGAGCTCACCTCCTTCTGCAACGCCGGGGCCGACTTCTTCGGCGCGGCGGTGCCCACCGGACAGCAGAGCTGGCAGGGGCTGCCCTTCCAGGTGGGCGGCGGCGGCGAGCACTGCCTCGTCGCCTTCGGTCCGGGGCACCGGACCTCCAGCCTGAGGATCCCCGTCGGGCGTTCCGCCCGCCACGTCGTCTTCGCCCACCGGCTGGCCGAGTCCTCCATCCGCGACGGCGCCCCCACCGGCGACACGGTGGCCACCTACCGTTTTCACCTGAAGGGCGGCGGGGTCGTCCCGGTGCCGCAGCGGGAACGCTTCGAGATCTGCACCGTGCCCGGCGACGGCGGCCGGCCCTTCGTCGCCTTCCCCGACCAGAAGGACGAGCTGCTGCCGCGCTGGGAGGGCCGCTGGGACGCGGCCGGCCGGCGGCAGACGGAGACGGCGGCGGCCAACAATCTGCACTTCGCCCTCTACGTGTGGTCGAACCCGCACCCGGAGCGCGAGCTGGAGGCGATCGAGGTGGAACCGGGGGACCGGGTCTTCGCCGTGGCCGCCGTCACCCTCGGGCACGCCGACGAGTTTCCCATCTGCCGCGAGGGGCTGCGCGACGTGCGCATCACCCTCACCGACCCCGAGGCCGCGGACCGGCCCTTCGACCTGGAGGTCGAGGTCGACCGCGGCGTCACCACCTATCCCTATCCCCTGTCGCGGAAGACGCCGGAGGAGTTCGTCGCCGACCGCAAGGGCTGGGGAGAGGCGCAGAGCTCGTCCAGCAGCCCGGCGGGCCTGCAGATCGCGGCGTCACCGTCGGCGACGGTGACGGTCAGCCAGGACGGCGAGCCCGTGGGCGAGACCCGCTGGGGCGACGTGGTGGAGGCCGGTTCGGCGGAGAGCGCCGACGGCCGCGTGCGCGTCGAGATGATCGACCACGGCCGCAACTGGGTGCGCACCCGCGTCCTCGACGGCCAGACCGGCCGGCCGGTGCCGTGCCGCATCCACTTCCGCTCTCCCGAGGGGGTGGCCTACGCCCCCCACGGCCATCACGGACACGTCAACTCCGACATGGACAGCTGGCACATCGACGTCGGCGGCGACGTGCGCATGGGACAGCTCTCCTACGCCTACACCGACGGCACCTGCCAGGGCTGGCTGCCCCGGGGCCGGGTGATCGTCGACGTGGCCCGGGGATTCGAGTACGAGCCCCTGCGCCGGGAGGTGGAGATCCGGCCCGGCCAGACCGAGCTGGACCTGACCCTCGACCGCTGGGTGGACATGAACGGCGAGGGTTGGTACTCGGGCGACTCCCATGTCCACTTCCTCTCCGCCCAGGGCAGCCACCTGGAGGCCAACGGCGAGGACCTGGACGTGGTCAACATGCTCCAGTCCCAGTGGGGCAGCCTGTTCACCGACACCCAGGAGTTCACCGGCGGCGTCTCCAGCGACGGCGAGAGCCTGGTCTACGTCTCCCAGGAGAACCGCCAGCACTTCCTCGGGCACCTGATCCTCTGGGGCCTCAAGGAGCCGGTCATGCCCTGGTGCTCGGACGGTCCCGGCGAGGCCGAGATCGGCGGCACCCTGGAGGTGACCATGTCCGACTGGGCCGACCAGTGCCGCGGCCAGGGGGGCACGGTGGTGATCCCGCACCTGCCCAACCCCAACGGCGAGCCGGCGACCCTGATCGCCACGGGCCGCGCCGACGCCGTGGAGATGCTGCGCCACGGCCCCTTCGAGCACCAGGAGTACTACCGCTACCTCAACTGCGGCTACCGCCTGCCCCTGGTGGGGGGGACCGACAAGATGTCGAACGAGGTGCCCGTGGGGCTCTACCGCACCTACGTGCGCATCCCCGAGGACGAGCCCTTCACCTACGACAACTGGTGCGCCAACGTCGCCAAGGGCCGCACCTTCCACAGCGGCGGCCCCATCCTGCGGCTGAAGGTGGACGGCTGCGACATCGGCGACACCCTGCGCCTGCCCGGCAACGGCGGCACCGTGGAGGTCGAGGCGCAGGCCGAGTCGGTGGTGCCGATCCACACCCTGCAGATCGTGCAGGAGGGGCGCGTGGTGGCATCGGCCGACGACGCCGGCGGCACCCGCGCCCTGAAGGCGGCGGCCAAGGTCGAGGTGAAGGGGAACTCGTGGATCGCGGCGCGCTGCGCCGGGCCCGGGTACACGGGGGTGGCGCACCACGACGGCTGGGGCCGGTCGATCATGGCCCACACCTCGCCGGTCTACCTGACCTGCGGCGACGGCGAGTGGTGGATGTTCGACGAGAGCACCGCCCAGTACATGCTCACCCTGGTGGACGGCTGCCTCCAGTACATCCGCGGCCAGAGCCGCCAGCACACGCCGGGCACCGCCACCCACCACCACGGCGGCGGCGATCACATGGCCTACCTGGAGTCGCCCTTCCTGGAGGCGCGGGAAGCGATCCACCGCCGTCTCCACCAGCACCGCATCCCACACTGAGAGGCAGAGCACCGAATGATCGTCGACAGCCATCTGCACGTCTGGAGCGCCGACCTGGAACGCTACCCCGTGGCCGAGGGCCGCGAGCCCCGCGAGGCGGCGCCCGTGGAGCTGCTCAACGAGAACATGGCCGCCGCCGGCGTCGACCAGGCCGTGATCGTGCAGGCCATCGGGTACATGCACGACAACCGCTACGTGGCCGACTGCCTGCGGCGGTTTCCGGGCCGCTTCGCGGGCACCGCCCTCATCGACCAGAAGGCGCCGGACGCCCCGGACGTCCTCGAGAAGCTCGTGCGCGAGGACGGCATCATCGGACTGCGCATCCACCTGGCGTCCCGGGTCGACCACCCCTCCCTGTGGGCGACGCCCGACCAGGACCCCTTGTGGAGGAAGGCCGAGGAGATAGGCGCCAACTTCACCCTCTACGGCCCGGCGGCCCACCTGGAGGTGGTGGAGCCGATCGTGGCGCGTTTCCCCGGCGTCAAGGTCGTCCTCGACCACGTGGGCGGCGTGCCCCGCCCCGACGAGGACGACCACGACCGCCTTCTCGAATACGTGGTCGGCTTCGCCCGCCACGAGCAGGTCCACGTCAAGTTCACGCCCCAGCGCCACCGCTCGCAGGAGCCGTTCCCCCACCGCGACACCTTCGACCTCTACCGCAGGCTCTTCGACGCCTACGGCCCCCGGCGGGTCATGTGGGGGACCAACTTCCCGGGCGTGCTCAGCAGCACGGGGTACGCCCCCGCCCTGGAGCTGTTCCAGCGCCACCTCGACTTCCTCACCGACGAGGACCGCCGCTGGCTGCTGGGCGAGACGGCGCGGGAGGTCTTCAACCTGCGCTGACCACCGGGCCTCGGGCGGGGCTCAGCCGGCCAGGACCCGGCCCTCCTTCTCGACGCGGGCGTGCATCTCCTCGAACTCCGGGGTGCCGTCGTCCTCCCACAACTCGGAACGGAAGCCGCGGATGCCGGCCTCCTCGGTGCCGGTGACGCTCGGGGGCGAGACATAGCCCCGGCCGTACCAGGTGGCGCCCCCGGGCATGTGCAGGATGCCGATGTGGCGGGGCCGCTCGGCGGGGGACTGGGCGGCGAGACGCTCCACGGCGGACTCGTCCACCTCGTACCCCAGGCCGATCCCGGAAGGCACGGGCGAGGATCCCTCGACGACGGGGATCGTATCGGTGGTCACGTCCTCCTCGTACTGGTCGTCGAGGTTGATGGAGTGGGCCGAG
>CAZEHQ010000132.1:0-12378 GCA_964512165.1 uncultured Gemmatimonadaceae bacterium | reverse complement strand
CTGGCGGGCCCGCTCGCCGGTGCGGGGATCGGATTCCCAGGCGCTGCGGTAGTCGAAGCGGCCGTCGTGGGAGCACGACAGGTCGCCGTCGGCGGCGTCACCGGCGGGGGTCTGGTTCTTGCAGTGGAACTTGGCCGTGCACAGGTCGTGCCGGTTCCGGTACGGGCACCGCCACGACGCCTGGGCGTCGGCGTGCTCGACGATGCCGCCGAAGATCTCGGTGAGGCGGTCGAAGCGCTTCTGCACCTCTTCGGGCCGGACCCCCGCCATCAGCTCCCGTTCCGAGCCAGCTGCTTGGCCAGCTCCACGCAGGCCAGGGCGTCCTTGCCGTAGCCGTCGGCGCCCATGTCCTCGGCGAACTCCTGGGTCACCGGGGCCCCTCCCACCATGATCTGCACGTCGTCGCGCAGGTCGGCGTCGATGAAGGCCTCGATCGTCTTGCCCATGTTGGGCATGGTCGTCGTCAGCAGCGCCGACATCCCCAGCAGCCGGGCCCCCGACTCCTCCACGGCGTCGATGAACTCGTCCTCCGAGGTGTCGACGCCGAGGTCGATGACGTCGAAGCCGGCGCCGTTGAGCATCATGATGCACAGGTTCTTGCCGATGTCGTGGAGGTCGCCCTTCACCGTCCCCATCACCACCGTCCCCGCCTTCTCGGCTCCCGAGGCCGACAGGATCGGCTCGATGTGGGCCATGCCCGCCTTCATGGCGCGGGCGCAGGCGAGTACCTCGGGCACGAAGATGAAGTTCTCCCGGAACTTGACGCCCACGATGCCCATGCCCGCGATCAGTCCGTCGTCCATCACCTCCAGCGCCTCGATCCCCTCCTCCAGGGCCTGCGCGGCGAGGGCGTCGACGGTGTGATGGTCGCCCTCGATCAGGGCGGCTGCCATCTCCTGGTTGATCGGCCGCGCCGCGGCGAAGGTCCCCACGAAGCGCTCGATCTCCTCCGGTCTTTCGAGGTACTCCTCGATCTCGAAGCGGAGGATCTCGTTGTGGATGTCGGCGAGTTCGGGCAAATCAGTTCGCCTGCCGGTGCCACTGGCGTACGGTCTCGGGGATGGCGCGCAGGTTCTCGATGGAGGTCTGCAGGGGGATGGCGCACTCCGGCCCGACGAGCTGCACGCCGGCATCGAGGTTCTTCACCACTTCGGCGGCCACGTCTTCCGGATCCTTGGAGAACAGGGTCTCGGGATTGTTGATGTTGCCCACGAGGCTGATGCGCTCGCCCACGATCTCCCGCGACTCGTCGGGCTCGTTCTTGGAGTCGTAGTGGAAGGCGGCCATGCCCGTCTGGGCGATGAACTCCATGCGGTCCACGGTGCGGCCGCAGATGTGCAGGATGATGGGGCAGGGGATGCGCTCGGCGAACTCGATGTGCAGGTCGCGCAGGTAGCGTTCGTAGTAGGAGCCGCTCACCAGGTCTCCGGTGGCGTGGTCGGGGAGGGTGAGGGCGTCGGCGCCGGCCTCGACCTGGGCGATCCCGAAGTCGACGGTCACCTCCTTGAGGACGTCGAGGATGCGCTTCGTCTGGTCCGGGTCGTCGAGGGACATGAGCAGGAAGGGCTCCACGCCGAAGCAGTGATAGGCGAGAGACCAGGGTCCCATGGTCTTGCCGATGATGGCGGCCTCGTCGCCGTACTCCCGGCGGAGGATGGTGAGGGCGTCGAGGACGCACTTCGTGTCCGGGTGGGTGAGCAGGCCGGGGGTGATGTCGATGTCGTCGACGGAGGTCCAGATCGGCTCGCGCATCTTCACCGTGGGCCAGTTGTCCTTCTGCTCCCACTGGATCTTGCAGCCCAGGGCCGCGGATTCCTGGATGATGGAGAACACGGGCATGATGGTGTCGAAGCCGAGCTCGGTGTACCCGGTGGCCGCCAGCCGGGCCATGAGGTCGGCCTCGCGGTTGGCGGCGGGGAAGGGCGCGTCCACCAGGTCCATCAGCTCCACCGTCGCCACCGATGTCGGGTTGCACACCGGTGTGCGGTCCACGGGCCGGCGTCCAAGGGCGGCGAGGACCCGTTGCCTGCTGTTCATGGCGGGAGTGGTCATGGCGCATCCCCCTGTTGGCTCGGCGCCGCCAGCACGCCGCGGGCGGCCAGCGCCTGTTGTTCGCGGACGATGGCGCGCACGTTCGGCGCGCGCACCAGGAGCAGACCCACGAGCTCGTCGTGGGGATGGCCGCAGTCGAAGCCGACGCAGTCGCCGGCGCCTTCCACGCGCCGCATCTCACCCAGCTTCATGAGACCGTTGACGATGACGCCGACGCGGCGAGACCGGTCGTTCTCGTCGGCCTCTCCCGACGCCCGCACCCGGTACTGGCCCTCTCCCAGCGGCTCGGCGGCGATGGTCAGGCCCGACTTGCGGTCCACCGTCGACAGGGGGGGAGGGGACCCGTCCTCGGCCCCGGCGAGCTTGCAGGCCTCGAGGAACAGGCGGCGCACGGCCAGCCCGTGCTCTGCTCCGCAGGGAAAGGCCAGCAGGCCGGGGGCCTCCGCCGACGGCTGCACGCCGCCGAGGGTTGTCATGAGGGAGCGAACCTTCTCGAGACGCCCCCCGGCTCCGTCGAGGGCGCTGTAGGTGTGCACGAGGAAGGCGGGGCCGGCCGCGGTGGGCTGACGGTACAGGGCCACGGTGATGTCGTGGAAGTGCCCGTCCATGGGCAACAGCTCGATCCGTGTTCCGATGTCGGCGATGGCGGACATGATCCCGGGAAATATGCCCGATGCCCCGGGCAGGGGCAACGGCGGCGGCGCCTCAGAGCAGGCTTTCGAGGGTGTGGACGCGCACCTCGCTCTCGTTGCCCATGCGGTCCACGGAGGTGACCGCCACCGACTCCACCGCGCTCTTCTCCCCGGTTTCCCCGTGGGGCATACGCAGCTCCGTCCGCGCCGCCGGGACGATGCGGTGGCGCCACCCGGTCTCCCGACCCTTGGTGTAGACCACGTAGAGGAAAGGCGCTTCGCCCTCCGGCCGGGACCAGTCCAGCAGCAGCTCGCCGTCGCCCAGGCGGGCCTTCACCGCGGGAGCCCCGGGAGGCTCGTCGTCCAGCCAGGGAGTGGCCGGGGCCAGCGCCGGGCCCCGGTACGGCCCCTTGGCCAGGGCCGCGTTGAGCCGGTTCCCCCGGGCCCCCACGCGGCCCGAGTCGAGAACGGCGCGGGCGCTGAAGTGGATGTGCCCCGGGCCGGGGTCCAGCAGGCCCCGGGTGACCATGATCTGGTCGACGATCTCCCGGGCCGCCCATCCCCGTTCGGCCACGGAGGAGGTGAACAACCCCGGCCACACGTGGCGTCCGTGGGGGTTGTTGCGGGCCCACCAGGCGAGCAGGACCGGGAAGCTCTGGGGCACCTTGGAGATCGGCCAGTAGAGCTGGGGGGCGCAGTAATCGAGCCAGCCCTCGTGCAGCCAGCGCCGGGGGTCGGCAAAGAGCATGCCGTACTGGTCGACTCCGGCCCTGACCGAGGGCGGGTGCCCCGGGCGCCAGACCCCGAAGGGGCTGATGCCGAGCTTCACCGGCCGCGGCAGGTCCCGCAGGCGGGTGTAGAGACTCTCGACGAAGCGGTCGACGTTCTGCCGCCGCCAGTCCGCCCTCTCGAGGCCGCCGCCGTCCTCCAGGTAGGCCTGCCAGGTGGGTTCGTCGGGAAAGTCGGCGCCGCCGTTGTAGGAGGGGTAGGGGTAGAAGTAGTCGTCGAGGTGCACGCCGTCCACGTCGTAGCGCCCGGCGACATCGAGGAACACGGACAGGGTCGTTTCCCGCACCTCCTCGGAGCCGGGGTCGAGCCACCGGTAGCCGCTGTCGCCGAGGGTGCGCACGAGGTCGGGGCGGCGGCTGGCGATCGACTGCGGCGCCAGGCCCTCCCGGTTGGCCGGGTGGTCGGCGCGGTAGGGGTTGAGCCAGGCGTGCAGCTCGAGCCCGCGGGCGTGGGCCTCTTCCACCCAGAACTCCAGGGGATCGTACGGCGGCTCCGGCGGCTCTCCCGGACGGCCGCTCAGGTAATAGGACCACGGCTCAAGGGGAGAGGCGTAGAGGGCGTCGCAGTGAGGGCGGATCTGGAGGACGACGGCATTGAGCCCGAGGTCGCGGCTCCGGTCCAGGATCGCCCGTGCCTCGAGCCGTTGACGTCCGGACGTCAGCCCGGGCCGGGAGGGCCAGTCGATGTTGTCGACGGTGGCCACCCAGACGGCGCGGAACTCGCGCGCCGGCGGCGGCACACCGGCCCGCGGGTCACCGGGATCCGAGGCGGGGCCGGGGGCGCACGCCGAGAGGGCGAGCAGGATGGCGGCGTGGGCGGGCCTCATCCATCGATCAGCGTGCGATTGATGGACTCGGTGATGTCCTCGATCTTCTCCGCCTCGGTGGAGAGAAGGTTCCGCGAGATGCGGAAGGCGAGGTCGAGGAAGGCCTCGTCGCCCTCGTACACCGGCCTCCGGCCGCAGACCTGGGCCAGGAGCAGGCAGCCGAAGTCCCGCACCCCCGACTTGCCCGCCTCCGCCGCTCCCTCGTACTCGGCGGTGCGGATGTAGGCTCCCCAGAACACGTTGATCGCCTCGAGGTAGGCCGCCTTCTGCGGGTGGTTGAGCATCGCCTTCAGACACATGTCGCCGGCGTAGAAGCCGAGGTCGAAGGAGGGCTGCCCGAAGTGGGCGGTGGCGAAGTCGACGAGGTACAGCTCGCCCTTGTCGATGAGGATGTTGCGCGGCCTCAAGTCCCCGAGGACCAGGCAGCGGCCTCTCTCCAGCAGGCCCCGGGCCTGCGCCGCAACCGCCGTCCGGATCTCGGGAAAGGCGGCGGCCACCGGCCCATAGAGGGGCTCCACCCGGAGCTGCTCGAAGGGCTTGGTCTCCTTGAAGAGCGTCTGCAGATCGCCCATATCGGCGGTCTGGTTGTGCACCGCCGCCAGCAGCTCGCCGGCCTGGGAGGCGACCTGCAGATCGATGCGGCCCCTGTCCAGCTCGTCGGCCCAGACCGTGGCGTCGCGCGGGGGAGCCGTGGTCACCAGGACGAAGTTGGTCCGGTCCTCCAGCAGGACTTCGGGGAGCACCTGGGGGGGCAGGATGTTGGCCAGGGTCTGGATGCAGGACTTCTCGGCGAAGAGCCGCTTGCGGTCCGTCCACCACCGCTGCTTCACCTGCACCCGCCAGTGGGCCTGCTTGACCACCAACCGCCGCTCGGTGGTGATCACCACGTAGACCAGGTTCTTCAGCCCGTCGCCGACCTGGCGCACATCGAGGATTCCCTCGCCCTCGCCGGTCAGCTTCTTTCGCTTGAGGTAGCCCGCCAGGGACTTCTCGTCGAGGGTCATGGACCTCCTCTGGCAATCTCGATGGGAGAGCTTCCGCCGGCAGCCGCAAGGTCGCCCACCTGGCGCTCGGCGTGGTAGGAGCTGCGCACCAGCGGGCCCGACTCGACGTGGCCGAAGCCGAGGGCCCGGGCGAACTCTCCGAGCTCTTCGAACTCCTCGGGCGGGACGAAGCGGTCCACGGGCACGTGCTGCTCCGAGGGGGACAGGTACTGGCCGAGGGTCAGGATGCTGCAGCCGACGGCGGCCAGGTCACGGATCGAACGGTCCACCTCCGCTCGGGTCTCGCCGGCGCCCAGCATCATGCCCGATTTGGTCGGCGCCGGCCCGAGGGAGCGGGCCCGGTCGAGCAGCTCCAGGGAGCGCTCGTAGCGCGCCTGGGGCCGCATGCGGCGGTAGAGCCGCGGCACGGTCTCGAGGTTGTGGTTCAGGATCTCGGGCCCGGCGTCGAGGACCTCGGCGAGGGCCTCCCAGTTGCCCTGGAAGTCGGGGATCAGCACCTCCACCGAGGTCTCCGGGCAGCGTTGGTGAACGGCGCGGATGGTGCGGGCGAAGATCGAGGCGCCGCCGTCGGCCAGCTCGTCCCGGTTGACGGAGGTGATGACGGCGTGGCGCAGGTGCAGCCGCGCGATCGCCTCGGCCACGCGTTCGGGCTCCTCGTGGTCCAGGTGGGTGGGGCGCCCGGTCCGGATCGCGCAGAACCCGCAACTGCGGGTGCACACGTCTCCGAGGATCATGAAGGTGGCGGTGCCGGCGGTCCAGCACTCGCCGATGTTGGGGCAGTGGGCGCTCTCGCAGACCGTGTTCAGGTCCAGCCCCTTGACCAGGCGCTTCAGCCTCAGGTAGCCGGGGCTGCCGGGCGCCTTCGCCTTCAACCAGGCCGGCAGGCGGCGCCGGCTGCGGGATTCGGTCATCGCCCTCAGTCTCCGCCGGTCTCCCTCTCCGGGCTGTCGAGGCGCACCAGTCCGTCGGCCTCGACGGTCCCGGTGTCGGTGGCCGCCGCGATGGCCGGCGCGCCGCCGATGGCGGGCCTCTTGAACCAGGCCTGGTAGTCGGCCTCGGATCCGAGGATCTCCCGGGCCCGCTGGATCTGCGGGTCGACGGTGACGTCGTAGGCGTAGGCCTGCTCGATCCCGAAGGCCTTCTCGCGGATGTCGAAGGTCAGCTTCCAGGTGAGCAGCTCGGCGTTGTCCATCCAGTGGAACTCCTCGATCTGGTCGATCTCGTCCTCCACCTGCTTCAGGGAGCCGTCCAACGCCGCCATCGCCCGGTCTCCCTCCCCGTCCACCTCCTCCCGCAGCTCGTCGAGCTTGGTCTCCAGGGCGCTCGAGTACTCGAAGCCGTCGGCCTCGACGAAGTCGCGGAAGGCCTGCAGGGTGCCCTCGCCGGCCACGAAGTCGGGGGAGAGGTCCGAGTGGCGGGCCGGGTACTGCCTCGAGAACCGGAAGAACCGGCTGTTGTTGAAAAATGGCGTGCCCCTCCGGCCCCAGCCCGAGAGCTGGGCGTACAGACGCGAGGAACGCCGGCGCTCCATGTCGATGTCGGGGGTGATGCCGCCGGCGCCCCGCACCTGGCGGCCGAGGGTTCGGGTGCGGTACTCCTGATCGGCCATGGCCACGAGAGTGGAGTCCTTGCGCATCCGCTTGTCGATGGAGCGGCCGCTGGGGATGAAGTAGGCGGCCATGGTGAGCTTGAGCTCGGCGCGCTCGCCGATGCTGACGGTCTGCTGGACCGAGCCCTTGCCGACCGTCGGGGTCCCGAGGACGAGGCCCCGGTCCCAGTCCTGGATCGCCCCGGAGACGATCTCGGAGGCGCTCGCCGAGGCGCCGTCGACGAGGATCATGAGCGGCCCCTCGCCGAACATGGGCTCCTCGGTGGTGATGTACCGCGTCGTGTCCTCGAAGGCGCGGCCGGCGGTGTAGACCACCAGACGGCCGCGCGGCAGAAACAGGTCCGCCACCTGCACGGCCTCGGTCAGGTAGCCGCCGCCGTTGCCGCGCAGGTCGAAGATCAGCCGCTTCATGCCCCGGTCCAGGAGGTCGGCCAGGGCGGCGCGCACCTCCTGGCTGGACTTGTGCTGAAAGCCGGTGAGCTTGATGTAGCCCGTGGAGTCCGGGAACATGACGTGGGAAGGCACGGAGTTGATGTGCACCACCTCGCGGGTGACGGTGATGTCGAATGGCTCGTCCACGCCCGCCCGGCTCAGGCTCAGGGTCACGTCGGTGTCGACGGTACCGCGCATCCGGGTGGCGGCCTCGCTGGCGTTCATCGACCGCGTCGACTCGCCGTCGATGGCCAGGATCAGGTCCCCCGACTTCACGCCCGCCCGGGCCGCCGGGGTGTCCTCGTGCAGCAGCGCCCACACGGCGATGGCGCTGTCGGGGTAGACGACCTGGATGCGGAATCCGAGGCCTCCGTACTCGCCGCGGGTGTTGATGTGGAAGTTGTCGAGACTCAGCTTTTCCATGAACACCGTGTCCGGGTCGAGAACGGACATCATGCCCTCGATCCCGAGGCGGATCAGGGTGTCGGCGCCAATGGTGTAGAACGCTTTCCTGTCGACGACGCGGACGGCGCGCTCGAAGGTGGAGAAGTTCCTCTGCCAGTCCTCCTCGGGGCCGCTGATGGAGAAGTCGGAGGACGGATCGAGGGCGCGGAAGGTCCCCCTCAGCCCGGCCTGCATCAGCGTGTCAGGGGAGATCTCATACATGTAGTACGAGTTGATGAAGCGGACGATGGGGAAGAAGGAGCCCTTCAGCTCGTCCTGGATCGTGGGCCGGGAGGCCGCCTCCCCGGTGGCCGCCGCGGCCGTGAGCAGCACCAGGGCGGCGATACGACGGGGGCCGTGGATCATCACGATCTCCGGAGCGGGAGCGGGGGAGCTGACGGTGCCTTCTGAAGGCAAGTAACGGAAACGAATGAAGTTACGAATCACGGGTTGGGGTCGCAACCATCGGCGGTAGTTGGCGATCCGGTGGAATCGACCTATAATTCCCGGCAATAATGCCCGGCAACCGAATCAACTTCATCGTCATCCCCCAGAACGACGGCAGGGTCCGCGAATTCGGGCTCTCCACCCGCCTGCTCTGGAGCGGCGGTATCGCCCTCTCCCTGCTGTCCGGCCTCTTCGGCTACTACGCGTTGCAGTTCCACACCCGCCCCGATCCGGGGGCGGACCCGGCCGGCCTCCGCGGCGAAAGCGTCCTCCTCGAGGCCAGGCTCGACTCCGCCCGCCGCGACCTGGGCCGGCTCGAGGCGGTCGTCGGAAAGCTGGCGCGCCAGGAGGGGCTCGAGGACCCGGCCGTCGGCTCCGTCGGCGCGGGCGACCAGGCCACCGGGGTCGGAGGGCGCCGGCACCCGGACGATCGGCCCCACTACTCCACTGCCCGGCCGGCGGAGGAGCGGATCGAGAGCCTGTCCCAGCGCATCCAGAACCTTCAGCGGGAAGCCCTCTACCAGCTGACCAGTTCCCAGAGCCTGATCGAGACTTTCGAGGCCAACAAGGAGAACCTCCTCTACGTACCGACGATCTGGCCGGTGGCCGATGTCCGCAACGTCTGGATCTCCTCCGGCTTCGGGGATCGGGAGGACCCCTTCACCGGACTGAAGTCGAAGCACCTCGGCATCGATCTGGCGGGCCGCCGGGGCCTGCCCATCGTCGCCACCGCCGCCGGCGAGGTGGCCTATGCCTACGCCGACCGGTTCCTCGGAAAGGTGGTCGTGGTGAACCACGACCCGCTGGTCATCGGCGAGGACGGGACGGCGACCTCGCGCCCGGGGCTGCTGCGCACCGAGTACGGGCACCTGCACAAGATCCTGGTCAGCAAGGGCCAGCGAGTCGCGCGGGGGGACACGCTGGGGACGATGGGCAGCACCGGCCGTTCCACCGGGCCTCACCTCCACTACGCCGTGCGCTACCAGGTCCGCAGCCGCGGCGGCCTGAACGGCTACCGGGATCCGCAGGACTTCCTCGTCGACTGGAGGCCCGGCGACCGCCCCACGGGATCGATCGCCCTGCACCCGGACTGAAACCCCCGCCGGCCTGCCGGCGCGCCGCGGGACCCCTATCTTCCACGGCAGCGACTTCAACAGTACCCGAGAGTCAGGAGAGGCTGTGATGAGCGAGCCGATCACCGGCAAGGTGGCCGCCATCGTCGACGATACGACCCTGGTGCTGAACGTCGGCGCCCGCCACGGGGTCCACGAAGGCATGTTGTTCGCCGTCGTCGCCGAGCACGACGACATCCGGGACCCGGACTCGGGGGAGAGCCTCGGACGCTGGGAATCGGTGAAGGGGCGGGTGGCCGTCACCCACGTGCAGGAACAGATGGCCACGGCCCGGTCTCCCCTCGCCGAGGCAGCCCCGGCGGCCACCGCCACCTTGAGCGCCATGATGGTGCGTCACTCCTTCGGCCTCTACGGGAATCACGCCAGCGAGCGCGAACGCCTGGCGGTACGGTCCTCCGATCTGTCGGGACGCCCCCAGGCCCAGCCCATCAGCGTGGGCGACACGGCGCGGGCCATCTCCCTCGAAGGGATTGCCGAGATGGAGGCCGCCCCTCCGAAGGTGGTCCCCGATCTGCCCTCCGAGACCTACGAATCGACCGGACAGGCCGAGGGCGGGCCGGCGGCCGACCCGGCGGATCCCTCCGGAGCGGATGACCCGCGGCAGGATGCCCCCGGCTGAGGCGGGATCGCCGGGCCCGCGGCGCATCCTCTTCGTCCTGGTCCTGTTCCTCGGCGCGTGCTCCCACTACTCCACGAGCGGCGGACTCGTCGGCGGCATCCGCACCGTCGCCATTCCCACGGCGGAGAACGGGACCCCCGAGGTCGACATCGCCCAAAGGCTGACGGACCGCGTCACCGAGGCCTTCCTCGAAGACGGACGCCTGCGGGTGGTCGACCAGGAGTCGGCCGACGCCGTGCTCCTGCTGCGCCTCGACCGGCTCGAGGACCAGCCCCTCATCCACACGGCTGCAGAGGTGACGGAGCAGTACCGCTTCCGTCTCTTCGGCGGCGCTCTGCTCGAGCGCACCTCCGACGGCGGCGAGCTTCTCGAGATCGAATCCCTCGTGGGCTGGGGGACCTACGACGCGGCGCTGCCCGACGAGGACGGGCGGTATCCCGCCGTCGAGGCGGCCATGGCCATGATCGTCGAGGAGATCGTGGACCGCACCACGGCTTCCTGGTAGCCCCTCAGGGGGCGTCCGGGTCCTTTCCCAGCAGCCGCAGCCCTCCCCAGGAGACCGCGATCCCAAGGCCCAGGCCGACCCAGGCCGGATAGGCGGCGGCGGTGCCCACGTAGCCGAAGAGGGCGGCCACCGACATGATGCCGACGGCATAGGGGACCTGGGTCTTCACGTGATCGAGGTGGTCGCACCCGGCGGCGACGCTCGACAGCACCGTGGTGTCGCTGATCGGCGAGCAGTGGTCCCCGAAGATGGCGCCGTCGAGGACCGCGGCGGCCACGAGGACCGTCGTCGGCAGGCCGCCGAGGGCGTGGGCCAGGGGCAGGGTGGTGGGCAGCAGGATCGCCATCGTCGTCCACGACGTGCCGATGGAGAAGGCGACGGCCGCCGCCAACAGGAAGACGAGCACGGGCAGCAGTTCCGCCGGCATGGAGTCCCCGAGGGCGGCCAGCAGATAGCCGCTGGTGTCCACGGCGGAGCAGGCTTCCTTGATGGCCCAGGCGAGGACCAGGATCACCAGGGCCCGGTGGAACCCGGTGACGCCGCCGATCCACGCCCCTAGCGCCGCCCGGGGCCGGACCGGCCGCGAGCCGTCCTCCCGGCGGCGGGTCACGGCCAGCAGGAAGGCGGTGACCGACCCGGCGATGGCGGCGAGAAACATCACCTTGGCGCCGGCGGCGTTGGAGAGCACGGCGGTCCAGTAGGCGGCGCCCAGGACCCCCTCCGCCCGGGCGCCGCGGACCTCGGGGTGCTCCCAGGTGTCCCACTGCATGCCGAGGATCACCCCGATCACGACGACCAGGACGGGCGCCGCGGCCAGGCGCCAGTCGGGCGTGACCCCTTCCGGCGGCTCGAGGTTGCGTTCCGCGCCGGCCCCGGTGAGGGGCAGGGCCCCCGGCCGGAGGACCTCGCCGCGGGTTGCCGCCCGCCGCTCGGCGGCCAGCATGGGACCGGCGTCCCGGCGCAGCAGCACGGTGGCGCCCACGAAGAGGATGGCCAACCAGCAGTAGAACCGGCTCGTCAGGGCGCGGAAGAACAGCTCGTACCCGGAGATTCCCGTGCCCAGGCTGTCCATGGCGTCCTGCAGCAGACCGACCTCGTAGCCGATCCAGGTGCTGATCACGGCGAGGCCCGCCACCGGCGCCGCCGTGGAGTCGACGAGATAGGCGAGCTTCTCCCGGGAGATCCGCAGGCGGTCGCAGACCGGCCGCATGGTGGTCCCCACCACCAGGGTGTTGGCGTAGTCGTCGAAGAAGATGGCCAGGCCCAGGATCCAGGTCGCCAGCCGCGCCGTCGACCGCCCCCGGGCCCGGCGGGCCAGGGTTTCGGCGATGCCGCGCGTGCCCCCGGCCACGGCGACAACGCGGACCATGCCGATGAGGGAGACGGTGAAGGCCAGGATGAAGAGCTGGAAGGAGTCGCTCAGGGGCCGCCAGACGAAATCGGCGGCCACTGTCGCCGGGACCTGCCAGAGAGCGCTCCAGCCCTCGAGGGGGGTGGTGAGGAGGGCGGCCCCGAAGAGGGCGGAGCCCAGGCCGAGGACCAGGCGCCCCGTGACGATGGCCACGGAGATGGCGCAAAGCGGCGGGAACAGGCTCCATCCTCCGTACGTCCCGTATCCCGGCAGCAGCCAGCCGCTGACGGCCGCGCTCAGGGCGAGGGCGGCGGGCAGCCGCAGCAGGAGGGGTGTGCGGGTCAGTCGGATTCGAGCGCCTTCACTTCGGTCCGCGGCACGGTGGACATCTCCAGCTTGAAGGCGAGGAGGTACATCATCCCCACGCCGATGATCCACCACGCGATCTGCCAGATCCACAAGGTGGGGATCCCCATGATCCAGCGCGACGGGTCGGCCTCGTTGCCGAGGACGGCGAAGGGCCCGATGGCGCACA
>CAZEHQ010000131.1:3094-12380 GCA_964512165.1 uncultured Gemmatimonadaceae bacterium | reverse complement strand
TCTTGTGCCACATCGTCGGATCATTGTAGACCTCCTGAGCGATCTTCGTCAGGAAGTCCCCCGAGGTCACCAAGTACTGGTTCTCACCGATGGCAATGGGAATATTGAACATCTGCTTCGGGAAGATCAGATCGGGATCATCGATCTGGTCCTTGTTGGCCCGGTAGATGCGAGGCCACATGTACGGGTCGTCGTAGACCTCCGGCTTGGACGCGATTCCCCAGAGATGGTCACCCCTCATAACCTCATAGGTAAGCTCTCTCGGTGCCCGTACCATCAGTTCGGCGATCAACTGGCCGGCGCGCTCGATCTTCGCCTTCATCTCGGGGAGTGCGGAGATGGGCGACATCTTCATCTCCGCCAAGTCCTCGGCGGCCATCTCCAACTCGCTCCGGCGCCACATCAACTCCTCCGGTGCCAGCGCGGCCAAACCCTCGAGCTGTTGCAGCAGAGCATCGAGACGGCGGCCGAACTCAGCCACCTCGGCTTCCGTGGCGCCCACGAGGGCCAGGATCTCCGCATTCCGATCTGCGATCCTCGCCTGCATCTCATCGACTTGGGCCTGGAGTGCAGCGATCTCCTCGTCGAGTTGGGCGATCTCGGCCTTGGCCTTGGCCTCTCCCGAGCGATGCGAAGCCAGCTGTACCAGGAACTCCTCGCAAGTCATCTTCATCTGCGCGGAGGCGCCGCCCACCAGACCGAAGGCAAGGGCAAGGAAGACCACACCACCTAAAGCGCGATGCCTTGGCATTTCAGTGCCTTTCTCGTGTTGAAGAATTGTCAATCTGACATCCGGTTGGACAGATTCGCCTCCGTTGCCGCCTTCTTCTCGTCCAGCGCCTTCAACTCGGCCTTGGCGTCGGCGAGCTCGCTCTCAAGTCGGGCCTTCTCGGCCTTCTTCTCGGCCACCTTGTCTTCCGCGGCCTCCATCGCCTGCCGTTGTTCCTCGAGAAGGGAGAGTTCCTTCTGGTTGGGAACGGCGGAACAGCCAGCGATCAGCCCGGCGGCGAGGAAGGCGGCCACGATCTGGACATCCTTGGCAGCACGAGCGCTGCTAGGAGAAATACCCATCGAGCTACTCCCCTGTGTCTGCTTGTCGGTTTGGATGCGCGGATTCAGCGAAATGGCTAGTCTTGGACCAAGGTAAACGCGTCCAATGGGGATGTCAAGTCAAATCCCCTGTCCATACAATGGCTTATTGTGGCCTACCGGAGCCGGATGCCCAGTTCCCGTAGCTGGGGGGCGTCCACCGGTCCTGGCGCATCTTCCATGAGGCCAACCGCCTTGTTCGTCTTGGGGAAGGCGATGACATCGCGAATCGAGTCCTCCCCTGCCAGCATGGCCACCAGCCGGTCGAAACCGAAGGCGATCCCGCCGTGGGGCGGAGCCCCGTGTTCCAGGGCCTCTAGCAGAAAGCCGAACTTCTCCCGGGCCTCCTGGTCAGAGATGCCCAACAATTGGAACACGCGCTTCTGCAATCTCGCCTCGTGGATCCGGATCGAGCCCCCGGCGATCTCGTCGCCGTTGATGACGAGATCATAGGCTCGTGCACGCACCAAGGCCGGATCCTGGTCCAGCGCCTCGACATCCTCCGGAAGGGGGGCGGTAAAGGGGTGGTGGACGGCCTGGTATCCATCCGCATCTGGATCTGGCTCCAGGAGGGGAAAGCGATCGACCCACAGGGGGTGCCAGCTGTCGGCGGCGAGCCCGAAGCGCTCCGCCAGCTCGAGACGGAGGGCGCCCAGCACCCTCGCCGCCGCCCCGGGCGCGTCGGCCACCAGCAGGAGCAGATCACCGGGCTCCGAGGCCAAACCCTCGATCAGGAGGTCCTGCGAAGCCTTCGGGAAGTACTTGACAATGGAGGACTCGAGACCTCGGTCCGTGTGCCGGATCCAGCTGAGCCCCTTGGCTCCCTGCTCCTGGGCAAATGCGATCAGCCCATCTATTTGGCTTCTAGGTAACTGACTGCGCCCCTTTGCGTTTATGCCCTTTACCTGTCCGCCCGAGTCAATCACCGAGCGAAAGATGCCAAAGTCGGATGCACGAGCCGCTTCCAGCAAGTCGACCAACTCCAGGCCAAACCGCAGGTCGGGGCGGTCGCTGCCGAAGCGGTCCATCGCTTCCTGATAGGAGATCCGGGGAAAGGGATCGGGCAGGGATATGCCGGAGACCTCGGAGAAGAGAGATCGGGTCAGACGCTCCGCCAAGTCGGTCACCCGCTCTTCGTCGACGAAAGACATCTCGATGTCGATCTGGGTGAACTCCGGCTGCCGGTCGGCCCGCAGGTCCTCGTCCCGGAAACACCTGACGATCTGGTAGTAGCGGTCGAGGCCGGAGACCATCAGCAGCTGCTTGTAGGTCTGAGGAGATTGAGGGAGGGCGAAGAACCGGCCCTGGTGAACCCGGCTGGGAACCAGGAAGTCCCGGGCTCCCTCAGGGGTGCTGCGAATGAGAAATGGCGTCTCCACCTCGAGGAAGCCCTCGCCATCGAGAAACCCCCGGGTGGTCCGGTAGCATTGATGGCGCAAGGCCAGATTGCCCTGCATCCGCGGCCGGCGCAGGTCGAGGTACCGGTATCTGAGGCGTGTCTCCTCGCCCAGCTCCACGGTGTCGTCGAGTTGGAACGGCACGGGCCTGGACTCGTTCAGGAGCCTTACGCGATCGCAGTTGACCTCGATCTCGCCGGTAGCCAGGCGTGGGTTGACCATCCCCAGAGGACGCCGCTCGACGACGCCATGGACGGCGACGACGAATTCGTTGCGCAGGGCATCCGCCCGGGTATGGGCCTGCGAGCTGTGCTGGGGATTGAAGACGATCTGGGTGACGCCGCCGCGGTCCCTCAGATCGACGAAGATGACGCCGCCGTGATCCCGTCGGGTCGCTACCCACCCCATCAGGATCACGCGCTCGCCGAGGTGCTCGGCCGTCAGGGTGCCGCAGTCGTGGGAGCGCTGCCAGTCACCGAGAGAATCGAGTCTGGTGGACATCTCTGCCGTTGCTCAAGGATTCGGGTTGAAGCGAGTAACCTTATGTATTTCCTGGAATTGTGTCAAAGCCGTACCCTCCCCGATCACTCCCGGGCGGTCCGTTGACGACACGGTCCCGGGGGCTATATTCGCCCGCCCTCACGGACTCGGGTCCAGCCCCCGGGGCTCGACTCGCGTGACAGCGGCGATCGGGGCCCCCTGAACCGGGCATCCCCCGGCCTTGAGCCATGCAAACCCCTGGAAGGAGGTGGACCCGGTGACCGCCCTCCCCGGCGAGCTCGGCATCGTCGACCAGATCGGCAACACCCCCTTGCTGAGGCTGCCCGCCTTCGATGTCCCATCTCATGTCACCGTGTACGCCAAGCTGGAGTTCTTCAACCCGGGCGGGTCGGTCAAGGATCGGCCGGCGCGGCGGATGATTCTGGAGGGCATCGCCTCGGGCGCTCTCGGTCCGGGCAAGGTGATCCTCGACTCGACGTCCGGAAACACCGGTATCGCCTATGCGATGATCGGCGCCGCCCTCGGCTATCCGGTGAAGCTGGCCATGCCCGCCAATGTGACGCGCGAGCGCAGCTCCATCCTCGCGGCCTACGGAGCCCAAGTGGTCCTTACCGATCCGGCGGAAGGTTCCGACGGGGCGATTCTGGAGGCTCGCCGGATCCAGGCGGAGGATGCGGAGCTTTACTTCAAACCCGATCAGTACAACAATCCGGCCAACTGGTGGGCGCACCGCGATTCGACGGCCCTGGAGATCTGGAGACAGACCGGGGGGAACGTCACCCACCTGGTGGCTACCATGGGGACCAGCGGGACGGTGATGGGAACGGGGCGCGGGCTGAAGGCGAGAAACCCGGAGATCACGGTCGTCGGAGTCGAGCCCTCCGACGCCTTTCATGGGATCGAGGGGCTCAAGCACATGGACAGCTCGATCGTCCCCGGGATCTACGACGAGTCCTTCCTCGACTCGAAGATCGGTGTCGACACGGATGACGCCTACGAGGCTGCGCTGCGCCTTTCCCGCGAGCTCGGAGTCCTCGTGGGCCAGTCCTCGGGCGCTGCTTACGAGGCAGCCCTCGGAGTGGCCAGAGAGCTGTCCCGTGGTACGGTGGTGACCATCTTCTGTGATGGAGGAGACAAGTACATGACGACCTCAATGTGGCGTGAGCTTCTCGAGGAACGGGGGATCTCCGGGAGCGCCGGCAGATGCTGAGGGTTTCGCGGGACCAGGTGCGGAGGATCTGCGGGCAGGCGATGGTGGAGTACCCCGCCGAATGCTGCGGGATCCTCACCTCCGGGCCGGGGGGTGAGGCCATCCAGGTCCACCCCTGCCGCAACATCCAGGACGAGCTCCACGAGCGGGACCCATCGGAGTATCCCCGAGACTCGGGGACCGCCTATTTCATCGACCCTGGAGAGCTATTCCGCATCGTCCGCGCCGCGGAGAGGGCGGGAGGACGGGTCGCCGGCTTCTACCACTCCCACATCGACTGCGATGCCTACTTCTCCGAAGAGGACAAGGCGAGGGCCATGGCCTGGGACGAGCCGGCCTATCCCGACGCCGTGTACCTGGTGATCTCCGTCCATGCCGACGGAGTGCGCGGAAGCAGAGCCTTCGCCTGGGATCCGGGGCGATCCGACTTCGCCGAGGTAGAGGTGCAGTTCCCCATGTGAGTGCTTGCAGCTCCGGACCGTCGGGTTCCGGTTTAGCGATTGGATCTTCCGGCGGCTATACTTGCTGCGGTCCAAGGCTCGGGTCGGACGAACTCGCCGGCTCCGACCGTGCCTTTTCCGTGGAGTCCCCGAAGCGCAGTTCCCCTCTGGAGGAGTCTGGAGATGTCCGTAACCGTTCACGTGCCAACCCCTCTCCGCAAGCTCACGGGAAACCAGGCCGATGTTCAGATCGAGGCCGGTTCGGTGTCGGAGCTGGTCGACAGCCTTGAGGCTTCCCATGCGGGAATCAAGGAGAAGCTGGTCGACGAGGAGGGGGAGATTCGCCGCTACGTCAATATCTATGTCAACGAGGAGGACGTCCGCTTTCTGGACGGCAAGGAGACGGTTCTGGCGGACGGAGACAGCGTATCGATCGTGCCCGCCATCGCCGGCGGTCGACGAGCTGGAGTCTGATCGGGGCGGTGCTCGGGACCGAGGACGCGGCTGGCCTCGGACCCGAGCCTTGTCCATCCGGCCGACGCCGAGCGGAGGACCGCCGCGTCAGCCGAGGTTCTTGACGTGCCGGGTAAGGCGGGACTTGTGGCGGGCCCCCGTATTGGCCTGCAACACCCCCTTGCGGACGGTGCGGTCGATCACCGGAATGGCGGCGGCCAGAGCCTCCTGCCCTGCCTGAGCATCCGGTGCCTGACGCACTCGCTTGACTGCGGTGCGCATGGTCGACAGGACGCTGCGGTTCCGAAGCCGCCGCTGACGGGACTTTCGCAGGCTCTTCTTCGCTGACTTGAGGGCCGGCAAGGGGCTCTCCTCTCTGTTGTCGGCAGGCCCGACTTGGGGAGTCGGTGGCCCGGCCATCTACGTCCTGAAGCCACGATAGGGAACGTGTGAAACACACCTTCCGCCGGGAACTTGCTGAATTCCCGACAGGCCCAATCCGTCAAAGTTAGCTGGCGGCGGGGCTGCCGGCAACTCTGCTCCCCCCGGGACTGGTCGAAGCGAAGGCGCCTGGCTATCATAGGGCTACTGTCGCCGTGGGCGCGGGCGACTCCCTCTGCAGGAGACCAAGCGAAAACCTCGTGTCTTCTCCGACCCCCCTGACTCTCCCCTCCCGCAGGGAGCCCCTCGGGCTTGGACAGGTGGCCGCTGTCCTTCTCGCCGCCGGTCGTTCCCGCCGCATGGGGCGGCCCAAGCAGTTGCTGCCCATCGACGGTACCACCATGATCGAGGCCGTCATCACCCGTGTCCGTCCCCACGTCGATCATCTGGTCGTGGTCATTGGTCACGCTGCCGAGGAAATCGCACCCCTGCTCCGCCCCCACGGGGTGAGGGTGGCGGTGAACGAGGAGGTCGACCGGGGAATGCTCGGTTCGGTGAAGTGCGGACTGAGAGCCGCCGGACCCCGGTGGCAGGGCTACTTGGTCTGTCTCGGCGATCAACCGGGCCTGACCGACGCCGTCGTGCGCGCCGTTCTCACCGGCGCAGCCTCTTCGGAGAAGGGGATCGTCATCCCCACCTTTGCCGGCCGGCGCGGACACCCGGTGTACCTCTCCCGGCGGTACTACGACGAGATCCTCGAACTGGATGAACGCTCGGGCCTCAATACCGTGACCGGCTCCCGTCCTGCCGACACGCTCGAAGTGCCCGTGGCCGAGCCGGCCGTGGTGGAAGACGTGGATACGCCGGCCGACTATGCCCGCCTGCTGGGCGGCGGGGACTCCTGAACCGATGGAAGACCCGATCCAGACCCTGAAAGGCTTGCTCTCCGAAGGCAGACCCGTGGCGCTCTCGTCGCTGATCGAGAGCAGCGGATCCATCCCGATGAGCGAGCGCGCCAAGATGATCGTCGACGCCGGGGGGCGCGCCCATGGGACAATCGGCGGCGGCTGTCTGGAGGCCGAGATCCACACCGTGGCGCGGGACGTCCTCGCCTCCGGCAGGCCGCAGGCGACGGACTACACCATGACGGAGAAGCAGGCCGGCGAGCACGGCCTCAATTGCGGCGGCACGGTCCGCATCTACACCGAGCGGATCGACCCGGATTCCGGAGAGCTCTTCGGTGAGGTCGCCGCCGCCAGGGGTGACCGGTCCCCATGCGTCCTCGTGACCGGCCTCGGTGAGCAGGGCCGGGCGCTCCTGCACCAAGACGGCCGCAGGCGAGGGGATCTGGCCACCGTGGGGGAAGAACGGCTTTCCTCCTGGGCGCGGACGGCCTTGGAGCGGGAGCGTTCCAGTCTGCAGAGCGCGGGAGCAGGGGAGTTCTTCGTCGAGCCCTTCACCCCGCCTCCGATGCTCTTCGTCTTCGGAGGGGGACACGTGGGCGGGCAGATCGGACGCCTGGCGAAGAACGCCGGCTTCCATGTCGTCATCGTCGACGACCGTCCGTATTTCGCCAACCACGAGCGCCATCCCGAGGTGGACGAATGCGTGGCCGACGAGGTCGAGGCGGTGTTCTCGCGGCTGCCGGTGGATGACCAGATCTACATCGTCGCCGCCACGCGCGGGCACCAGCACGACGAGATCGTGGTGGAGAACGCCATCTCCCGAAGGGCGCGCTACATCGGCATGCTCGGCAGCGAGCGCAAGAAGATGATTCTCTGGCAGCGGATCGAGGCGCGGGGCGGCAGCCGTGAGCGGCTGGAGGAGGTCTACTCGCCCGTGGGCCTGGACATCGGCGCGGACACGCCCGAGGAGATCGCCGTCAGCGTCGTGGCAGAGTTGATCCAGGTCCGCAGGAGCGACCGCCGCAAGCGGTGGAAGACCAAGCGGGCCGAGGCCGTGACCGCCTGACCGTGTCCGATCCGGCCCGCTTGGATGAGGGACGGGCGGGGCTTCGCTACGCCGCCGCCGCCTGCCAGGTCGATCAGCCCAACCCGGTGGACCGCGCCGGCATAGCGGCCAACACGGCCCGCATGCTCGAGATGATCGACATGGCCGTTGAGGCCTACAGCCCCTTCTGGGACATTCGCCTCTTCGCCTTTCCGGAGTTCGCCCACGCCGCGCCCATCTACCCCACGGCCCGCGCCCTGCACCGGCAACTCGCCCTTCCGATCCCCAACGAGCACACCGAGCGTTACCTGGCCAAGGCTCAGGAGTTCGGGGTCTACATCCAGACCGGGTCCTTCCTCGAGCAGGACGACCGCTGGCCCGGCAAGGTCTTCAACACAACCTGCCTCGTCGGGCCCGAGGGTTTGCTGCTGAAGTACCGGAAGGTAAACCCCTGGCTCCCTTGGGAGGTGCACACCAGCCCCCACGATCTGGAGGGCTACGAGGAGGAGCTCTTTCCGGTGGCCCGGACCCCCATCGGCAACATCGGGGTCGCCATCTGCTACGACTGGCTCTTCCCCGAGCCTCTCCGGCAGCTCACCGCCAACGGGGCCGAGGTTCTGATCCGCGTCTCCGCCTACATGGATCCATGGGGGGCCACCGCGCCCATGGACTGGTGGACCACGGTCAACCGCTGCCGGGCCCTGGAGAACACCGCCTGCGTGGTCGCCGCCAACCAGGGGGCTTCGCTCTCCCACTACCCTCCCTTCTCCTGGCCGGGGGGCAGCATGGTCGTCGACTACGATGGCCGGATCCTCGCGCAGGCCGACCCGGGTCCGGGGGAGAAGATCGTCGTCGCTCCCATCGACGTCGGCACCCTCCGCCACGAGCGGAGCCGGCGGCGCGGACACGACATGCTCGCCCACCTGCGCACCGAGGCCTACCCGCTCTATCGGGAGTCGGTCTATCCCCCCGGACGGCGGAACGCTACCGCGAACCACACCACGGCGGTCAACGAAGAGGGCATCGAGCAGGCCAGGCGGCGTCTCTCGGATCTGGGCGCCCGGGCGCCCGGGGATCCGGCAGAGTAGGAGGCGCCGTCCCCAGGCATGGCCGCGCGTACGTATGCCATGCCGGTTCCCCTCCGGGGCCGAAGAGCGGCGCCGGAGACGGCAGAGGGTCCGCCAGGCCCGCGATTCTCGAAGGGACCCTCGGCGCCGTGGTGAAGCGGTATTCCCGGAAGCAGGTCGCCCGTACCCTGGCCAAGTACGACCTCGAGGAGGTGGAGATCGCTCTCCGCACGGACCTCCGCCTGCGGATGGTGCAGACCGCCGACGCCTATGCCCTCCTCGACGGCCTGATCGACCGTGACGCCGGGGACTGGCGCTCGACGCGGTTCCCTTACTGGGCCGAGACCTGGCCCTCGGCGGTGGGGCTCGCGCGCTGGTTCGCCGGGCCCGATGCACCGGCCGCCGGCCAGGGCTGCGAGCTGGGTTGCGGAACCGGCCTTGTGGGCGTGGCCCTGGCGCGGATGGGGTGGCGGATTCGAGCCACCGACTACGTGGAGGACGCCCTCCTCTTGGCCGCTCACAACGCCAGCCGGAACGGCGCAGGCGCCCGGCACAGCGTCTCCTACCTGGACTGGCACCACCCTGTCGGGGCTCCCTGCCCTTGGCTGGTGGGCTCGGATCTCGCCTACGAGAAGGGCCTCCATCCCCAGCTCGAACGGACCGTCCGCGCTCTGCTCGAGCCCGGTGGACGACTGGTCCTCAGCGATCCCGGGCGTCCGGCGGCGCGATCGTTCTTCGAAGCCCTGGAGGGCGCCGGATTGCGGCATCGGGTCGAGTCGATGGAGGTGGACTGGAAGG
>CAZEHQ010000131.1:0-3084 GCA_964512165.1 uncultured Gemmatimonadaceae bacterium | reverse complement strand
GTGGAGCAGACCATCGACATCCACCTCTTCCTCCGGCCTCCGGAGGTTTGATCTCAGCCGCACAGGACCTGAAGGTGGGCGACCACCGAAGTGGCGGTCGCTTCCAGGTCATACCCCCCCTCGAGCAGACTCACGAGCCGGCCCTGGCACAGGTCCCGGGCCAGGAAGACGCATTCCTCCGTGAGCCCCGCGAAGCCCTCTCGGGTCATCCGCATCCCCCCAAGGGGGTCGGAGGCATGGGCGTCGAATCCCGCCGACAGGAGCAGGAAGCCCGGCTCGAAGCGCTCGAGGGCCGGGCGCAGCCGCTCACGGAAGATGCGCCGGTACTCACGGTCTCCGGCTCCGGCCGGCAGGGGCACGTTCAGCGTGGTCCCGGCCCCGGCGCCGGCCCCGGTCTCCTCGACATGGCCGGTGAAGGGGTAGTGATGCTGCTGGTGGACGCTGAAGTAGAGCACGGATCCGTCTTCGTAGAAGCTGTTCTGGGTGCCGTTGCCGTGATGCACGTCCCAGTCGACGATGCCGACGCGGTCGACGCCGTGCCGGGCACGGAGATGGCGGGCGGCCACGGCGACGTGGTTGAAGAAGCAGAAGCCCATGGCCTGGTCCCGCTCGGCGTGGTGTCCGGGAGGCCGGTGCAGGCAGAAGGCGTTGGCGGCGGCGCCGGAAAGGACGGCATCGACGGCGGCGAGGCTCGCGCCGCTGGCCAGCAGGGCCGCGTCGAAGGTCGAGGGACCGATGACGGTGTCGGGGGTGGTGGCGAGCAGGCGTCCCGACCCCGAGGCCCGGCGGATGAACTCCACGTGCTCCGGGGAGTGGTTGGCCTCCACGGCCTCGATGGGAGCCCGGTCCGGCCGGGAGCGGGCAAGCCCCGGCAGCTGGACGGTCTCCAGCTCCTCCAGAACCGCCTCCAGCCTTTGGGGACGCTCCGGATGGCCGGACCCCATGTCGTGCTCGAGGCAGCCCTCGTGGGTCAGCAGGAGGGTTGCCACTTCAGACCTCCCCGGCCAGGCGGATCGCCTCGGACCCGAGGACGCGGATGTCCTCGGCGATCTCCGCCCCCTCCAGATCGGTGACGGTACACCAGCGGAAGCGACCCGCCTCGCGCCGGTCGATGCGCGGCTCGGTGTCATCCGCGCTCCGGGCGACGTAGATCAGGTCGATGTGCTGGTGACCGGGCTCGATGTCCTCCAGGAGGATGCACCAGGGCGAGTGCAGGACCCGGACCGACCCCAGCATTCCGGCGGAGCGGCCCGTGTCCACCAGCTCGACGGTCAGCCCGCACTCTTCGAGGACTTCACGGAGAGCCGCCGCCTCCGGCAACTCCCCGGAGTCGATATGGCCTCCGGGCGGAAGCCAGGCTCCCATCTTGTTGTGCCACAGCAGAAGGGTCCGCTCCCCGCGGACCACGAAGGTGGTGGCCGTGAAATCTCTCGTGAGTTCGTCCGGAACAGCAGAGGGTGGCAAGGCATCTCCGTGGGGAAAGCGGTGTGGTGCCCGAATCTATCTGAGCCGGGTTCGGCGGCAACCTCGGCGACCTCGGCGGCGGCGATCGGCGAACCCGCGCCCCCCGGGAGCTCGGCCGGCTTCCGAAGGTCGGGCGCCTCGCCTATTTTCCCTGCACGAGCATCCCGCTCGGCGATCACGCCCACAGGATTCGAGACGGCAGGAAAGACGGGGACGGCAGCTCATGGCAACGGAAGTGGTCATGCCCAAGCTGGGCCTGACGATGGAGCGAGGCACCATCGGCAGTTGGCTCAAAGGCGTCGGCGATCCAGTAGAACGCGGGGAGCCGCTCCTGGAGGTGGTCACCGACAAGGTGACGATGGAGGTCGAGGCGCAGGCCTCCGGCGTGCTGCGGCGGATCCTCGTGGCCGAGGGCGAGGAGGTGGAGGTAGCGACGCCGATCGGCTTGATCGCGGCCCCCGAGGAGGATCTCTCGGCTTTCGAGGCCGCCCCGGAGCCCCCGGCGGCGGGACCCCGGCCGGACCCGGCTCCGGACCCGGCTCCGGCGCCGCTCCCGGAGGTTGCCCCCCAGAGCCCCGCTGCCCGACCGGAGCGGGTGGCCGCCTCCGAGGGTGGCGGGCGTCCGCACCGCGCTTCCCCCAAGGCCCGCAGACTGGCTGCCGAGAGGGGGATCGACCTGACGGCGGTCACCGGCAGCGGCCCGGGCGGGCGCGTCGTGAGCGCCGACGTGGAGGCCCATCGCCCGGCCACTCCGGCGCCCTCTCCGGCTCCGCCGGGGGGGGAGTTGGTGGAGCTGACCCCGGCCCAGAGAGTCGCCGCGGAGCGTCTCACCGCCAGTTACCAGCAGGCCCCTCACATCTACCTGGAGATGCAGGTCTCCGCCCACTGGCTCGACAGGTTGAGGCGCGGCTATCAGGCCGAGGGCCGAAGGATCTCCTACAACGACCTGATCCTCAAGGCCGTCGCGACCGCCCTCCTCGAGCACCCGCGGCTCAACGCCCACTTCGTCGATGGACGCCTGCTGCAGCAGGCCGGCGTCGATCTCGGGATCGCAACCGACACCGGGTCCGGCCTGCTGGTCCCGGTGCTGCGCGGCGCTCAAGACCTCGACATCGGCCAGATCGCCGCCGAGACCCGGCGCCTCACCGAGGCCGCCCGCCAGGGGACGATCGGCCTGGACGACCTGCAGGGCGGCGGTTTCACCGTCTCCAATCTGGGCATGTTCGGTCTCTCCCGGTTCACCGCCATCATCAACCCCCCGCAGGTGGCCATCCTGGCGGTGGGCGCCATCGAGCCGCGGGTCGTGGCGGTGGAAGGGGAGGCCATGGCCGTTCGGCCGGCCATGAGCCTCACCCTCTCGGCCGATCACCGAGCCGTGGACGGGGCCGCCGCCGCCCGCTTCCTGCAGCGGCTCCGGGAGCTCCTCGAGTCCCCCGGCTCGCCTTGACCCGGACGGGGGTGCCCGTTATCTTCGCCTGAAGTCCATAACTCATTCTTTTCCAATAGGTTAGGATCGCTCCTGCGATTCGCCCCCCAAGCCGATGCGACTCGATCGAAAGACCCAGCTGACCATCGCCTACGCGATACTCGCCGTCCTCCTGCTCCTGGTCATGCAGTCCT
>CAZEHQ010000130.1:0-12472 GCA_964512165.1 uncultured Gemmatimonadaceae bacterium | reverse complement strand
CGGCCACGGTGCTCAAGGCGCTGGAATTGTTGTGGGGGGCAAAGGGGATGTAGTAGGTCTCGGCCATGTTGGCGATCTTGCGGCACTCTGACAGGCCGCCGCACTTGGAGATGTCGGGCATGATGATGTCCACGGCCTGCTGCTCGATCATGTCGCGGAAGCCGTAGCGCAGGTAGGCGTTCTCGCCGGCGCAGATCGGGGTGCGGGTCGAGTCGGTGATGCGCTTGAGGGCGTCCATGTTCTCCGGCGGCACCGGCTCTTCCAGCCACATCAGGTTCAGGTCCTCGAGGGCGTGGGCGAACTTCATGCCGGCGGTGACGTCGTAGCGCCCGTGCAGGTCGATGGCGAGGTCCATGCGGGGACCGACGGCCTCGCGGATCCGGTGCACCCGGTCGACCAGATCCTCCAGCTCGGCGGGGGCCACCGACCAGTTCCAGGGATCGAGCTTCTCGGGGTGGCCGGCATCGTCGAGATCGAACTTGATCGCCGTGAAGCCCTCGGCCCGGACCTCCTCGGCGCGCTGCTTGTAGTCGGAATGGGCGCTGTCCACGTAGAGGCGCACCCGGTCGCGGAACTTCCCGCCGAGGAGCCTGTAGACGGGTACCCCCTGCGCCTTGCCGGCCAGGTCCCACAGGGCGATCTCGATTCCCGTCAGGGCCGATATCCCCAATCCCGCCATTCCCCCGCGGAAGATGTAGCCGCGGCGGATCCCCTCGAAGAGCGCGTCCACGTCGCGCGGGTCCTTGCCGATGAGCTGGGCCGCCATGGTCCGGGTGGAGCCGCGCCAGCCGCCGTCGACGTGGCTCGCCTCGCCGGTGCCGTAGACGCCCTCGTCGGTGTGGATGCGCACGTAGTGGTAGAGGTATCGCGGCTGGCCGTCGATCTTCATCCGCACTTCGGCGGTCCGGACTTCCGTGATCTTCAATGGGGTTCCCTCACGAGTAAGCGATGACCAGCTCGATTCCCATGATGCGCAGGCTGTCCTGGCCGTCGATCCGATCGAGTGCCACCTCGATCTGGTTGGTTCCCTGTACGACCGGCACGTCGCGAAATGTCACGGTCGTGCTGGAGGGCAGTTCGATCCGGTGTCCATCCTCCAGAAGCTGGCCGTTCAGGGAGACCGATGCCTCCACGAGGGCGGGGTCGTACTCGCGGCAGGTGATCCGCAGCCAGGTGTCGGCCAGGGCCTGCTCCCGCCGCGCGGCTTCGATGTCGTCCCCCACCACGATCGAGAACGCCTGACTCCGGCCCGCCGCCGCCAGCTCACAGGGGAGGGGCATCTCACCGCCCTGATCGGGCGTGTTCAGCTGCATGTCAACGCTCACGGTGTAGCGCTTGTTCCTGCGGGCGATCCGTTGCGGGTCGTGGATCTCGCGGAGCAGCTGGATCTCGTCCGGGGTGTAGCCGTCGCTGCCCGTCTTCGGCAGCCGGTGGCAGTCGTAGTTGAACAGGTAGATGAAGCTCGCCCCCTGGTGGTAGAAGCTCGACGCCGCGGCGTAGAGCATGTCGTTGCCGGCGTACCCGTAGACCTTGGAGGCGCGCTCCAGGCCGCCGCCGATCCGGCAGGAGGTCCCCTTCGCCAGTTCCGCGAAGGCGGCGATCTCGGCCCCCATGTCGAGGTAGGCGTTGTCCATGGGGATGAACAGGTCGGCCAGCTCCTCGCGGATCCAGGTGGGCACGTCCAGGCCCGTGTCCAGACAGCGCTGGCGGGTCGGCGGGACCCGGAACATGAGCGTGAAGGGCCGGCCCTTCCTCCTGGCAATCTCGGCGGTGCCGGCCCGGACCTTGCGCACGAGGTCCGTCATGAGCGGCATGCCCTCGGCTTCCTCTCCCTGCCTGAAGTACCAGCGGCCGCGCTGGAAGTCCATCTCGAAGCCGTCGACATCGTAGCGCTCGCAGGTCTCCAGGATCAGGCCGAGCTTGCGATCGCGCACCTCCTCGCGGGCGAAGTTGAAGGCCCACGTGAAGTCGTCCTGCCGGTAGCCGGGGTATCCCGAGACCTTGGGGTAGGGCGACCCGATCAGCAGCTCCGGGTGCTCCTTCTTGAAGGTGCTGCGCAAGGCGCTCCAGCGCCCCGTGTCGTCCTCGTGGATGTCGTTCATCCGCAGGGCCGGCCAGAACTGCATCCCCCGCTCGTGGGCCCGCGCCGCCAGCAGCTCGATGATGTTGACGCCCTGGTCGATCAGCGCCTGGGTGCTGTCGGCCATCCAGCGCACGTACTCCAGTCCCTCGGCCTGCGGCCACTCGGTCACGTTGGAGCCGTAGACCTCGCCGAACTCCGACGGGTGGGAAAAGGTCTCGTCGCCGCGGCCCATGGAGTTGGTGAAGACCTCGACGTTGGTGCCGGCGATCTCCTCGATGTCGCGGCAGGCCTGCTCCGGTGTGATCGGCGCTTCGAAAGCGATGTACGTCGTCGAGTCGCCGTCGGAGTTGAAGACCAGTCGGGGGAAGTCCGGGCTCATGGCCGCTCTCACAGTGCGAAGGAAGGAATGTCGAGAAACCCGCCCCCTTGCCGGGCCGACTCCTGGGCCAGCAGGCAGGCCTGGGCCGTGGCGAAGACCGAGCGGGTGGGGATGAAGGGGTCGTTGCCGCCTTCGATGGCGTCGATCAGATCGGCGACGAAGACGCCGCCGCGGCCTTCGGGCAGGTCGGGTGTGTACGGATCGCGGTCGTTGGTGGCGATGAGCAGGTGGTCCTCGGCGTAGGCTCGCAGGTGTGCGGAGCCATGGGTGCCCATGATGATGAAGCGGGTGTCGCCGAAGGAGGGCGAGGCCTGGGGCGTGAGCCAGTCGGCGGTGAGGGTGGCCAGGGCGCCGTCGGAGAGCGCGAAGGAGGCCTGCACGTGGTCCTCCAACGGCGGCTCATCGGTGAACCGCTTGCAGGTGGTGAGGGCGTGAACGCCGACGCACTCGGCGCCGGTGAGCCAGCGGACCTGGTCGACGCCGTGGCAGGCGAGGTCGTGGAAGGGCCCCGTGTACTGCTCGGGGTCGAAGTACCAGGCGGGGGCCGTGGCGCGGGTGATCTTGTGCGGGTGGGTGGAGACGAGACTTGCGATGGTCCCCAGCTCCCCGTCGAGAACGGCCTGGCGCAGGGCGATGAAGGGCGGATAGCTGCGCGAGGTGAACCACATGGTCAGGTGGATCGAGCTGGCGGCCACGGCGCGGCGCATGCGCTCCCAGTCGTCGAGGGAGTGGCACAGGGGCTTGTCGAGAAGCAGGTGAATACCGGCGCCGGCGCAGGTCTCCACGAGTTCGGTCTTCTCGTGGTGGATCAGGCCTTCGAGGATCAGCTCCGGCCGGGCCCGGTGGATCATCTGATCCAGGGAGGCGAAGCGGGGGATGGACGGGTAGCGCGCGCAAAGGGCGTCATCCTCTTCCACCAGGCCGACGATCTCGCCGTTGGATGCCTGCTGCGCCGACTGGATCATGCCGCCGATGTGGCCGTAGTGGACGCCCACGATGCCGATGCGCATGGTCGAACCTCCGGGGTGGCGTGAGCGCGGGAACATAGGCCGCGCCGGATCGATGCGCTACGGCGGCGGCGGCGTATATTCGGGGCCTCGCAGGAACTGCTCCCAAGCAAAGGACACATTCGATGAGAACCGCACTCGCCGCACTCGTTGCTATCGTCGCCCTCCCTCTCGCCGCCGCCGAGGAGGGCGGCGAAGCGCATGGGGGGCCCTACGTCGGCTCGCCGGAGCTGGAGCTCTTGAAAGGGCTCGCCGGCGGCTGGGTGATGGCCGGCGCCCAGGAGACGACCCTGGCCGCCGAGTACCGCGTCGCCGCCAATGGCAGCGTCGTCGTCGAGCGCAGCTTCCCGGACACCCCGCAGGAGATGATTTCCGTCTACTACGATCGCGGCGGCAAGCTGTCGATGACCCACTACTGCGCCCTGGCCAACCAGCCGCAGATGAGCCTCACCAGCTCCGGGGAGGGCGTGCTGACCTTCGAGCTGGTGAAGGGCTCCCTCGAATCGGAGGAGATGCCGCACATGAACGCCGTATCGATCGCCTTCGACGGCGGGGACGAGATGTCCCAGACCTGGTCGATGTTTCCGGGAGCCGGGCAGGAGACGAAGACGCACACCATGCACTTCCGCCGCGCCCGGTAGTATGGCGCGCAAGGCGGAGGTCCTCGACAAGATCGCCGCCATGCCGGAGCCCTTCCGCGGCATGGGGGAGCGTCTCCACGCGCTCATCCGGCGGAGCGTGCCGGAGCTGAAGCCGAGAGTGTGGTACGGCATGCCGGGATATGCCCTCGATGGACCGGTGCTCTGCTTCTTCCGGGCGG
Source organism: uncultured Gemmatimonadaceae bacterium (assembly GCA_964512165.1). Taxonomy (GTDB): domain Bacteria; phylum Latescibacterota; class UBA2968; order UBA8231; family UBA8231; genus UBA8231. The sequence continues at coordinate 8,183 of CAZEHQ010000130.1, read as the reverse complement.
ACGATCGCTACATGACCTTCGGCCTCACCGAGAAGGTGGACCTCTCCGTCGAGGAGGGAGCCCCGGACCGGCTCATGGGCTGCGCGTGGTTCTTCACGGAGCTGGACGACGCAACCGAGGCCCGGCTCTCGGAGATCGTGCGCAAGGCGACGACCGGATGAACCCCGAGGTGGATTCATACATCAGGCGTTCCGACCAATGGCCGGAGGAGATGACCGCCCTGCGGCCGATCCTGCTCGGCCGCGGGTTGACCGAGGAGATCAAGTGGCGCAAGCCCTGCTACAGCCACGAGGGCGGCAACATCGCCATCCTCCAGGAAATGAAGGACTTCCTGGCCCTCATGTTCTTCAAGGGCGCCCTGTTGAAGGACCCTGCAGGGGTGCTGGAGGAGCAGGGGCCGAACTCGCGGTCCGCCCGCCGCATCCGCTTCACCTCGGTGGAGGACGTGGCCCGCCTGGCCGACACGGTCGCGGCCTACGTCGACGAGGCGATCGCCGTCGAGGAGGCGGGCCTGCAGGTGGGCCCGGCCCCCGAGCCCGTCCTGGTCGCGGAACTGCAGAGCCGCCTGGAGCGGGATCCGGCGCTGAAGGCTGCCTTCGAGGCGCTGACCCCCGGGAGACAGCGGGAGTACAACCTCTACTTCTCGAGTGCCAAACAGGCCGGGACCCGCACGGCGCGGGTCGAGAGGTACGCTGAGAAGATCCTCGACGGCAGAGGCTTCCGCGACAGGTAACCCTCCTCCGGCCCGATGCTGGTTCGACATGCGCAAGCTCGCGGTCTTCCTGCTGCTGGTCCTCCTGGTCTGGCTGGCGCTCATCTGGATGCGGGAGGAGGGAGTCCCCCTGAATCCGCGGCGCCTGCCGTTCGGCAGCCCCGGTCGGTCCGCCCCCCTCCTGGGCCCGGCCGGCACCTGGCTCTCCTTCCAGGGGGGCACGGGTTCAAGGTGAAGGTGTGGGTAGCGCCTCCCGAAGCGCCCGGTGCATGAAGAAGGAGTCCATACTCGCCCACCGGCTCCGGCGCCACGGACTGCTGTCCCCCGCCCGCGACGAGAAGGAGTACCGCGAGCTGGTCAGGAGGCTGCAGCCGGTGACCCCCGTGGCCCGGGACATGCCCGGCGCGCCTCCGCGGCTGATGCACCGCTGCCGGGGGGACGACCGGGCCCTGGCCGACGGGCTGCGGGGCCGCCAGGAGCTGCTGAAGGGCCGGTTCTCCGGCGGCCGGATCGGCTACGTGCTGGCGGCGGACTTCGAGCTCTACGGCACCGCCTTCCGCCGGCCGCTGAAGAGCCTCACCAGCGTACAGGATCGAGTCCTTCAGGTGTTGGGCTACCACGACGGACTGTCCCCGCGCCAGCTGCGGCTGGAGACGGAGATCCAGCACAAGAAGCTGATGCCGGCGCTGCATCGGCTGCAGGAGGCGTTTCTCGTCTTCGAGGACCAGAGCGACTCCGGCTGGGACCGGCTGTGGTCGCTGCTGGGTTCCGCCCATCCGGAGGTCGACCTGGATCGCCGGTCGTGGGAAGAAGCGGCCATGGCGGTGATCCGGCGCTTTCTGCAGAGCCACGTCTTCGCCACCTTCCAGCAACTGAAGAGCTGGTCGGGTTTCACCGGGCGGGGGCTGACGACGGTCCTGGCCCAACTGGAAGAGGAAGGGCTCGCACCGGTTCAGGTGGAAGGCATGGGCGAAGGGTGGACCTGCGTCGAGGACCGCGACCTGGGACCGGATCGAATGGACGAGAGCGTGTTCCTGCTGCACCGGGGGGATCCGCTGGTCATTCCCCACGAGACCGAGCTGAAGGAGCGCTTCCAAGGGCTGGAAGTGCTCGCTTACCTGCTCATCGACGGAGAGTTGACCGGAGCCGTGTGCGGCCACTGGCGGATCGGACCGCACGACGTGGAGGACATCGTCCTCACTCTGCCGCGAAGGGAGCGCATGCGGCGCAAGGACGTAGTCGTGAAGGAGGTGGACCGCTTCTACCATCCTCCCGGACACCGGATTCTGCGCTACGCCGGCACGAGCCTGGATTGACACAAAGGGTGAACTGATGCGAATCGACGAGCTGGACGTCCACTACGTCGTCATGCCCCTCATCTACCCCTGGCGCACCGCCTACGGCGAGGACGCCGACATCCACTCCGTCCTCGTCCGCTTCACCAGCGGCGGGCACGAAGCCTGGTCGGAGAGCACCCCCTTCTTCGCGCCCACCTATCTCAACGAGAGCGCCGGCTCCGTGTTCTACCACGTGTCGGAAGTGATGGGGCCGTGGGTGGTGGGGCGCGAGTACGACACCGCGGACGACCTCAACGAGAGGCTGGCGATCTTCAAGGGCAACAGCTTCGCCAAGGCGGCCATCGAGATCGGCTGGTGGACGCTGCAGAGCCGCATCACCGGGACGCCCCTGCACCGGCTGCTGGGCGGCGAGACCCGCGACGTGCCGGCGGGCGCCGACTTCGGGATCCAGGACTCGTACGACATGCTCCTCGGCAACATTCAGAAGGCCGTCGACGCCGGCTTCCCGCGGGTCAAGCTGAAGGCCGCCCCCGGTTGGGACCTGGAGATGCTGCGCATCGTCACCGGCACCTTCCCGGAGACGACCTTCCACATCGACTGCAACTCCGGGTACAGCCTCGACGACCTGCCCTTCTTCCGGGCCATCGACGGCATGGGGCTCGCCTTCATCGAGCAGCCTCTCCACTACAACGACGTCCTCGATCACGCCGAGCTGGCGAAGCGGATCGAGACCCCCATCTGTCTCGACGAGAGCATCGTCGACGTGCGCTCCGCCGAGCAGGCGATCCGCGTCGGGGCCTGCCGCTACATCAACATCAAGCCGGGCCGCATCGGCGGCCTGGCCAACGCCCTGGCCGTGCACGACATCGCCCGGGACGCCGGCATTCCCGTGTGGATCGGGGGCATGCTGGAGAGCGCGGTGGGCGCCTCCATCTGCGTGGAGCTGGCGACGCTGGACAACTTCACCTACCCGGGGGACCTCTTCCCCTCGTCCCGGTTCTACCGGCAGGACCTTTCGGCGCCGCCCCTGGAGCTGGCCGAGGGCTGCGTCTTCAAGCCCTCCACCGGCGGTCTGCCGGCCCCCGACCCCGCGCTGCTGGAAGAGCGGACCCTGCGCCGCAAAAGGGTCACCCCGGGCCCGGCATGATCCGCGAGGACCGCGGGCATTGTGCCCTCCGCCGGCGACGATACCTTAGCGCCCGACGGCCGGCACCGGCCGCGGTCGGCGGACCACACCTTTCAGAAGAGAGCGGAGACGAGCATGTTCAGGAAGTTCCCCATCGGTCTTGTGTTGATCCCCCTGCTGTCCCTCGGATGTGGTGAAGGCGGCGATCCGGCGGACTCCGAGTCGACGCCCGGTGCTTCGGCGAGCGCCATTCCATCACTTCTCAACCCCAACCTCGCTTCGCAGGACCAGCTCGCCTCGGTCGCGGGCATCACCGCGGAAGCCGCTGCGACGCTCGCCGGCGGCCGCCCCTACCTGACGGCTTCGGACTTCCACGCGGCGCTCTCGGACGCAGTCGGCGGCGAGGCGGCGCTGGCCGCCTACGGTGCGCTGTGGCTGCCGATCAACCTCAACGACGTGACCACCGCGGAGATCCTGCTGATCCCCGGCGTGGGCGAGCGGCTGGCCCATGAGTTCGAGGAGTACCGCCCCTACGCGGACATGGAGCAGTTCCGGCGCGAGATCGGGAAGTACGTCGACGAGGACGAAGTCGATCGCCTGGCGCGGTACGTGTACCTGCCCATCGACCTGAACACCGCCACCCGCGAGCAGATCATGGCGGTCCCGGGGATGACGGAGCGGATGGCCCACGAGTTCGAGGAATACCGTCCGTACGGCGACCTCGCCCAGTTCCGGCGCGAGATCGGGAAATACGTGGACGAGGACGAAGTCGCCAGGTTCGAGCGTTACGTGACCCTTGACTGACGGCGGCGGATCGGGATGATCCGCACCATCGTCTTCTGGCTGCACCTCTCGGTGGCGTCGGCCGCCGGGGCGGTGGTCTTCATGCTGGCCGCCACCGGTGTCGTCCTCTCGCTGGAGGAGACGGTGACGGGGCTCGCCGAGCGGCGCTACCGGGTCGAGGTGCAGGACGGTGCCCAAAGGCTGCCGCCGGAGGCCATCGCCGAAGCCTCGGGGCTCGCGGCGACTTCGCTGCACTACCGTTCGGACCCGCGCTCGGCCGTGCGCGTCTACGAAGGGCGGGAACGCTACGCCCGCGTCGATCCTTGCACAGGTAAGGTGCTCGGCCTGGGGCCCGGCGCCCTCGAGCGCTTCTTCGAGAGCGTCCGCGGCTGGCACCGCTGGTTCAATCTCTCCGGCCCATCGATCCGCCAGGGGCGGGCGGTCACGGGCGCCGTCAACGTGGCCTTCCTCTTCCTCCTGCTCACCGGGCCGGTCCTGTGGATCCCGCGGCCCATCACCAGGCGATCCCTCGCTCGTGTGCTCCTCCTGCGGCCGCGGGCGAAAGGCCCCCGGCGCAACCTCAACTGGCACCAGGTGGTGGGGATCTGGTCGGTGCTGCCCCTCGCGGTGATCGCGGCAAGCGGGATGACCACCTCCTACCCCTCGGTGGCGGACCGGCTCGACCCGGTCGTCGGCAGGGCCATCCCCGTGGAAGCCTGGCCCGCTCGAGCGGATGCAACGGAAGGTCCGGTTGCTCTGGACGAGCCCGGAGCGGGCTCCCCGGGCCCAGACCTGGGGGCCGTTCTCGCCACCGCCGAGAGGTGGGCCCGGGGTTGGCGGACCCTGATCCTCAACCTGCCGCGCCCCTCGGACCGTGAGGTGCGGGTGGAGGTACGGATGGGCCGCCCGGGTCAGCCCCACAAGACCGGCTGGCTCACCGTCGACGCGGCCACCGGAGGCGTGCACGACTGGGAGTCCTTCGGCGACGACCTGCCCCGCCGGCGCGCTCGCCAGTTCCTGCGCTACGCGCACACCGGGGAGTACTGGGGGCTCGGAGGGCAGTGGCTCGCGGGCCTGTTCTCGCTGGCGGCGACCCTGATGGTATGGACCGGGCTCTCGCTGGCGCTGCGGCGTGCGCGGCGCTTCATCAGGTCCCGGCGCTCGCCGCGGGGGTAGGGGGTTACCCCGGGCTCAGCATGATCCGCTGGTACACGTCCACCGCCCGGGTCACCTGCCGGCACTCGACCCACTCCACGGCGCCGTGGGCCTGGTCGATGCTGCCGGGGCCGAGGATGATCGTCGGCACCCCGCGGTCGGCGAAGGGACTGCCGTCGGTGCCGTAGGGCACGCCGCCGATCACCGCCTCCCCCAGGACCTCCCGGCACGCGGTGGCCGCGCTCCGGACGATCTCCGACTCCTCGGCGGTGCCGACGGCGGCGAGGGTGATATAGGGGTCCTCCAGGACGGCATCGACCCCTTCCTCCTCGGCGATGACCGCGGCGAACTGCGCCCTCACGTCGTCGGTCGTCAGCCCCGGGATGGTGCGCACGTCGACGTCGATCCGGCAGCGGTCGGGCACGAAGTTGACCTGCATGCCCCCCTCGATGACGCCGATGTTCATCGTCGGATGGCCGAGGAGGGGGTCCTCCCGGGAGGCGTAGTCGGCGCCGATCACCTCCTCGAGGCGGGTCACCAGCCGCGCCATGCCGGAGATGGCGTTGACCCCGAGATACGGCTTCGAGCTGTGGGCGGCCTTCCCCTCGACGGTGACGTGGAAACGCACCACCCCCTTGTGGCCGCGGATCACCGCCAGGTCCGTCGGCTCGGCGATGACGGCGGCCTCCACGTCGACCCGGGGGGCGAGATGGCGCGCCCCCCGCATGAGGTACTCCTCGTCCACGGAGCCGGCGTAGAGGATGGTGCGCGGCGGCTTCACCCCCGACTCCACGAGCCGCTTCATGGCGTGCATCATGGCCACGCCCCCCGCCTTGGTGTCGGCCGAGCCGCGTCCGTACATCAGGCCGTCACGGATGTGCGGCTCGAAGGGCGGGATGGTCATGACCTCGACGGAGGCCGTGTCCATGTGGCACTCGAAGAGCACGGCGCGGTCCCGGTCCTGCCCCTCGAGCCGGGCCACGAGGTTGTGCCGCCCCGGCAGGGCCTCGGTCAGCTCGACGTGCAGTCCGATGCCCTCGAAGAAGGCGGAGAGGTACTCCACCATGCCCGCCTCCCCGTTGCGGCCGCCGGGCAGGGAGGGGTTCACGCTCTCGATGGCCACCACGTCCTGCAGGGTGGCCAGGACCTCGTCGTCGCTGCGGTTCCAATCCACGGTCATGAGCGCTGTCCCTTTGCAGGTGAATCTCCTGAAGGCCCGCAGCCGGGCACAGCTCCATAGTCACGGGGGCCGGCGCGGGATCGTCGTAAAGTGCGACTTGTGCCGCAGATGCGACAGACCACCCGAATGCGCGGCACCGGTTGAAACCGGCTGCCGCCCAACACGATTGCAGCCCTTCCGACCCCCCCATACCTTTGGCCCGAGACCGGACGGAGGGGTTGCCAGCGCAGCAGGGAAACCGATCCCGTCCCTGTCTCCGTTCCACTCCCACCTCCACACGCTCCTGGAAAACCAAGGATTGCGCCCGTCCTCGAAGGGGATGCAGCCCGCATGACGAAGGCGAAGATACTGATCGTTCGAGACCATGATTCCGCGGCCGGCCTCGAAGGATGCCTGGAAGACCTGGGCTACACAGTCTGCGCCACTCTTTCGTCGGCGCCGAGGGCCGTTGAGACAGCCGCGGAAACGCGTCCCGACCTCGCCCTCATCGATCTCGGGCTGGACAACGGTGTCGAAGCGGCCGAAGAGATCGGAGGCCGCTTCGGCCTTCCCGTGATCTACCTGACCGGCGATGTCGACGAAGCCCTGTCGCCGCGGGCGAAGGCGACCCATCCCTTCGGCTACGTGCTGAAGCCGGTTGAAGAGCGCCAACTGCACCTGAACATCCAGGCCGCTCTCGCCATGCAGGAAAGGAACGGCAGGCACAGGGAAACCGAGAGCAGGCTGGAACGATCGAATCGGGAACTGAGGGACCGGACCCGGCTGGTGCAGCTTGTCCTGGACAGCGTCCGGGACGGGGTGATCGCCTGCGACGAAGACGGCGAATACCTGGTCTTCAATACGAGCGCAGAGAGATTGGTCGGCAGCAAGATGCAGGAGTTCGATCTGCATCACCGCTCCGAGGGCTACGGTCTCTACCTGCCGGATGGCACCACTCTGTTTCCGTCCGCCGAGCTTCCCCTCGCCCGCGCCATCCGGGGCGAGTCCTCGGATGAGGTCGAGGTCCTCGTACGGAATCCGCAAGCGCCGGAAGGTATCTGTCTCAGCGTCAGCGGCAGACCTCTTGTGCACGGTGACGATGCCAAGAGAGGGGGCGTCATCGTCTTTCGCGACGTCACCCGGGAAAAGGAGGCGAGGACAGAGCTGGAACAGACGCTCTCCGAACTGCAGAGTCAGTCCCAGCTCCTGCAGACGGTCTTCGAGACCATGAATGAAGCCGTGGTCCTCTGCGATTCAACGGGTCGGCTGCTGCTCGCGAATCCGAGGATGGAGGAGATCCTCGGTGTGGGGATGGAGAGTTCGAGCCCCCATGGATCGTCGAGGATGTACGACGCCTTCTATCCCGACGGAGAGAGGATGATCCCAACCGACGAGCTTCCCCTCGTGCGCGCCCTCCGGGGAGAGGTCACGAAGGACATGGAGGTCTTCGTGCGCAACGAGAGAAAGCCGGAGGGGGTTCACGTCAGCGCCACGGCACGGCCCATATTCGGCGATGGCGGGAAAGTGGTGAAAGCCGGCGTGGTTGTCTTCAGCGACACTACCAGGCACAAGGAAGCAGAAGCCAAGTTGTCACGAACCGTCGCCAGGCTGAGGAATCAGACCCAGCTCATGAAGACCATCTTCGACAGCATGAATGACGCGGTGATCGCCACCGACGAAAAGGGCAAGTACCTCTTCTCCAACTCCGCCGCCTATGAGATGGGCGGCAAGTACCTGCCAAGCAGAAGAATGGACGCCTGGTCCCGGGACTACGGCATCTATCGCGCCGACGGGAAGACGCTGCTTCCAACGAAGGAGAACCCCCTCGTGCGCGCCATCCGCGGCGAGAAGATGGACGGAGTCGAGCTCTTTCTGCGCAACGAGGCACAGCCGGACGGAATCCACATCAGTGTCACCACCAGGCCCATGCCCACCAGGGAAGGCGCTTTC
>CAZEHQ010000129.1:0-12494 GCA_964512165.1 uncultured Gemmatimonadaceae bacterium | reverse complement strand
GCCCGATCCTGGAAGAGGAGGTGGACGCCCTGTGCGCCATGGCGCGGTTCGAGAGGGTTATGGTGAAGGTCTCCGCCTTCTACGCCCTGGGCGAGAAGAAGCCGCCCTACCACGACCTGGCCGGCCTCATCCGGCGGGTCGTCGACGCCTACGGCCCGCAACGCCTCATGTGGGCCAGCGACGGGCCCTACCAGATGCTCGGTGAGCACACGTACGCGGCCAGCCTGGCGCACATGGAGGAGGGGCTGGACTTCCTCTCCGCCGCCGACCGCGCCGAGATCATGACGGGAACGGCAGAGCGGTTCTTCTTCCGCTGACCTGACTCGGGGAGCAGTCGCGCGTAGGTTCGTCTGAACCGTTGAGCCTGGAGTCCCTCATGCGTCCTTGGTCCCTCGTCCTGGCGGTGATCGCCGCACTCTCCGGCTGCGCCGAGCCGCCGTCATCGCCCACGCCCCCACTCCCGAACCAACAGGACTACCGGCGCCTGGTCGCCTGGTTCTCCGAGCGCGGGGTGGTCCTTCCCGCGGAGCTTCCCGCGCGCGAGCCCGCCGCCAAGGCCGCCACCGATCACGACGAAGAGGAACAGCGCCACCTCGGCGACGTCGACGGCAATGGCATCCTCAACTTCTGGGACTTGTGGCCCCTGTGGCACTACGTCACGGGGTTCACCTACCTGGCCTCGTACTACGACTTCGACCTGCTGGACATCGACCGCGACGGCGACAACGACTGGGACGACCTCAAGTACTTCGGCGAGTTCCTCTACGGCGGCTCGGGGGAGAATCCATGGAGGATCGGATTCCCCCTGGCTCCCCGGATCCGGGCTTCCCTGTCACCGGACCCGGGGGAGACGGGGTTCACGGTCAACGGCACCCTCTGGCACCGCTTCACCATGCAGGTGCAGACCGCATCGGGCGAGGCCTCCGACGCCGAGGTCCAGGTGATCGTCAACCCGGGCGACGATTCCGACCTGGCCCTCGAGCTCTCCACCGCCTCCGCCGCCCCGTCGCGGAGCTACTGCGGGGCCGAGCGCAACGACACTCACACCAATGTCGGCCACGGCGACCCGGTCTTCCTCGCCGGCTGCCAGGCGGGGGCATCCCGCGTTCTCATCGAGACCGAGGACGGCGACAGCTTGGCCTCCTACTCGGTCACCGTCGTCGAGCCCACCCCGCCGGCGCCCGACACCTCCTTCGACATCGAGCTCGTGTTCGTGGATGACTTCAGCCCGGGCCACCGGGCCCTGATCGAGGAGGCCGCCGAGGTGTGGGAGAGGGTTATCTCGGGGGGAGTCCCCGACGTCGACTTCGCTCTATACCCCTTCGACAGCGCCGAGAAGGACTGGTTCGACCGCCACAGTTGGATAGGGCGCCTGGTCATCCGGGACGAAATCGTCGACGACGTGCGTCTCTATGTGGGGCGCCTTCCCGACGACTCCGAGGTCCTGGGGACCGGCGGCCCCATCCTGGTCCGCCGCGACAGCTCCCTTCCCGTGCTGGGGAATATCCGCTTCCACAAGGACTCCTTCCTCCGCTACCTGAAGGACATCGCCGTGCACGAGATCGCCCATGCCCTCGGCTTCCACGTGTCCATCTGGCACGCTCTCGAACTCGTGGACATCGACGACCCCGACCCCCACTTCAAGGGGCGGGGGGCGCGCAGCGCCTTCGACGTTGAAGGCGGCTGGAGGTGGGAGGGCAAGAAGGTGCCGCTGGCCCCCGACTACACCCACTGGCGCGAGTCCATCTTCGGTGACGAGGTGATGACCCCCTACATCGACTGGGACAACGGCATCTTCAGCGCCACCACCCTGCAGGCCATGGGCGACCTCGGATATCGAGTCGACCCCAGCCAGTCCGAGGCTTACACCCTGCCGGGAGTGGGGAAGCCGGCGGCCGCCGGGACTCGCCGGGCAGTCTGCGGCGCCGGCGGGATCGGCGGCGTGGGGTCTACGCGGCCGTAGCTCCCACGAGAGGATTCGCCGTGACAGGCGCCTCCGTATGCGATCATGGAACCTGACTGGCTGACCTGGGCAAGGAAGATCCAGGCGATAGCCCAGAACGGCCTGGCCTACTCCAAGGATCCCTTGACATCGAACGGTTCGAGGAGTTGCGCGAACTCTCCGTGGAGATTCTTCAGCGCTACACCGACTCGGATGCCCCGGGGATTCGGGACCTCCTTGCCGGCGAGCGCGGCCACGCGACGCCCAAAGTCGACGTGCGGGGTGTCGTGTTCCGCGAGGACGCCATCCTGCTGGTCAGGGAGAGATCGGACGGCAGGTGGACGCTGCCCGGGGGCTGGGTCGACGTCAACGAGTCCCCGAGCGAGTCCGTGGAGAGGGAGATCCTGGAGGAGTCGGGCTACCGGACGAAGGCGAGGAAGCTGCTGGCCTGCTATGACCGGAACCGGCACGCTCATCCCCCCGGCCTCCATCATGTCTACAAGCTCTTCCTCCATTGCGAGCTCACAGGGGGGAGCCCGTCCACCAGCGCGGAGACGGATGGTGTCGACTTCTTCAGGCCGGATGCAATCCCCGAGCTGTCCACGCCCCGGGTGACGGCTGCCCAGATCGACCGCTGTTTCGCCTTCCTGGGGTCGCCCGACCTGCCAGCTGATTTCGATTGAGCAAGTGGCCAACAGCCAACGTGCGCACCTTCGGGTGGGACGAGGGCGCGCCTCTGGGGCAGGCCTACTCCATCTCTGGCGGCGCCTGGCTCGGCTCCTCCCCGTTGAAGGCGACGTTCAGCAGAATGGTGGAGTAGGGCGGCTTGGGGGGTACGCCCTCGGGAAGAGGCGGTCCGGGGGCTCCCCCGGACCGGCGCCACTTCGTGGGGAACAGGACCCCCTGCACCTCCTTGTATCCCTCGAAGCGGGTCGTCCACGCCGGGCTTGCCTTTGTCTGGTTGCCCCGCTGGTTCAGGAACCACTCCGCTTCTCTCTCCGACAGCTCTTCATCCACGGCGGCGAGCAGGGCGTCGTCGGCATCGAAGTGGGCCGCGAAGATGCGGCCGAACTTGCGGTCGTCGACGCGGACGGAGTGCACGGGGCGGCCATCGAGGGTGTGACGGCCAAGGTACCGCAGGTGGATCCCCTCGCCGAGAAACCGCTCGACGAAGTTCCACCGCTCGCCCTCGGAACGATCGCGAAAGGAGCGGGTCCCTGGAGGGGAGTTCAGCATCCAGCGCGCCTCGAAGAAGCGGGAGAAGTTCCCGAGTCGTAGTAGGGGACCATCGGCGAATAGCCGGGGAAGGCCTCCTCCCGCACGTAGGGGGCGCGCGCCCAGGGTTGGCCGCTTCCGGGGTCGAATCGCCAGACGGCAACGGGATGGTAATATGCGGGCACCCTGTGGATGTAAGGGGGCAGTCTGCCGTCCCAGCGGGTCGTGGCCCGCACCCACACCACGGCGGACATGGAGCGGAGGGCCTTGAGCCGCTCCACGCCGCCCATGGCGTTCAGGCACGCCAGGACGATCTGGCGGGCCCTTTGGGCGGGGGCGCTGTCCTCATCGGTCGTGTCGGCGTCCGGGAGCCACAGCCGCGCGTAGCCATCGCGCTCCTCCATGGGGAAGGAGGGCCCGAAGTCCTGGGCCTGCACTTCGACCGAATCCTCTGCCGGCAGCCAGGGCTCGAAGGGACGGTGCCGCCCGCCCACCTCGATCGGTCCCGCCAAGGTGTCCCCCGGTGCCCCGTGCGGCGCGACACTGTCGGAGACGGCGGAGGTGACGGCATCCACGGTGCGGGACAGATCCGGCAATCGGCCCGCCACTCTCTGCATGGCGGGAGCATCGGCTTCCGGCTCGGGGCCGGAGAGGCGAGGGGCGGAGAGCGCCCGGGGGCTGCGGAAGAAGGGGAGATGGTCGAGTGCGGGAGAAGGGGCGAGCAGGTGGTATCCGGCTATGAGCAGCAGATGCAGGAACGCCGACAGGAGAAGGGAGAGACCAAGTCGGAGCCGGCCCGGACTCTGGTACCGCATGGGCGCCCCGTCACCGGTCGGCGGAGGACGCGGAGAGACTGTCGTACTTCACGGCGAGGGACTTGTAGGCGGATGTGATGGTCTCCTCCAGCAAGTCCGCGATTTTGATTCTCTCTGTGCCGGGGCGCCGCGTGCGCCTGGCGGCGATGACCTCCGAGTTGAGCCGGTCCCCCGTTTCAACCGCCCGCAGGACGAACCGCGTGGACAGCGTAACCTCCACCCCGGGATGCCCCTGGGCTTGCGCCTCCGCCCTGGCCTGAAGGCGCTGCGCGCGAGTGCGGGGGGCGCTCCGCACCTGGAAGCGGAGGACGGTGAGGGAGACCTCGTGGAGGCCGTTCCACTCCGAATTCCGCAACGAGCCCCGCATGATCCTCCCCCGCACTCCTTCGAGGATCCGGACGTGCAGGTCCTGCAGCTCCTCCGTGAGCCGCTCCGCCTGCTCTTCGCCGAAGGCCGTCTCCAGGATTTCCGGCCGGTTGGCTTGCAGCCTGTGGACCAGGACTTCCCAGTCCCGGGAGGGCCAGTAGCCGTTGACCGCCCACAACACCAGCCCCTGGGAGAGGGAGTCCTTCACGGTGATGCCCAGGCTGTCCACCCTGGTGATCTCTGCAGGGGCAGACCCGGGTTGCGCAAGGGCCACTGCGAGAGCGATGGTCGCGACCTGCAAGGCGTTGGTTGACAAGAAACGCCCCTTCCCGTCACTCTTGAGCCAAGGATAGAAGCATACGGCACAAGCCGCCCAGGAACTACACGGGATCTCCCGCCAGACCCTCTACGACATCCTCAACGAGAAGCAGCCGGTCACGGCCGAGATGGCGGTCCGCTTCGGCAAGCTCTTCGGCAACGGGGCCGCCTTCTGGGTGAACCTGCAACGCAACCACGATCTGGCGGTGGCGGAGCGCATGGTGGACGTCTCGGGGATACCCACCCTCGAAGTGCAGGCAGGGAATCTCCGCTGATACGGCCCTGCGTCTGGCTCGCTACTTCGGCATGTCGTCGCAGTTCTGGATGGGCCTCCAGATGGACTATGAGCTGGATGTAGCAGAGGACGAACTCTGATCTGGACCCGGAGGGTGACCCGGCTCGTCAGACCGACCTCGGTTGCGGCCTCCTGCCCAGGTTGGTATATTCGCCGCGCAGAAATTAACGAAAAAGGCGAATTTCTCCTCTCGGAGTATAGCGAGAATCACCGGGGAACAGCCCATACCGCGCGGCAGACGCCGGCTCGTATCGGTGATACGAGACGCTGGCGATGTCATTCGGGCCGACGACGTCGTGGCCACGCTGTCGGTTGATCGGACCAGAGCATCCCAGCTTCTCTCACGCTGGACCCGCCAGGGCTGGCTGCGGCGTGTGGGGCGCGGCGCATACGTGTCCGCCTCCTCTTTGGATCTGCTCGACAGCGCGCAGGTTCTGGACGACCCGTGGGTGCTGGTTCCCGCCCTCTACGGCCCGGCCTATGTAGGCGGCCGTACCGCAGCAGAGCACTGGGACCTGACAGAACAGCTGTTCCGCGACATCGTGGTCATGACGGCCCGGCCGGTGCGCGAGAAGCAGCAGGTGCGTCATGGCGCTCACTTCACTCTGCATCACATCTCCGAGCGGAGGATCTTCGGTACCCGGCCGGTCTGGCGTGGGCGGTCGAGGGTCCTGGTCTCCGACGTTCACCGCACCATGGTGGACATGCTCGACGATCCCGCCCGCGGCGCCGGGATTCAGCATGTCTCAGACTGCCTGCAGGCCTACCTGAAACGCGAGGACCGCAGTGACGATACCCTGATCGAGTATGCCGAAACCCTCGGCAACGGTGCCGTCTTCAAGCGGCTCGGATTCCTTGCGGAGAGGCATGAGGAGGCCGGTGAGCTACCCGAGAGCTGCCGCACGCGGCTGACGCAAGGGAACGCCCGGATCGATCCCGCCATGGACTGCACGCGCCTGGTTTCACGGTGGCGCCTTTGGGTGCCGCCGATCTGGGTGCGGGAGCAGCGCGCATGATCGACAAGCGTGAGATCATCGAAGAGGCTGCCGCCCGAGGTGAATCCCCACAAGGACAAGAGCGGCTATCCTGTTCCGGCCGTCACGCCGAGTGGGTTGATACGAGGTACTGAGGACTTGGAGACGCGTCAGACCGCCCCGCGCGCAATATCCACCACCAACTGCACGTCGTGCCGCGCCTCCCCCAGCGGCGTGCGGCAGGTTTCCCCCTCCGTCACACACGCGTGGAAGTGGCGCAGCTCGGCGACGAAGGGGCTCTCCCAGTCGACGGCGGGACGGCGCTCGAAGGGCTCGCCCTCCTCCGAGACGCCGCGGATCACCACTTCGCTCAGCAGCCCCCGCGAGAACCCCGTCGGGTAGGACAGGATCACCCCGCGCTCCGGCCCGTAGACCTCCAGGGTCTCGCGGAAGTGGCGGATGCGCTCCAGCTCCACCCAGGTGGCGGCGCAGCGCAGGCCGCCGGCCCACCCGAGGATCGTGCTGATCCCCAGGCCGCCGCTCCAGATCTCGGTGGCCGCCACCCGCTCCGGCGGGCCGAAGAGGTGGCGCAGCCCGTAGAGGTCGTGGATCATGCTGCCGGCGAGGTGGAAGAAGGCGGAACGCACGTGGCCGGGGACGTCGCCGAGGGCGCGCGCGGCGTCCGTGTCCCGCTGGGTGGCCCGCTCGCGGAGAGCTGATTCGGGCAGATCGCCGGCGCCGCGCAGCCGGAAGTGGGCCAGGTGATGGCGGTTGTCCGTGTGCAGGTGGTTCACCTGGGCGAAGCGGCGCTCCCCCATGGCCTGCACCTCGCGTTCCAGCAGGCGGAAGGCGGGATCGTAGAGCTTCATGTACGCGGCCTGGGCCACCACCCCGGCGTCGGCGGCAGCGCGGGCCATGCGGTCCACGTCTTCCGGCACGAAGGCCACCGGCTTCTCGATGAGCAGGTGGCGGCCGGAGGCCAGCACCTCGAGGGCGGCGCCCACCTTGGGGTCGGACTGGCACAGCAGGACTGCGTCGATGTCGGCCGCCAGCAGGTCGCGCAGATCCGTGAACCAGGCGGGGACGTGGTATTCCTCGGCGGCCGAACGCGCCAGCGTCTCGGACAAATCGCAGAGGCCGGCGATCTCGAACTCCTCGCGCAGGAAGGCGAGGTTGGGCAGGTGCTGCACCTGGGCCACGGCGCCGCAGCCGACGACGCCGGTCCGCAGCCGGCGGGTCCCGCTCATCCGGTCTTCCCCGCCCGCGGCGCGAGCCGGTTCCACTGCTCCGCCGTCTCGTGGAGCTTGTCCACCACGCCGCGCAGGGCCAGCCACATCGCCTCGCGGTGACGGCCGGCAGCATCCTCGTCGCCGGTGGCAAGGGCTTCGAGCAGGCGGGCGCCGGCCTCGCGCTGCTCCCCGGCGGCGGTGGCGGCCGCGGAAGCCAGCTCCTCCGCCAGGCCGACGAAGCCCTGCAGCAGTTCCTCCACCGGCGCCGGGTCCTCCGCCACGTCGTAGGCCGCCGACGGCTGGAAGCGGACGGGCAGCCGGCCCCCCTCCTCGGTGCGCCCCGTGTGCGTGGGCTGCACGTGCGGCGTCACCGAGAGATACATGGTCATGGGCTCGTCGCCGATCACGCTCACCCGGTGGGGCTCGTGGGCCCGGGCGAAGCAGGCCTGCCCCGGCCCAAGGTCGGCGGTCTCCCCCGAGATCTCGAACCGCGCCCGCCCCTGCAGGATGAGGAAGATCTCGTGGCCCAGGTCGTGGCTGTGCAGATCCGCCTGCTGTCCCGGCTCCATGCGCAGGAACCGCGAGCGCATCTGCGAGGAGACGAAGATGTTGCGCACGTCGCGGCGGTAGTCGAAGACCTCCATCAGTCCGGCTCCGCCTCGATGCCATCGGCGGTCGCGGCGTCGAGATCGCCCCAGTCTTCGTGAGCAGAGGCGATCGCGCGATAGGTCTCTTTCCAGGAGAGCTTGTCTCCCTCGTCCCGCTCTTCTCGTGTCGTCATGCTGCTGCTCTCCTTCTTTGGCGGCTTCCTTGACAGCTTCTTTGGCACGTATCTTGGCACACCTAAGTCAGGGAGAATAAATCACTTACAGAATTCGGCAGTTTATCTGTGGCACCTTGTTTGGCACGCTATCTGGCAGGATCTTGACCGCACTTCAGACCCCGCCCGCACCGGTCCCGCCCCCCTCAATCCAGGTAGTCCATCTCCGGCCGCAGATCCCACCGGCACACGTCGGCCGGCCGCACCCGCCGCCCCCACTCGGACAGGATCCGCCCCTCGGCCCGCCGCCGCGCCATCTGCTCCCGCACCCGGGCCGGGTCCCAGCCGTCCAGCACGAGTCCCTCCAGCTCCGCCCGCACCCCGGCGCAGGACGGGTCCGCGGCGCGGTCGCGGGTCTCCTGGGGGTCCTCCTCCAGGTGGAAGAGCTGGCTGGGCTGGCCGTCGTAGTAGTTCAGCTTCCACGGTCCGCGGCGGACCATCCGCTGCACCACCTCCCCCGCCACTGGTCCCGCCGCCCCCGCCTCGTCGAGGCAGAACTCGCTGAAGGCGATGTCCTCCCAAGCGGCCGCCGCCGGCGACTCCAGCAGCGGCAGAAGGCTGCGGCCCCGGGAGTGGGGCAGGGGCGGGCACGCCAGGGCGTCGAGCATGGTGGCGTTGAGGTCCAGGCTGCTGGTCACGCGGCCGCAGCGCTCGCCCTCGGGCAGCCGTCCGGGCCACGTCAGGATCGCCGGCACCCGCACCGAGTCCTCGTAGAAGGTCTGCTTCCACCAGAGTCCGTGCTCGCCGGCCTGCTCGCCGTGGTCGGAGGTGTAGAGGACGAGGGTGTTCTCCGCCAGGCCGGCGGTCTCCAGGGCGCCGAGGATGCGGCCGATCATGTGGTCGAGTCGCGTCACCAGGGCCCAGTAGGCGGTGCGCGCCCGCAGGACCTCCTCCTCGGTGACCTCCTCGATGCCGCAGGCCCGGCGCCAGGCCCGCAGGTGCGGGTGCAGGTCGTCGGAGAACGGTTCCGGAGTCCGCGGCAGGGTCATGCGGCCCTCGTACTTGGCGTAGTCCTCGGCGTGAGCGACGAAGGGCTGATGGGGCAGCATGAAGCCCACGGAGAGGGAGAAGGGGGAATCGTCGCCGCCACCGCGCCGCTCCCCCTGACGCTGCAGCCAGTCCACGGCGCAATCCGTGACGTCCTCGTCGTGGACCTGGTAGGCGCTCTGGCCCGGCCCCGACTTGACCAGGCTGACGCGCGCCGGACCCGCCGTGCCGGTCAGCTCGCCGTGGTCGACGCCGCGGCCGCCGAGGTGGTTGGGGCCGTGGTCGCCCACGAGGCGCTCGGCGTAGCCGTGGAGCTGGTCCGGTCCGAGGGCGTGCATGCGGCCGATCAGCGACGGCCGGTAGCCGCCGGCGCCCATGGAGTGGGCCAGGGTGGGGATGGCGGAGTCGAGGACGTGGCTGTTGGTCCACACCCCGTTCTCGAAGGGGTGGCGGCCGGTGAGGGCGGACATGCGCGACGGCACGCACAGGGGAGAGGGGCAGTAGCAGGCGTCGAGGACGACGCCCCGGGCCGCGAGGCGGTCGAGGTGGGGGGTGTGGACCAGCTCGTCGCCGTAGCAGCCGGCGACGAAGGGGCTGTGCTGGTCGGAGTGCAGGTAGAGGAGGTTGGGCCGCTCGCTCACGTGGGTTTCTCGCGGAAAAGGTGACGCCGATGGAGGGCGCGGGGGGCGGGAATCTTAGGCGATGCGAGAGATCCCGGCGACGGCGGCGGGAGTGGGGCCGTGCCCCGGAGGTGGGTGGGAACCATGGGCGATGCGGGCCTTGGCGGGGCGGGCGGGGCCGTGCCCCGTTAGGCGGATCGTGTCTATTCTATCGGCTGGATCTGAAAACCCCCACCAACACGAAACGAGGCGATGGATGGAACTGAACTGCCCGGAGCGCAACGCCGAGCTGACCCGCGACTGCGACCTGCCCAGGGACCGCTTCGGCCGGCCCCTGGTGCCCGACGACATCCTGGAGCGCATGAAGAGGGTGACCACCGAGGAGGCCTGGGGCGTGCTCATGGGGCACGAGTTCCGGCTGCAGTACGACGGCGGCTGGATGAACCTGCACCCGGAGCGGATCCTCGTGGGCCGCGCCGTCACCTGCCGCTACGTGCCGCAGCGACCCGACCTGCACGCCCTGGTGGAGGAGGAGGGCAAGGAGAAGGAGCGCGTGGGCGGCCAGAACTCCTGGGTCATCGACACCCTGGAGAACAACGACGTGCTCGTCGTCGAGCTCTTCGGCAAGATCGAGCGCGGCACCTTCATCGGCGACAACCTCGGCACCGCCATCGCCACCCGCACCGGCGGCACCGGCCTGGTGGTGGACGGCTCGATCCGCGACGCCCAGCGCGTTGCCCAGCTGCCGATGAACGTGTTCTGCCGCGACGTCCACCCCACCGCCATCGGCGACGTGACCCTGGCCGAGATCAACGGCCCCGTGCGCATCGGCGAGGCCACGGTCATGCCCGGCGACGTGGTCCTGGGCACGCCCTCGGGGATCGTCTTCGTGCCGCCGAAGCTGGCGGCGGAGGTCGTGGAGAAGTCGGAGGAGACGCGCATGCGCGACTACTTCGGCAAGATGCGCATCCGCGAGGGCGTCTACACCCCGGGCGAGGTCGACCGGGCGTGGTCGGAGGCGATGACGGCGGACTACGACCAGTGGAAGGGGACGGTACGGGTGGAGGACCTGGAGCCCTGACCTTCACTCCCGCCGCAGGGTGATGTCCCGGCCGGCGTCGATGCTGACCTTCAAGGAGCCGCCGCCGGCCTTCAGCCGGGCGCTGCGCTGGTCGGTGGAGAGGACCACGGGGAAGTCGGAGACGATGCGGCCGTGGCGCGTCCTCAGGGAGCCGCCGGGCTCGGCGCCGGCCGGGAGGGCGAGGGTGACCGGCTTCCCGGAGGTGGCCAGCACGATCCTTCCGCCCTGTTTCAGGCGCGCCATCCGCGAGACCTCGATGGGGCTGTGGTTGCCGCGCACGGTGATCGAGCCGGAGGCGCCCTTGATGACGACCGGCTTGTAGGAGTTGGCCACCGTCACGTCGCCCTCCACGGACTCGACGGTCACGCCGGCGGAGTTGCCGTTCACGGTGAGGCTGCCGGCCACGTCCTCGACGCGGACCGGCTTGTACGAAGTGACGATGACGGCGTCCCTCTCCACGGACTCCACTGTCACCTCCGACGAGTTGCCGTTGATGGTGAGGCTCCCGGTCACGTCCTCGACGCGGATCGGCTTGTACGAGCTGACAATGGCGGCGTCGCCCCCGACCCGGTCCACCTCCACCTCGCTGGAGTTGCCGCTGATGGCGAGCCCGCCGCCGACGCGGTATACGCGGACCGGCTTGTAGCTCGACTCGACCCGGGCGCTGCCGCCGACGCCGTCCAGGCGCACGCTGCCGCTCTGGCTTACCACCTGCACGGAGCCCGAGACCTCCTCGAGGTCCACGCTCTTGTAGGAGTTGCGCACGGTGCAGTCGCCCTCGATGCCGCGGCCGGTGACCTCCCCGCTGAGGCTGTGCACCGTCACCTGTCCCCGCACCCCCTCCAGGCGTACCCCCTTGTAGCTGGTGCGGACGTTCGCGCGGCCGTCGACCTCCGACAGGGTGACCTCGGTGCTGTTGCCGCTCACGTCCACGGGTCCGCGGAAACGGCTCACCCCCACCTCGCCGTAGTCGTTGGCCACCGACAGGGAGCCGGCGCCGTCGAGGACGTCCACGCCGCCGGAGCTGTTGTCGAGGTTCAGCTCGCCGTCGATGCCTTCGACGCTCACGTCGCCGTAGCGGTTGAAGAGATCGACGGAAAAGCGCGAGGGTACCCGCACCCGCAGCCGCGTGGAGGTGGACACCCCGAGGCTGCCTCCCTCGTCGTAGAACATCCTGCGCAGGAATCCGACGGCCGATCGGCCCTCGTTGTCGACCTGTCGTTCCGGGAGGTCGAGGCGGACGTACATCCCGCCGCCGTCCCTCTCCAGGACCAGGGAGGCGGCCTGGAAGTACTCCTCCACCACCGACGAGTCGCCGCCGCTCCCGGTGATCTCGATCACGGCCTCCACGGCCACCGAGTCGCCGCCGCTGCCGGTGACGGTGATGTCGGCGTTGTGGGCCTCGAGCCGCAGGCTCTGTCCCGCCTCGGCCGGAGCGCTGCGGACGTAGGTGCGCCGCATCGTCTCCCGGTCTTCCGCTGTCGCCTGGCTCCAGCAGGCGGCTGCGAGCAGGAGGAGCACCGTCAGGGTGGGAATGCGTGTCATGAGTCCCTCCTCTACAGGTGTGCGTTGACGAGGGGCAGCAGGCGCGCCCAGCGGGGGTTGTTGCCGGCGTAGTTGAGCAGGCCGAGCTGCACCCCCTTCAGATCGCGGCTGTAGTTGACCAGCCCCACGGAGAGGCCGGTGAAGCGCTCGTTCACGGGCTCGAACCAGCGGCCCGAGCCGCCGGGCAGATGGCGGCCGCCCACGGCGATGCCGTTGGCCGCGCTCACGGAGAGCCCGCGCATGTTCGGCGCGAAGGCGGTGACCCCGCCGGCGACGAGGCCGGTCAG
>CAZEHQ010000128.1:0-12562 GCA_964512165.1 uncultured Gemmatimonadaceae bacterium | reverse complement strand
CGGCCGCCGCGGCGCGGTGGAGCAGGCGGTCGCCGCGGAAGGCGAAGAACAGGCACCGGCCGAGGTCGCCCGCCGGAGGGAAGACCTCCGGCTCGAAGCGGGGCCCGTGAGTCACGAGGTCCGCGCCGGGCGCCGTCAGCTGGTCTCCAGCACCCAGCCGCCGGCCAGGCCCTCCCATCGCTGCCGCCAGGCCTCGGAGCCGTCCTCCTCCCACACCTCCAGGAGGATGCCGCGGACGTTGCCTTCGGGGAAGCCGGTCATCCTCTCGACGCCGGGGTAGCCGCGCGTGTAGTAGCGGCCGCCCCGCGGCATGTGGAGGACGCCGATGTGCCGGGGGATCTCGGTCTTCGGGTTCCTGCGGATGCGCTCCAGCTCGGCCTCGTCCACGTCGACGCCGAGACCGGGGCCCTCGGGGATGGGGGAGCTGCCCTCGGCGACCTCGATGCGGCCCCCGGTGACGTCCTCGTCGTACTGGTCGTCGAGGTTGGTCATGTGGCTCACGTTGGGCAGGACCGCGGCCAGGTGCAGGCCCATGGCCTTGCTCAGGGTGCCGCCGGTGAGCTGGATGACGGTGGAGACGTTGGCCTCGGCGCAGGCATGGCCCCGGCGGATGGAGAGGGGGATGCCGTGCTCGCCGATCATGTAGAGGTCGGCGCAGCCGTTGATGATCTCGGGGCCGGCGCCGAGGGCGGGCACGTGCATGAGCAGGGGCAGGGAGGTCTTCTCCCGGAGCCGCCGCCAGCCGTCGACGTCGCGCCACACGAGGGGGTCCTCCAGCACCCCCACGACCCACGACTTCTCGATCTCGTCGACGAGGCGCATCACCGAGGTCGAGGTGCGGTTGTGGTTGAAGTCGTAGTGCATCTTGAAGCCGGCGGGGGCCACGTCCTCCACGGCCCGGGTCTGCTCGATGACGCAGTAGTAGTCGCAGGTGTGGACCTTGAAGAGCATGTAGCCCTCGTCCACGGCGCGTTCCACCTCGGCGGCCAGGTCCTCGGGAGAGGCGGGGCGGGTCCAGGCGGCGACGGGGACGCGGTCGCGGAGCTTGCGGCCCATGAGCGCCCAGGCGGGCACCTCCAGGCTCTTGCCCACGGCGTCGTAGAGGGCGCCGTGGAGCCCCGTGGGGTGGTCGGCGGCCAGGTGCAGGACCGGGTTCGTGCCCACGAGGGCCGCCCTGCCCTCGTCGGACATGGCGGCGTGGCCGCGCGTGTCCCCCCAGCCGACGACGCCGTTGTCGAGGACGACCTTGTAGATCGTCTGCGTGTCGATGCCGCTGAAGCGGGGCTTCTGATCGACGTTGCGCGCCGCCAGCCTGGGGTTGATGAGGATCGTCTCGACGTCGGTGATCTTCATGGATCGGGTGCCTCGGTGAGGGTTGTCGGAGGTTCGGGGCGGCCTACGATAGCACAATCCCCGGAAGACCGCAGCACCTTGCCGGGGTTGAGGATGCCCGCCGGATCGAGGGCCGTCTTGATGGCCGCCATGACCTCCACGGCGCCGCCGCACTCGCGCTCCAGGGCGTCCACCTTGCCGAGGCCGATGCCGTGCTCGCCGCTGCAGGTGCCGCCCAGGTCGAGGGCGTGATCGACGATCCGCTCGCCGAGGCGGCGGGCCTCGTCCAGCTCCCCGGGGTCGTCCGGATCGATGAGCACGACCACGTGGAAGTTGCCGTCCCCCACGTGGCCGTAGAGGGGCGCCGGCAGGCCGCAGGCGTCGATCTCGCGGCGGGCGCGGTCGATGCACTCGGCCAGGCTCGACACCGGGACGCAGACGTCGGTCACGTAGCCCACCGAGCCGGGGCGCAGGGCCAGGCTGGCGTAGTAGCCGTCGTGGCGTGCCTTCCACAGGCGCTCGCCCTCGGCCGGGTCGGTGGCCCAGCGGAAGGGCCCGCCGCCAAAGCGGGCGGCGATCCCGTCGGCGGCCCGGGCGGCCTCCTCCACCCGCTCCGGGGTGCCGTGGAACTCCAGGAACAGGGTCGGCAGCGGATCGTGGTCGAGTCCGGCGTAGCGGCGGGTGGCCTCCATCTGCACCTCGTCGAGCAGCTCGCAGCGGACCGGCGCCGGACCGGGGAGCAGCTCGAGGACGCAGTCCACGGCGGCCGCCACCGTGGGGAAGGGGCAGACGGCGGCGGCCGTGGCCGGCGGCAGCGGCGCCAGGCGCAGACCGACCTCGGTGATCACCGCCAGGGTGCCCTCGGAGCCGACGAGGAGGCGGGTCAGGTCGTAGCCGGCGGCGGACTTGCGCGCCCGCGTGCCGGTGCGCACCACGCGGCCGTCGGCCAGGACCGCCGTCAGGCCGAGGACGTTCTCGCGCATGGTGCCGTAGCCCACGGCCTCGGTGCCCGAGGCGCGGGTGGCGGCCATGCCGCCCAAGGTGGCGTCGGCACCCGGATCGACGGGGAAGTGCAGGCCGGTGCCGGTCTCCTCGAGGTGGCGGTTGAGCTGCTTGCGGCGCACGCCGGCCTCGACGCGCACATCCATGTCGGCGCCGTTCACCTCGAGGATGCGGTCCATGCGCCGCAGGTCCAGGCAGAGGCCGCCGTGGACGGCGACCACGCCGCCCTCCACGGCGGTGCCGGCCCCGTGGGGGATGACGGGGAAGCGGTGGCGGTGGCAGGCGGCCAGGAGGCGGGAGACCTCGCCGGTGGAGGTGGGGAAGGCGACGGCGTCGGGGGCCTGCGGGGGGTGGTGGGAGGCGTCCCGGGCGCGGGCCTCGCGGTCGGCGGCGGAGGTGCTCAGGCGGTCCCCGAGGATCGCCCGGAGATCGTCGAGAACCGGCCCGGGATGGGCGCCGCGGAACTTCATGTCAAGAGCTGGGTCCGCGAGCGAAACAGAGCGCGGGAGCGGCGCCGTGCGACTTCACAAGAGCAGTCAGATCCGGCAGCGCAACAGCGGCCGGGAGAAGCTGATGGGCATCTCTCCCGCACGCGTGGATCGGGTCCCCGGCCGCATGTAGTGGATGGCGAAGGCGCGGCGTCTGCGGCCGGTGCGGTTCGGACGGGTGTGGTGCAGGGTCTGGCAGTGGTGGAACATGAAACCCCCGGCCGGCAGGTCGGCGACGAAGGCGGAGTCGGCGCCGTCGCTGCCGGCGTCGAGCAGCACGTCCCCGCGCTCGTGCTCGACGGGGGCCATGTGCGAGCCCGGGATCAGGTGCATGGCGCCGTTGTCGGCGTTGACCTCGTCGAAGGTGAGCCAGCAGCTCACCAGGTCCGCGGGCAGGCACTGCCAGTAGGCGTTGTCCTGGTGCCAGTGGATGGGGCCGCCGTGGTGGGCGGGCTTGTAGAGGGCCTGGTCGTGGAAGAGCTGGATGTTGGGGCCGAGCAGGTCCTCCACCGCGTCGAGGATGCGCGGGTGGTACAGCAGCCGGCGGAACTCCAGGCTGCGCTCGCAGACCTGGGTGATCTGCAGCATCTCCTCGTCGGCGTCCTCGCCGGAGAGATTGCGGAAGCGCTCGGAGCCGCGGGCCTCGGCGAAGACGCGGTCGTACTCGCGCCCGAGGGACTCCGCCTCATCCGCCTCAAGCCGCAGGCCGGGGATCACGAACCCCTGCCGCCGGAAGGACTCGACCTGGGCGGCCGAGAGGGCGCGGTAGGGGCTGCCGTCGGTGTCGGATGGCTCCATGGCGGGCCGAAGATAGGGAAGCCGGGGGCGCCTGTCCCGGGGTCTTCAGGGCCCCCGCCGGATCAGCCGCCGCCGGCCAGGGCCGCCTCCACCGCCGGCGGGAACAGCTCCTGCACGTCGCCCTCCAGGCGCAGGGTGACCTCGGGGCGGCCGTCGTGCTCGGTCTCGCCGCGGTTGACGACGGCGTAGGGGGCCCCTCCGGAGGCCGCCGCCAGGGGCAGGGAGGCGGCGGGGTACACGGACAGCGTCGACCCGAGGGAGACGGCCAGGTCGGCGCTCCGGGCGCCGGCGCCGGCGCGCTCGAGGTCGGCGGCCACCAGGTCCTGGCCGAAGCTGATGGTCGCCGACTTCAGCAGGCCGCCGCAGGCGCAGCGGGGCGGCACCCGGGTGCGCCGGAAAGCCCCCAGGTGCGGCTCCGGGTCGGAGCGGCTCCCGCAGGTGAGGCACTCGACCGCGTCGTTGGTGCCGTGGATCTCCACCAGCCTCTCCGGGGAGGTGCCGGCCCGGGCGTGGAGGCCGTCCACGTTCTGGGTGACCACCAGGCCGACCTTGCCGGCCCGCTCCAGGGCGGCCACCGCCTCGTGGGCGGGTGTCGGCGCGGCGTCGCGGAAGAGGGGCCAGCCCTCGAGCTTGAAGTCCCAGTGCTCGACGCGGGCCTCCTCGGAGCGCAGGAAGTCGTGGAAATACACGGGCTGCCGCGTCCTCCAGACGCCCCGGGGGCCGCGGAAGTCGGGGATGCCGCTGCCGGTGGAGATGCCGGCGCCGGTGAAGAGGAAGATCCGCGAGGCCGGGCGCAGAAGCGCCGCCAACTCCTCGGGACCGGTCCTGCCCGCGGCCTCCATGATCAGCGGATGACGGCGCCGCCGAGGCAGGTCTCGCCGTCGTAGAGCACGGCGTGCTGGCCGGGGGCCACCCCCGGATCGGCCTCGTCGAGGGTGATGCGCCAGCGGCCGGGGGCGGCCGGCTCCAGGCGGCAGCCGGTGCTCGCGGGCCCGTGCCGCAGCCGGACCTGCAGCCTCTCAATGGCGGGCGGCGCGTCGATCCAGTTGGCGCCGGCCACCTCGAGGACGCGGCGGCTGCGCTCCTGTCGGCGGTGGCCGTGGACGACGCGGACCACGTTCGCCTCCACCTCCTTGCCGACGACGTACCAGGGGCCGCCGCTCAGTCCGAGGCCGAAGCGCTGGCCGATGGTGTGGAACCAGTAGCCCCGGTGCTCTCCCAGGCGCCGCCCCGTGTCGGCGTCGACGATCGCCCCCGGCCGCCGCCCCAGGTGGAACTCGACGAACTCCCGGTAGTCGATCTTGCCGAGGAAGCAGATCCCCTGGCTGTCGGGGCGCCGCCGCGCCGGCAGGCCGAAGCCGCGGGCCAGGCGGCGGACCTCGCTCTTGGCCAGGTGGCCCACGGGAAAGACCAGGCGCGAGAGCTGGTCCTGGGTGATGTGGGAGAGGAAGTAGGTCTGGTCCTTGACCGGGTCGGCGCCGCGCAGCAGGCGGCAGCGGCCGCCGGGGCCGGGCCCCACGCGGGCGTAGTGCCCGGAGGCGATGCGGTCGGCGCCGCCGTCGAGGTGGTCGAGGAAGGCGCCGAACTTGACCCGCCGGTTGCAGTGGATGTCCGGGCTCGGCGTGCCGCCGCGGCGGAGCTCGGCCAGGACCTGCTCGACGACGCGCTCGCGGTACTCGGCCTGGAGGGGCACGATGCGCAGCGGCACGCCGGCGGCCTCGCAGGTGGCGCGCACGTAGCGCAGGTCCTCCTCCCAGGGGCAGCCGCCGGCGAAGGTGTGGACCTCGTCCTCGAGCCAGACCTTCAGGTAGAAGGCGGTGATCTCGTGCTCCCCCGACGCCTGGAGCAGGCGCAGGGCGACGGAGCTGTCGACGCCGCCCGAGAGCAGGAGGGCGATCTTCACCGGCGGCTCCCGCCGTCGTGGTGCCGGCCCGGGGGCGGCGTTAGATTCGAGCCGCGCGCGGCGCCCCGGGGGCGGGTGCCGCGGCCTTCGGTTGGCGCTTCCATGACCAGGGAATATACCTCGGAGGAGAGGCTCTGATGCTGTACCGGGACTTCGGACGCACGGGATGGAAGGTATCGGCCATCGGCCTCGGGACCTGGAACATCGGCAACCAGTGGGGGCCGGTGGACGACCCCACCGCCTTCGCCACCGTGCGCGCCGCCTTCGACCACGGCATGAACCTCTTCGACGCGGCCGAGTCGTACGGCCTCCCCAACGGCCTCTCCGAGGAGCGCCTGGGCCGGGCCCTGACCGGCATCCGCCACGAGGTCCACGTGGTCAGCAAGATCGGCAACTGGGGCAAGCGCAGCGGACAGGAGGTGCCGAAGACCTCGGTCGACATGATCCGCCTGTGCGCCCACGCCTCCCTCCACCGCCTGCGCACCGACTACCACGACGTCCTCCTCTGCCACGAGGGCGACATCGAGGACCCCTCGGTCTATCTCGACGGCTTCCGCGCCCTGCAGGAGGAGGGCCGCCTGCGCTGCTTCGGCATCTCCACCAACAGCCTGGAGGTGCTGCGGCGCTTCAACCACGACGGCGGCTGCAAGGTGGTGCAGGTCGACTGGTCGATCATCCAGCGCCGCTGCGAGGCCGAGCTGCTGCCCTACTGCCGGGCCCAGGAGATCGCGGTCATGGTGCGGGGGCCGCTGGCCAAGGGCCTGCTGTCGGGGCGCTACTCCCCGGAGTCGGTCTTCACCGACGACATCCGCTCCGGCTACAACGAGGGGGGAGCCGGCCGCGAGCAGTACCTGGAGCAGCTGCGGCAGGTGGACCTCCTGCGCGAGCGGGTGGACCCGCGGGACATGATCTCCACCGCCCTGGGCTACGTCATCTCCCACCCCGTGAACCCGGTGGCCATCCCCGGCGCCAAGTCGCCGGAGCAGGCCGCCATGAACGCCGCCGCCGGCGACGACGAGCTCTCCGAGGACGAGCTCGGGCGGCTGCGGGTCTGAGGTGAGCGGCCGCCCGCACCTCCTGCTCCTCATCTGCGACCAGATGCAGGCGGCGCGCATGGGCTGCGCCGGCGATCCGGCGGCGCACACCCCCTTCCTCGACTCCCTGGCTGCGGAGGGGGTCCACTTCACCCACATGATCAGCGCCCACGGCCAGTGCGTGCCGTCGCGGGCGTCGCTGGTCACCGGCCGCTATCCCCACGAGTGCGGGGTGGTCGTCAACTACGGGTTCCACGGCCACCAGAACCGGCTCTCCCCGACGCGGTTCCCCACCCTGGGGCAGGTCTTCCGCGAGGCCGGCTGCCGCACCGCGTACTTCGGCAAGTGCCACTTCGGCGTGCCCCTGCCCGACCTGGGCTACGACGAGGGGATCGACCACGACGGGGTCCGCGTCGACGACGGCGAGGCGGAGCGCACCGGCATCGCTCACGTCCCCGCCGGGCTGCGCCGGGACTACGTGGCCGCCCGCGACGCCGTGGACTGGCTGCGGCGCTACGAGGCCGACGGCCGGCCCCTGTTCCTCACCTTCTCCACGAACCTGCCGCATCCACCCTTCTTCCACGAGCCCGCCTTCCGGGACCGCTTCGACGCCGCCTCCCTGGAGCTGCCGGCCAGCTACGAGGCGGAGAGCTTCGCGGACAAGCCGCCCTTCCAGGCCGCCCACGCCACCGACGGTCGGCACGGCGCCGGCTCCGAGGAGGAAGCGCGGGACATGCTGGCCCGCTACTACTCGATGATCGCCCAGGCCGACGCCCACTTCGCCGCGGTGGCCGCCGAGTTCCGCCGCCTCGGCCTGTGGGACGACACGATCGTGGCCGTCATCAGCGATCACGGCGACATGATGGCCTCCCACGGCATGCGCCTGAAGGGGACCCTGCCGTACGACGAGTTGTACCGCGTGCCCTTCCTGCTCAAGCCGCCCCGCGGCGTGAGCCCGCGCCGGCGGCAGGTGGACGATCTGGTATCCTCCGTGCAGACCGCCGGCACCCTCGCCGCCCTGGCCGGGGTGGAGGCCGACTTCCCTCACGGGGATCTGTGCGCGGCGCTGGCGGCCGAGGGCCATCCCGCGCAGGAGGCCGTGTTCTTCGAGCACTACGCCGCCTACTGGGGCGTGCACCCCTTCTACGGCGTGCGCACCCGCGACTGGAAGTACGTCCGCTACTTCGGGGAAGGGGAGGAGGGGGCCGCCGAGCTCTACCACCTGGCGGCGGACCCCCACGAGCTGACCAACCTCGCCGGCCGTCCGGACCACGCCGGCGTCGAGAGCCGCCTCGCGGCGCAGGCCGGCGCCTGGTGGCGTGACACCGGCGGGCGCGACTTCGCGTACTACGAGTCGGAGGCCTTCCGCAGCAACGAGCACAACGCCCCATCCAACCGCCCGTGACCTCCCGGCCGCCCAGGTCCCGGCTGGTCAACCGGCGGGTGGTGCTGTCCATCTGGCTGCCCTCGGCCTGCATCGCCCTCAGCCGCGGGCTCATGCTGCCCGTGCTGCCCTTCTTCGCCCTCTCCTTCGAGGCCGGCTACGGCCTCGTGGGCGTCGTGCTGGCCGCCGAGGGGCTGGGCAACCTGCTCCTGAACGTGCCCGCGGGCATGGCCACGAGCCGCTTCGGGCCGAGGCGGACCATGATGGTGGGCGGCCTGGGCATGGCGGCCATGTCCGCGGCCATGTTCCAAGCCCGGAGCCTGCTGGAGTTGCTCGCCTACGGGCTTCTGGCGGGGGCCTTCATGGCCCTCTGGAACATCGCCCGCCACACCTACATGACCGACGTCGTGCCGGTGGCCCAGCGGGGCCGCATCTACTCGACCTTCGGGGGCATCGGCCGCATCACCTCCTTCGCGGGGCCGCTCCTCGGGGGCTTGGCGGCCGAGGCTTTCGGGCTGCGCGTGCCCTTCCTGCTGGTGGCCCTCGTGAGGCTGACGGGGGTGGCCGCGGCGGCGCTGTGGGTCCAGGAGAGCGCCGGGCAGCGGAGCGGCCGTTCCTCGGTGGCGCAGGTCCTGCGCGCCCACTGGAAGGTGCTGGCCAGCGCCGGCTCGGGGCAGCTCTGCGGCCAGATGATCCGCGGCGCCCGCACGGCCGTGATCTCCCTCTACGCCGCCGAGGTCCTGGGGCTGGAGACGGCCGCCGTGGGGCTGATGCTCAGCCTGTCGTACGGCCTGGACATGCTCATGTTCGTCCCCGCCGGACAGATCATGGACCGCCGCGGACGCAAGTACGCCTATGTGCCCTCCTTCCTCCTCCAGTCCGTGGCCATGGCCCTGATCCCCCTGACGGAGACGTTCTGGACGCTGGCTCTGACCACCATGGCCCTGGGGGTGGCGAACGGCCTCGGCTCGGGGACGATGCTGACCCTGGGGGCGGACCTGTCGCCGGACCGGGGCCGGGGCGAGTTCCTCGGCCTGTGGCGCTTCGTCGGCGACGGCGGCTCGGCGGCCGGTCCCCTGGCGGTGGGCGGGGTGGCCGAGGCGGCCGATCTGCACACGGCGCCCCTGGTGATCGCCGCGGTGGGAGTCCTCGGCGCGGTGCTGCTGGCCGCGCTGGTGCCGGAGACCCTGCGGCGGAAACCGGCCTGATGCGGATCATCGACGCCCACAACCACGTCTGGTACCACGGCCTCGGGCCGGCGGAGGTGGTCGGCGAGATGGACGCCTTCGGTATCGAGCGCTGCTGGGCCCTCACCTGGTTCCTCCCGCCCGACGAGCACTCGCCCGGATGGCGCGGCGGCTTCCACCCGAGGAACCTGCGCCCCGACGGCACCCACGCCGGGTGCCCGCTGCCCGACGTGATCGAGGCGTGCGAAGCCTTCCCCGACCGCTTCGTCGGCGGGTTCTGTCCCTGTCCGAGGGAGGACTCGGCGCCGGAGCAGCTGCGGCGGGCCCACGAGGTCCACGGCCTCCGCGTCTGCGGCGAGTGGAGCTACCGCATGCTCCTCGACGATCCCCGGGCGTGGGAGGTCTTCTGGCTGGCGGGGGAACTCGGCATGCCCGTGGTGCTGCACCTCGACGTGCCCTTCCTGCCGGATCCGGACGGCGGCCGGCCGCGGTACCAGCCGAGCTGGTACGGCGGCGGCGCCGGCCCCCTGGAGCGCACCTTGCGGGCCTGCCCGGAGACGGTGTTCATCGGCCATGCCCCCGGGTTCTGGCGCTACATCTCCGGCGACGAAGCCTCCGAGACGGCCGTGTACCCAACCGGGCCGGTGCGGCCGGGAGGAGAGCTGATCCGGTTGCTGGACACCTTCGACAACCTGTGGGCGGATCTGTCCGCCGGCTCCGGCCTCGGCGCGATGCGGCGCGACCCGGCCCACGCGCGCTGGTTCCTGCAGCGCTACCAGGACCGCCTGCTCTTCGGGCGCGACGCTCCCGGCGACGAGCTGCGCTCCTGGCTCCTCGGTCAGGACCTGGCGCCGGAGCTGCTGCGCAAGCTGTTCTCGGCGAACGCCCTGCGCCTCGTCTCGCCGCCGTAACCCGGAACCGGTAGTTTTTCTGGCCGTCCTGCAACGCGGAGAAAGGATCGAGAGATGCCAGTCACCCGAAGGCAGTTCCTGAAGTCGGCCGCCGCCGTGACCGTGGGATTCCACGGGCTGCAGCGCCACGTGGTCTGGGGGGAGTCCCCCGCGGAGGGGGTCGCCGCCGGCTACGGCCCCATGCAGCCGGACCCCGGCGAGATCGTCGACCTGCCGGCGGGCTTCACCTACCGGGTCCTCTCCCGCACCGGCGACGAGATGGCGGACGGCTTCCTGGTGCCGGGGCTGCCCGACGCCATGGCCGCCTTTCCCGGGGCCGAGGGCCGGACCCTGCTCGTCTGCAACCACGAGCTGACCGCGGGGGCTCGCAAGGTCGGCGCCTTCGGCGAGGACAACGAGCGTCTCGGCAAGCTGCCGCGGGACCGGTTCTACGACTGGGGCCACGGCGACCCGCCCCAGGGAGGGACCACCACCTTCGTCATCGGCCCCGGCGGCGAGGTGGAGACCCACTACCTCAGCCTGGCGGGCACGGTGCGCAACTGCGCCGGCGGCCTCACCCCCTGGGGCAGCTGGATCACGTGCGAGGAGACGACCCAGCGCGCCGACGACAACCACGAGAAGGACCACGGGTACAACTTCGAGGTGCCCGCCGCCGCCACGGGGCCGGTGGAGCCGGTGGCCCTCAAGGCGATGGGCCGGTTCAACCACGAGGCCGTGGCCGTGCACCCGGCCACGGGCATCGTCTACGAGACCGAGGACGCCGGCGACGGCCTGATCTACCGCTACCTGCCCGACGAGCCCGGGCGCCTGGCCGCCGGCGGGCGCCTGCAGGCGCTCGTGGCCCTCGACCGGCCGGGCCTGGACACGCGCAACTGGGACTCGCGGGACGTGGCTCCCGGCGACCGTCTGCCCGCGGCCTGGGTCGACGTGGAGGACGTGGAGTCCCCGGACGACGACCTGCGCGACCAGGGCTTCGACAAGGGCGCCGCCCGCTTCGCCCGGGGGGAGGGCATGTGGTACGGCCGCGAGGCGATCTACTTCGCCTGCACCAGCGGCGGCAAGAAGAAGAAGGGGCAGGTCTGGCGCTACGAGCCGAGCCCACAAGAGGGGACGGCCGAAGAGGCGGCCGCGCCCGGCACCCTGGAGCTGTTCATCGAGCCCGACGACGCCGACCTGGTGGAGAACTGCGACAACCTGACCGTGGCGCCCTGGGGGGACGTGATACTCTGCGAGGACGGCGGCGGCGACAACCACCTCGTGGGGGTCACGCCCGAGGGGGGGATCTACAAGCTCGGCCGCAACGCCTTCAACGGGTCCGAGTTCGCCGGCGCCACGTTCTCGCCCGACGGCCGCATCCTCTACGCCAACATCCAGTCGCCCGGGATCACCCTGGCCATCACCGGCCCCTGGACGGGGTAGCCGCCGAACCTCAGGCGAGTCCCCGGCGCCGCTCGGCGCAGGTCACGGCGTTGCGCAGCAGCATGGCCACCGTCGTCGGGCCGACGCCGCCCAGTCGCGGGGTGATCCACGAGGCGACCTCGCCGACCTTCTCGTCCACGTCGGGGATCAGGCGCTTCCCCTTCCAGGTGATGCCGCCGCTGACCACCACCGCCCCCTCGCGGACCATCCCGCGGGTGACGATGCCGGGGACTCCCGCGGCGGCGATGAGGACGTCGGCCCGCCGGGTGTAGGCGGCCATGTCGCGGACACCGGTGTGGACCACGGTGACCGCGGCGTTGGCCCCCGGCGCCTTCTGCGACAGCAGCAGGGCCAGCGGCCGGCCGAGGGTGGGCCCGCGGCCGACGACGACGACCTCCCGCCCCTCGACGGGGATCTCGTAGTGGAGGAGCATCTCGCGGATGCCCGCCGGCGTCGCCGGCACCGGCCCCGGCTCCTGCAGCACCAGGCGGCCGAGGCTCTCGGGGTGCAGGCCGTCGCCGTCCTTCTCCGGCGCCATGGCGCCCACGGCGGCGGCATAGTCGAACCCCGGGGGCACGGGATACTGGATCAGGTAGGCGTCGACGCCGACGTCGTCGTTGTACTCGCGCACGGCTTCGATCAGGTCGTCCGGGGAGGCGGTCGAGGACAGCTCGCGATGGTATGACTCGATGCCCACCTGCCGCGCCGTCTCGTGCTTCTTGCGCACGTACCCGGCGCTCGGCGCGTCCTCTCCAACAAGGATCGTTCCGAGGCCGACGGAGATGCCTCGCTCCTTGAGGCCGGCGACCCTGCCGGCGACCTCGGCGAGAATCCTGTCGGCGACGGGGGCTCCTTCGAGAAGCTGGGCGGGCATCGGATCTCTCCTCGTTCCGGGTGGACCGCGGCGGTGGCTCCATCGCTTTGACAATTTACGGGAAACCCCGTTCCTTTGACATATCCCCTTTGTCAGATCGATTGGTTGCTTCCCCCGGCAGCCGGCGAGGCGCGCGAGCACGGAATCACGCTCCTCGGCTGGCGCCGTGGCGACGCCTTGCCAGGAAACCCATCCCGGCCTTAAGGGTCTGCCATTTGACAGGTAGAAGG
>CAZEHQ010000127.1:0-12690 GCA_964512165.1 uncultured Gemmatimonadaceae bacterium | reverse complement strand
CGCCAGGCAGCAGGCCATCGGTCGACTCATCCTTCCTCCATCTTGGCGTGGGGTTTGGCGGGACCTATGGTAGTGGCCCGCGTCAGACCGGCGCCACCGGCCGGCGTGCCTTCGCCTGAGTCAAGATCCCATGCCAGACAACCCCATCCCCTCCACCGGCCGCCGCGTCGTCGTCCGCCCCGACGGCCGGATCGTCACCGAGCCCTTCGAGATCACGCCCCCCGGCCCCGGCCAGGTGCTCGTCGAGACCGTCCGCACCCTCATCAGCGCCGGCACCGAGCTCGGCAACCAGGAGCAGCAGCGCACGGGGGACTACATCCCCGGCTACTCCAACACCGGCCGCATCCTCGCCCTCGGCGACGGCTGCGACGGCTACGCCGTGGGCGACCGCGTGCTCTCCCTGGGGCACCACGCGAGCCACGTCACCGTCTCCACCGCTCCGCAGTCCCTCGCCCGGCTCCCGGAGGGCGTCTCCTTCGACGACGGCGCATTCGGCGTCATGGCCAGCATCTCCATGCACGGGGTCCGCAAGGCGCGCCTGGAGCTGGGGGAGTTCGCCGCCGTCACCGGCATGGGCCTGGTGGGCCAGCTCGCCCTGCAGCTGGCGGCGCGCACCGGGTGCGAGCTGCTCATCGCCGTCGATCTCAGCGCCGCCCGCCTGGAGATCGCCTCCCGCTCGGGGGCGACCCACACCATCCAGGCGGACGAGGATCTGCCCTCGCGCGTCGCCGCCATCACGCGGGACCGGGGGCTGGATGTCGCCATCGAGGCCTCGGGCTATCCCGAGATCCTGCCCGTGCTCTTCGACATGGCCCGCATCGGCGGCCGCATCATGGCCCTCGGGTCGATCTGGCACCGCAAGGTCGAGGTCGACTTCATGGACTTCCATCAGAAGGAGCTGGTCCTGGTGGGCTGCCATCAGCCCAAGTGCCCCACCACGGCGACGCCGGCCTGGCCCTGGACCCAGCAGTACAACCGCCGCCAGGTGCTGCAGATGATCGAGCGCGGCGAGCTGGACGTGGCCCGACTCACCACCCACCGCCTGCCGTACACCGAGGCCGCCGAGGCCTACCGGCTCCTGCGCGACGAGCGCGACCAGGCCCTCGGCGTCCTGCTCACCTGGGACTAGCCGCCGCCGGGAGACGACCATGAAGGTCACGGAGATCGAGGTCCACCGCATCACCCTTCCCTACGTCGACTGGATCGCCTACCAACTCAACCACTACTACGGCCCGACGCGGCGCACCATCTACGTGGCCCACACCGACGCCGGCCTCACCGGCCTCGGGGAGAGCGGCTCCACCGAGCCGCAGGAGACGCTGGACCACTACATCGGCACCAACCCCTTCGACCACGTGGGCGACGAGGTCTCCCTGGGGCTGGGCACCGCGATGTACGACCTGATGGGGCAGGCCGCGGGCGTGCCGGTGTACAAGCTCTTCGGCCAGAAGTACCGGTCCTGGGTGCCGGTGGGCAGCTGGACCGTCTCCACCCATCCCGACCGCATGGCCGAGGCCGTGCGCGAGTACTCGGCGCAGGGCTACACGTGGCTGAAGTATCACCTGTCGCCCTTCGAGAACGTCATCGACCAGACCGAGGCCATGCAGGCGGTGGCGCCGAAGGGGTTCCGCATCCACTACGACTTCACCATGCACGGCACCGACGACCACATGTTCGCGCTGCTGACGAAGCTGGCGCGCTATCCCATCGCCGGCTGCTTCGAGGACGCCCTGCCGGCGCAGGACCTGCCCGGCTACATCGAGCTGCGCAAGCGCAGCCCCCTGCCGGTGGTCCTCCATCACTGTCCCCTGGGGGCCACCTACGAGGTCCTCATGGGCGCCGCCGATGCCTACATGCTCGGCCACTCGCGCATCGGCGACACCGTGCGCCGGGCCGGGCTGTTCTCCGCCGGCGACATCCCCTTCATGCTGCAGAACGTGGGCGGCGACATCACCCGGGCCATGACCTGCCACATGATGGCCGCCTTCCCCTCGGCGAACCTCCACTTCTTCAGCGACTGCGAGACCTGGGCCGAGGACGTGGTCCACGAGCGGTCGCAGCCGGTCAACGGGTTTCTGAGAGTGCCGGAGAAGCCGGGCCTCGGCGTCACCCTGGACCGGGAGGCACTGGAGCGGTTGAAGCGGCTGGAGCTGCCGGAGCAGCCGAAGTGGATCGTCCGTTCGCGCTTCGCCAACGGCGCGCGGATGTACAACATCGCCGATCCTGCCGAGTCGATCTTCATGGTGCGCCCCGACCGGCGGCGGCTGATCCCCATGAGCTACGACGCCCCCATCGAGACCGACTACTGGGACGACGACGGCTCGCCGGAGTACCGCGCGATGTTCGAGCGGATCGAGCGCGAGGGGATGGCGCTGGAGCGCTGAGCTGCAACCGATTGCACCATTGCATGGATCGGCCTATGATGCAAACCAGTGCACATCGGCCGATGGACAGATTCCAGCGGTTGCCGAGGGCCCCGGGACCGCCTGTGGCGATGCGGGCTCTCGTCGTCCGCAGCCCTCCTCTTCTCAGCTGTCACGCTGTCAGCGCAGACCAGAGACGATTTCGAGTACTGGGACGCTAATGGCAACGGGGACCTGACCTGCTCCGAGGCTTACCGTAGTGGTGGCCCCGCCGGTCTCAAGCTGCCCGCCTACCGGTACGATCGCCACGGCACGGCCATCACCTACGAATGGCTCCAGCGCAAGAGATCAAGCGACGGCGATGGGGACGGTCGTGCCTGCGAAAGCAACTCCAACCCCACCGGGTACGTCCCGAAGCGCGTCGATGCTCCAGCACCAGTACCGGACGGCTGCCCGGATGACGCGGAGACCTGGCGCGGGCTGAAGGTCTGCGAGGAACGACCCCGAACCGGCTACGACCGGGCCGACTACGGGACGGGCTACCGCACCCTCGAAGACGAGATCATCGCCATGCTGCCCGGCACCATGAAGCACGCCGGGCAGGTCTACACCCCGTACTCGTGTCTACCGTTCACCATCCGGCCTGCCGGCGACGCGGGGACGGACATCGAGCACATCGTCGCCCTGGCCGAGGCGCACGACAGCCACATCCAAAGCGGCCACCGCCGGATCTTCGCCAGCGATCTCGACAACCTGACCATCGCGGACCCGAGAGTGAACCGAGCGCTGAAGAGGGACTCTGACGCCGGAGAGTGGTCGCCGGACCACCACGGCGCATGGTTCGCAGAGAGGGCTATCGCCGTCAAGCTGAAGTACGGGCTCACCGTGGACCCGGCGGAGCGGGACTCACTGAAGGCGTTGCTGGCCGGCGGCGGGGCGCGACTGGACTGCTCTGAGCGATCAGGCAGCGTCAGTACGGAGGTGGAGGCCACAGTGCTCGGCGTCCCAGTGGAGGCCACCGGTCTGGATCCCCGGATCGTCTACCGGCTGGCCACCGCCGGGCCGGTGCTGGTGGAGATCTACAGCGCCCTGGGGCAATCGGTGCGCACCCTCGTGGATGAGGATTCCCAGGACGCCGGCATGTACCAGGTCGAGTGGGATGCCCGGAACCAGCGGGGCGGGAGCGTGGCGTCGGGGGTCTACTACTCCCGTCTCCATCACTCCGGCCGGGCGCGCACCCGGCGCCTGCTCTGCCTCCGGTAGTCGGCGCCGCCCGCCGCCCGGGCCCTCAGAGGCCGGCCGCGTGCCGTCCCGCCTCCGGATCGCCGGCGGCCAGGAATCCCCCTCCCGCCTCGACCCGCAGCATCACCGGCGTGGAGATCGCCCCCGTCTTCACCCGCAGCGGGTGGCCCCGCCGCTGCAGCTCCGCCCTCACCTGCGGATCCACCGTGTCGTTGATCTCCATCGCCCCCGCCTCGTCGAAGGTCTGCTCCCGCCGCGGGTTGGGGTCGAAGGAGTTCTGGTGGTGGAAGGTGCAGAACCGGGGCGCCCGCACCGCCTCGGCCGGGGTCATGCCGAAGTCGATGGCGTCCAGCAGCAGGGCCAGGGTGGTCTGGTCCTGGCGGTCGCCGCCGGCGACGCTGACGGCGAAGGCGGGCTTCCCGTCCTTGAGGACCAGCGTCGGCGTGAGGGTGATGCGGGGGCGCTTGCCGGGCTGGATGCAGTTGGGGTGGCCCGGCGTCGTGTTGAGGCTGCGCAGGCGGTTGCCGTAGGTGACTCCCGCCTCGCCGCCGTCCATGCGGGTGGTGTCGACGTTGGCGCTCGGTGTCGCCGCGACGACGTTGCCCCAGCGGTCGGCGACAACGCAGGTGGTGGTGCCCTCGCCGCCGGGGCGGAAGAGGCCGCCCGCCTTCACCGCCTCCATGGCCAGCGGGTCCCCGGGGCGCGCCTCGGGGGAGGCGGAGGCCATGTCGATGAGGGGCCGGCGCAGGCCGGTGTAGGCGTCGGAGAGCAGGGACTCCAGGGGCACGTGGACGAACTCCGGGTCGCCGTAGTGGGCGTCGCGGTCGGCGAAGGCGAGCTTGATCGCCTCCACCACCACATGGACGTAGTCGGCCGACAGATGCCCCATGGCCGCCAGGTCGAAGCCCTCGAGCAGGCGCAGGGCCTGCAGCAGGGCGGGGCCCTGGGTCCAGGGGCCGCACTTGCAGACCGTGTAGCCGCGGTAGTCGGCGGTGGCCGGCTCCTCGATGGTGGTGCGGTGCGCGGCCAGGTCGGCCCGCCGCAGGAAGCTGCCGTGCTTGACGAACTCCGCCTCCAGCTCGTCGGCGATGTCGTTGCAGCGTGACGAGCGGCCGTAGAAGCGGTCGCAGGCGGCTTGCAGCCGGTCCTCGCGGGACCCGCCCGCCAGACCTTCCTCCTCCACCATGCGCCGCAGGGTATGGGCCAGCTTCGGCTCCCACTCGCGGTCGCCGGCGTCGAGGATCTCCAGGGTCGGCGCCACGACCTGCTCCAGGGGCATCGTTCCGTAGCGCTGCATGGTGGTGATGCACAGATCCACCACCGAGGGCACGGGAGCCATCTTCATGTCCCCAGCCCCCGGGATGCCGTTGGCCATGTACCAGTCGATGGCCGCCCGGTCCAGGGGCGCGCGGCCCTGGCCCGAAAGGGACTTCACCTCGCCGCGGCCGGCGTCCCAGATCAGCAGCGGCACCTCGCCGCCGATGCAGCAGGCGATGTGGTCGGTCACCTGCAGGGCGAAGATGGTGGCCGCCGCCGCGTCGGCGGCGTTGCCGCCCTGCTCGAGGATCCGCATCCCCGCGGCCACTGCGCCGGCCCCGCCCGCGGCCACCGCGCCGGCGTCGCTGGACGCCTGCCAACCGATGTGGTCCGTGCCTTGCGTCATGCTCGCTGCATCTCCCTTACGGGTGGCCTTCCAGGTGACGGTCGATCCGGGCGTTCAGGGCATCGAATCGTCGCTCGAGGCTGTCGATCCGGGCCCCGAGCCCATCGATCCTGGCTCCGAGAACCTTCCAGAGAAAAGCGGTGGCAGCCACCACGACCGCCGGGGTCACATAGGATTCCAGGCTCATTGGCAGCCCTCCTTCCGCAAGAACCTTCCCGCGGGAAGGCCGCATGTCAAGCCATCGGAGGAACGCGTTTTCAGCGGCGGCGGGAGTCGTCCTTCACTCGTCCCCAGGACCGTCCCCGCACGGCGGTGGGCGTCGAGACGACCAGCTTCACCCGGGGCAGGTCTTCCTCGGCGGGTCCCTCCAGGTAGCGGCCCTCGATGTCGAACCAGCTCTCGTGGCAGGAGCAGGCGATGAGGCCGTCCTCGTCGGGCAGGGTGACCTCGCAGCCCCAGTGGGGGCAGGCGCTGCTGAAGGCGATCAGCTCGTCCTCCGACAGGCGCACGACGATGACCGGCTCGAAGCTGCCCTCGGGGACCACCTTCATGGCGCCGCCCACCTCGCGCAGGGCGGCGAAGCGCGGGTCGTCGAGGTCGACGACCACCTCCACCTCCCGCCGCTGCAGGGTCCCGGCCTCGCCGGTCCCGCGCCAGACGGCGGCCCCGGCGACGGCGAGGGTTACCACGCGCCGCCCGAAGCAGCGCCGGTCGATCGGTTGCGGTTCCACGGTGGGGCGAATATGCGGGCTGGCCCCCGCCCCGTCTACTCGCAGAACAGGCGCACCCGCTCGCCGTCCTCGCCTTCGATGTTGACCTCCAGCTCGGCCAGGGAATCCACCAGATCCTCCGATGCCATCTCGAGGAACTGGTCGATGTCGAAGCCCTGCTTCTTGAGCTTCTTCAGCTTCTTGAGCTTGCCCTTGGCCGAGTCCGGCACCAGCGCCCCGAGGCGGATGCCGGTGCGGATGAGGGCCAGGGGAATCTGCAACTCGACCTTGTCGTCGTCGTCGACGATGTGGATGCGCAGGTAGCGGGGCCCCTTCCGCGGCAGGGGATCGTCCTGCGCGGCGGCCGGCGCCGGCTGGGGCTCCAACTTGTCGAGCAGGCGCTGGGCGTCGTCGACGCTGATCTGCTCGGCAGCCAGCATGTCCAGGATCTTGCGGCGGTCTTCACTCATGGCGGGACTCCTTCCTTGTAATGGTTACAGCACGCGGAGCAGAAAACGCTCCCCGGAGCCGCTGCGGAGGCTCACGCGCAGACCCCGCGCCGCGGCGGCCAGGCGCAGGAGGGCGACGCCGCGGGGGTCGCGGGCGATGCGGCCATGGGCGATGACGAGCGGCGCCAGCGGCCAGAGGAGCAGGACGGGGATGGGCACGGGCACCATCCAGGGACCGCGCCCGAAGGCGACGAGGACGAGCACGGGAGGGATCAAGACAGCTCCTCGAGGGCCTGATCGGTGCTGATCTCACCGCGCGCCAGCCGCTCGAGGACCTCGGCATGGTCCGAGGGCGGCGGCGTGAAGGCGGCGTCGAGGCGGGCCACGATCCGGTTGAGCCGGTTCTTTACCGTCGGATAGCTGATCCCGAAGAGGGACTCCATGCGCCGGATCGATCCGTGGCTGCGCAGAAAGGCGGTGACGAAGACCTGCTCGTCGAGGTCGAGCTGGCCGAGGGCCGAGACCTCGATCTCGCCCTCCACGGCCACGCCGCAGGAGCGGCAGACCAGGCGCTCGACCTGGAGGGCCCTGGAGCACTCGGGGCACTGTGCCTTTGAGATATCCATCATCCATGCTCCCTTGATTATTGTTCCCATATTGTACTCACAAATCAAAAAAGTCAATATCAAACTTGAATAATTGAATTCAAGATGCCATTGGCGCTCCTCTCGGACCGGGGGATCTTGGTCGGGACTCAATTTTCTCTCGACACACAAAATCCTTGCGTTGTCTGCTGATCTGGTTAGAATAATTCACCCATTCGGAGAAAAATGACGTGAGAAAGGCCCTCGAGCACTGCCCCGCCTGCGGGGGAGAGCTTCAGATCACCCGCCTCCACTGCGGCAGCTGCGACATCGAGATCAAGGGGCGGTTCGCAGCCACCGTCTTCGACCGCCTGTCGCCGGGGTCCCTGGCCTTCGCCGAGGCCTTCCTGCGCGCCCGGGGCAACGTCAAGGAGATGGAGCGCGAGCTGGGCGTGCCCTACGCGGCGGTCCGCAACCGCCTCGACGAGGTGATCGCCGAGCTGGGCTTCGAGCGCCGGGGAGAGACCCCCGAAACCCCTCCGGAGGAGGACGGGCGCCGCGTGCTCGAGCGCCTCGAGAGCGGCGAGATCGACGCCGAGACGGCGGTGGCCAGGCTGGAGCGACTGAAGGAGGACGGACGATGAGCGAGGAGCGCGCCACGGTGCTGCGCATGCTGGAGGAGGGGAAGATCTCGGCGGAGGAGGCCGAGCGCCTGCTGAAGGCTCTCGGGAACGGGGACCCGCCCCGGAGCCGGAGGAGGCCCGGCGACGGGTTCTCCTCCTTCGATGATCTCGAAGGCGAGATCCGCGACCAGTTCGACCGCGCCCGGCGGACGGTGCGGGCGTCGATGCCGGGGGTGCGCCAGGCCGTGCGCGACGCCATCCCCGACGTGGACAACCTGGTGGACGAGGCGTTTGCCGCCATGCCCGATCTTGGCGAGGCTTTGCACGACATGGGACGGACCATCAGCGACGCTTTCCACGAGGCCGGCAACGGCGACGACGACCGCGAGTACGCCTTCACCGTCGAGCACAACCTCTCCGAGCAGGTCCCCCTGTCCCCGGGGGAACGCCTGGTGCTGCGCAATCACCGCGGGTCGATCCAGGTGCGGACCTGGCACCGCGACGAGGCCCGGGTGGAGCTGCGGACGGTGACCGGCGCCCACGACGAGGAGACGGCGAAGAGCAGCGCCCGGCGGGTGGGCCTGAGCGTCGACCGCGCCGAGGGCCACCTGCGGGTCGAGGCCCAGGGCTCCGGTACCGTCAACGAGGGGCCGGCGAGGGTGACCTGTCACTTCGTGGTGCGCGTCCACCCGAAGGTGTCGGTGGACCTGCGCAACGCCCGCGGCGAGGTCGACGTCGCCGGCCTCGAGGCGGAAGCCGCCATCGACGCCAGCCACGGCCCCACGACGCTGGAAGGCATCCGCGGCGACACCGTCCTCCGGCAGCGCCACGGGAAGGCGGACGTGCGCCAGCTGGGAGGCGGGCTCGACCTCGACGCCCGTCACTCCAAGGTGAGCGTGAGGTCCGTGGAGGGCTCGGCCACCCTGCGCCTGCAGCACTCCCCGGCCAAGGTCCGGCGCGTCGCCGGCTCCCTGGAGCTGTCCAACGCCCACGCCCCGGTGAGCATCCGCCGGGTCCGCGGCGACGCCCGGGTCCGGGTGCGCCACGGCCCCCTGGAGGCCGAGGCCCTGGGCGCCGGTCTCTCGGCCGACGGCAGCCACGCGCCCATGACGATCTCCGGCGTCGGCCAGGAGCTGCAGCTGACCACCTCCCACGGGCCCGCGAAGCTCTCCGACGTCGGCGGCGGCGCCGTGGTGCGCGCCAGCCACTCCCCGGTGGCGGTCTCCGCCGTGGGCGGCCAACTCGTGCTGCGGGCCTCGCGGTCGCCGGTGAAGGCCCGCGCCGTGGGCGGCGAGGCCATGGTCCGCAGCGACCACGCACCGGTGGAGCTGCGCGAGGTGGCCGGGCGCGTCGCCCTGCGTTCCGGCGGCGGCCGCGCCCTGCTCCGCAACCCGGGCTCGGAGGTCACCGTCCACAGCCAGCGCGGCGACGTGGAGATCCGCTGGGAGCGGCCCCTGGAGTCCCCGTGCACGGTGCAGTGCTCGCGCGGCAGCGTCCACCTGCGGGTGCCCCGCGAGTCGTCCCTGGAGGTCCTCGGTCACGTGGAGCGGGGCCGCGCGGCGACCGACCTGCCCCTGGAGGTGGCGGCCACCAGCCGCGGCGGCCACACCGTCAGCGGCCACCTCGGCGCCGGCGGGTCGCAGCTGCAGATCGAGGTCGACCGGGGGCACCTGTCCCTCATGGCCTCCGGAGAGAGCGAATGAGCGCGCTGTCCCTGTTCCTGCTGGCAGCCGGCCTGGGGCTGGCCCACGAGGCCGGCGCCGGCGGCGTCGAGCGGCGCACCGCCAACGACGGCCAGGTCGTCCTCGAGAACGTGCCCGAGGTGCCGGAGGAGCTGCGCGGCAGCCTCAACCGCTACCTCAACACTCGGGGCGCCGGGGTCCGCGACTGGACCGCGGACGGCGGCGGCCTCTACCTCTCGACCCGCTTCGGCAACGTCTACCAGCTGCACCGAGTCGACCAGCCCGGCGGCGCCCGCCACCAGCTCACCTTCTTCGAGGAGCCCGTGGGCGGCGCCCGCCGCCGCCCCGGCAGCCGCCAGCTGAGCTTCACCATGGACGCCGGCGGCAACGAGGTCACCCAGATCTTCCTCTTCGATCTGGAGACCGGCGATCACCGGATGATCAGCGACGGCGAGTCCCGCCACCGCTCGGCGGTCTGGAGCGACGACGGCGAGCGGCTGGCCTTCCAGAGCACCCGCCGCGACGGCCGCTCCAACGACGTCTGGGTGATGGACCCGGAGGACCCGGAGTCCGCCCGCCTCGTGGTCGAGTCGCCCGACGGCACCTGGTGGGGGCCCATGGACTGGAGCGCCGACGGCGGCCGGCTGCTGATCGCCAACTACGTGAGCATCGCCGACTCGCGCATCCACCTCCTCGACCTGTCCAGCGGCGAGCTCACCCTCGTGGCCGGCGACCCGGAGAGCCCCGTCAGCGTCCTCGGCGTCGGCGGCTGGTTCGACGGCGGCGGCGGCGTGTTCTTCGCCACCGACGAGGACGGCGACTTCCGGCAGCTCGCCCACCTCGACCTGGCCACCGGCGAACGCACCGTCATCACCGCCGGAATCCCCTGGGACGTGGACGACTTCGAACTGAGCGACGACGGGGACCGGGCGGTCTTCGGGGTCAACGAGGGGGGTCTCTCCCGCCTCTACCTGCTCGACCCGAAGAGTCTGGAGTACCGGCCCGTGGAGGGCCTGCCCGTCGGCCTGGTGGGCGGTCTGGAGTTCAGTCCCGACGGCCGCCGGCTGGCCATGACTCTCAACACCGCCCGCACCCCGAGCGACGCCTTCACCCTCGATCTGGGGGACAGCCCCCTGGAGCACGGGGAGCTGGTGCGCTGGACCTTCAGCGAGGTGGGCGGCCTCGACACGGACTCCTTCGTCGAGCCCCGGCTCGTGCAGTATCCCACCTTCGACGGGCGGCAGATCCCCGCCTTCCTGTACCAGCCCCCCGGCGACGGCCCCTTCCCGGTGATCGTCTACATCCACGGCGGACCCGAGGCCCAGTACCGCCCCAGCTTCAGCAGCACCTTCCAGAGCTGGATCGCCGAGCTGGGCGCCGCCGTCGTCGCCCCCAACGTGCGCGGCTCCAACGGCTACGGGAAGGAGTACCTGACTCTCGACAACGGCATGCTCCGCGAGGATTCGGTGCGCGACATCGGCGCCCTCCTCGACTGGATCGCGGCGCAGCCCGGCCTCGACGAGTCGCGCGTCATCGTGTACGGCGGCAGCTACGGCGGCTACATGGTCCTGGCCAGCCTCATGCACTACGGCGACCGCCTGCGGGGCGGCGTCGAGATCGTCGGCATCAGCAGCTTCGTCACCTTCCTGAAGAACACGAAGGCCTACCGCCGCGACCTGCGGCGGGTGGAGTACGGCGACGAGCGAGATCCTCGGATGGAAGCCCACCTGCAGGCCATCAGCCCCCTCAACAACGCCGCCCGCATCACCGCGCCCCTCTTCGTCGCCCACGGCCAGAACGACCCCCGCGTGCCGGTCACCGAGGCCGAGCAGATCGTCGCCGAGGTCCGCGGCGCCGGCTACGACGTCTGGTACATGAACGCCCTCGACGAGGGCCACGGGTACCGCAAGAAGGAGAACTCCGACCTCTACCGGCAGGTGGTGGTCATGTTCCTGCGGCGGCACCTGCTCGGCGAGGCGGCGGATCCGGGCGGCGGGTGAGCCGGAGCGGTACCGGGCGCCGCCGCGGCTCCGCCGGCGCCCCGGACGGGACCCGGCCGCGCGCAGAGGAGAGGTCCGCGGGACCCGCCCACCTCTGGACGGCAGCCGCCCTCGACGGCACCCAGGACATCCTGCGTGGGGAACTGGCCCGGCGTTTCGGCGGGGAGTGCCGCGTCATCCCCCACGACCGCCAGGACGAGGTCCACTTCACATACTCCGGGGAGCCGGAGGATCTGCTGCGGCTGGCCACGGCCCAGAGCCTGCTGCTGCGCCGCGACTTCGCCGTGCAGCGGCCGCGCACGCTGCTCAGCCCGGAGCACATGACCGCCCTCGTGGAGCTGGTGCAGCGCGCCCGGGGTCTCGGCCG
Organism: uncultured Gemmatimonadaceae bacterium; assembly: GCA_964512165.1. Taxonomy (GTDB): domain Bacteria; phylum Latescibacterota; class UBA2968; order UBA8231; family UBA8231; genus UBA8231. The sequence continues at coordinate 1,007 of CAZEHQ010000127.1, read as the reverse complement.
CGCCCCCGTCGGCTTCCGCTTCGACGCCGCCGGCGCCGGGTCGCCCACCATGCGGCGCATCGCCGCGCGCCTGGAGGAACGGCTCGGCATGCCCTGGGACCCGGAGGACGGGGACTGCCTCATCACCTTCCGGCCGGGGCGCCGGGGCTGGGAGGTCCTCTGCCGCGCCGGCAACCGCCCCCTCGCCTCCCGCGACTGGCGGCGGGTCGACTGGGCCGTGAGCCTGAACGCCGTCATCGCCGCCTGCATGGTGGAGCTGAGCCGCCCCCGGCGGGAGCAGCGCTGCCTCAACCTCATGTGCGGCGGCGGGACCTTGCTCGTGGAGCGGCTCCTGCGCCGGGGCACGGCCGCCGCCGTGGGCCTCGACATCTCGCGGGCGGCCCTGGCCGCCAGCCGCGGGAACCTGGCCGCCGCCGGTCTTGCGGAGCGCGTGCAACTGCTCCAGGGCGATGCCCGCGCCACGGGACTGCCCGGCGCCTCCTTCGACGCGGTGACCGCCGACCTGCCCTGGGGAGTGCGGCACGGCCCCCGCGGCTCGAACCGCGCCCTCTACGGCGCCACCCTCGCGGAGGCGGCGCGCCTGTGCCGCGCCGGCGGGATCCTGGTGGTGCTGACGCAGGACAGCGCCGCGCTGCGGGCGGCCCTGGCCCCGGCGTGGGAGGTCCTCGACGAGCGGCGGATCGTGCAGCGGAGCTACCGCCCCCTCTGCCTGACCCTGCGGAGGAGGGGGTAGCCGCCGTCCTCGACTAGTACTTGTAGTGCTCGGGCTTGTACGGCCCTCCCGCCTTGATCCCCAGGTAGCCGGCCTGGCCGCTGTTCAGGCGGTCGAGCCGGATCCCCAGCTTCTTCAGGTGAAGCCGCGCCACCTGCTCGTCCAGCTTCTTGGGCAGGCGGTACACCCCGACCTCGTGCTCGCGGTTGAACAGCTCGATCTGGGCCAGCACCTGGTTGCAGAACGACATGGACATCACGAATGAAGGGTGGCCGGTGGCGCAGCCGAGGTTGAC
>CAZEHQ010000126.1:9303-12865 GCA_964512165.1 uncultured Gemmatimonadaceae bacterium | reverse complement strand
CCCCCGGCGAGCCCCTGGATCCGCTGGTGCGCGAGTTCGCCCGCTTCGTGTTCTCCAGGGAGGGCCAGGAGATCGTCATCAAGGACGGCTACATGCCCGTGCCCTTCGAGGTTGTCGTCGAAGAGCTGGCGATGCTGGGGGAGTGACCGCCGACCGCGATGGTTCGACCGACGAAGCACGAGAGACTGAACCGGCGGGTCCGGTTCTACGACCGGCTCGGGCGGCTGGTGATCGCGGCGGGCGGCATCGGCATCATCGCCGCCGTCCTCGGCATCTTCGTGTTCATCGGCCGCGAGACGGCGCCTCTCTTCCGGCCCGCCCGGGTGCAGCCGGGGGCCGGAGAGCTGGCCCCGCCGGGCGCGGGCGTGCTGCTGGCCGCGGTCGATCCCTACCGCGAGGTCTTGCTCGCGGTGGACGCGAACGGACTCCGCTTCACCGACATCGCCACCTCCACCCCTCTCGCCGTGGAGACGCCGGCCCTCGGCGGCGCCGCGGTCACCGCCGCCGACCGCTCCCCGGACGGCCGCGTGGCCCTCGGCCTGAGCGATGGCCGCATCCAGGCGGTGCGCGTCGTCTTCGAACCCACCTACGGCGGAGGCCGCCGCGTCGTGCGTCCCCGCGTGCACCTGGAGGAGGAGGTCCGGCTGCTCGCCGGGGCCCCCTCCTCGGTGGTCTACCGCCACGACGGCGGGCGGCGCTCGGCCATGGCCGCCGTCGGCGATTCCGGACGGCTGGTGGTCCGTACCGCCCGCTGGCGAACCACCCCGATGGGCGCCGCTCGAGCGCGGGGCTCCACCCACGATCTGGCGCTGACGGAAGCGGTCACCGCGGTCGCCCTCGACGGCTCGGCCCGGGAGCTGGCGGTGGGCACCGCCGACGGCCGCGTGCAGGTGTGGGGCCTCGCCGAGGCAGGCCCCCCCCGGGTCGAGGAGGCCTTCGAGGCCGGCGCTGCGGTCACCGCCCTGGTCTACCTCCTCGGCGACCTCTCCCTCGTGGTGGGCGACGCCGGCGGCGGCGTCCACACCTGGTTCCGGGTCGGCGACGGGGGGGATCGCCGGTTCCGCCGCATCCACGAGCTGGCCCGCCACGACGCCGCGGTTGTCGCCGTGGCCCCGTCGCAGCGGGACAAGCAGTTCCTCACCGCCGACGGGTCCGGCGCCGCCGCCCTGCACCACGCCACCACCGAACAGACCTTCTGGCGACAGAGCCTGGCCGGGGTCCCGGTCCGCCAGCTGACCTTCGCGCCCAAGGCGGACGGTTTCCTGGCCGTCCTCGGGGACGGCCGGATCCTCGACTACGACATCGACAATCCCCACCCCGAGGTCACCTGGAAATCGCTCTTCGGGCGCGTCTGGTACGAGGGCTACGACGCGGCCCGGCACGTCTGGCAGTCGACGGGGGGAACCGACGAGTTCGAGCCGAAGCTGAGCCTGGTGCCCCTGATCTTCGGCACCGCCAAGGGCACGCTCTACGCCATGCTCTTCGCCCTGCCCCTGGCGGTGCTGGCGGCGATCTACACCGCCGAGTTCGCCACGCCGGCGGTGCGCAACACCGTCAAGCCCACGGTGGAGATCATGGCCTCGCTGCCGAGCGTGATCCTGGGGTTCCTCGCCGGCCTGTGGCTGGCGCCCCTGCTCGAGCACCACGTCGTCGGCACCGCCCTGGCCCTCCTCTTCGTGCCGCTCCTCGTCGTGGCCGGCGCCTGGGGGTGGCGCCGGCTGCCGCGCAGGGTCCGCGCCCACCTGCCTTCCAACGCCGAGCTGATCGCCCTGGTGCTGCTGACCGTCGCCGGCGCCGCCCTGGCCCTGTGGCTCGGCCCCGCCCTCGAGCGAGCCCTCTTCGGGGGCGGCCTGGCGCGCTGGCTGTCGGCCGAGACCGATCTGCGCTACGACCAGCGCAACTGCCTGGTCATCGGCTTCGCCATGGGATTCGCCGTCATCCCCCTGATCTTCAGCATCTGCGAGGACGCCCTGGCGAGCGTGCCGGCGAGCCTCAAGGCCGGTTCCCTGGCCCTCGGCGCCACCCGCTGGCAGACGGCCGCGCGAGTTGTCCTGCCCATGGCCCTGCCCGGCGTGTTCTCGGCGGCCATGATCGGTTTCGGCCGCGCCGTGGGCGAGACCATGATCGTGCTCATGGCCACGGGCAACACGCCGGTCATGGAGTGGAGCATCTTCACCGGCATGCGCACCATCTCGGCGAACATCGCCGTGGAGCTGCCGGAGGCGCCGCACCAGGGCACCCTCTACCGCGTGCTCTTCCTCAGCGGCCTGCTGCTGTTCCTCGTGACCTTCGCGGTCAACACCGCGGCCGAGGAGATCCGCCTGCGGCTGCGCGAGAAGTACCGACGGGTATGAGAGGCTTCCTGCGGTCGGGCGAGCCCTTCATCTGGCTGGCGGGCAGCGCCCTGGCCCTGTGCCTGGTGATGATCGGCGGGCTGGTGGTGGTGGTCGTCGTCAACGGGCTGGGGTTCTTCTGGCCGAGCGATCTGGAGCGTCTCGAGCTGGCCGACGGTCAGGTCCTCCTGGCCCGGACCGTCGACCGCCAGGAGATCCCCGGCCAGCCGGGGGCCTTCCGGGTGCAGGCCAAAGTCGGCAACCGCGACCTCTACGGCCTCGACTTCCGCTGGATCGACGAGGCGGCCATCGCCCGGCGGGAGCGGCCGGCGGCGGCGGCCGTCTTCGAGCGCCTGGAGTGGGGTGACGCCCACGGCTACCTGCGCCGGGTCGAGAGAGCGGGGGCCACCCTCGGGGAAGGCGGCCACGCCTGGGAGGCGCTGCACCGGGCGCGGACGGAGACGGCGGCGCTGCAGGAGCGGATCGAGGCGTTGGAGGCCGGCGAGCTCGGGGCGGTCAACGCCGAGATCGAAGCCCTGCGCCTCGAGCGCCGGCGACTGGAGATGTCGGGAGTCCCGGCCGAGGCCCTCGCCGAGGTCGACAGGCGCCGCGACCGCCTCTGGGAGCGCTACGAAGAGCTGGCCGCGGAGCTGGCCGGCCTGCGGGACCGGAGCGAGCGCTACGTGGCCTTTCTCCAGATCGACGGCGGCCCCGAGCGCCCCCTCAAGGTGGCCCACGTGGTGCGCGCCTATCGTCCCAACGACATGGGCCCGGCCTCGAAGGCCGCTCTCTACGCGGAGAAGGTCTGGGAGTTCCTCGCCGGCGAGCCCCGCGAGTCGAACACCGAAGGGGGGATCTTCCCGGCTCTCTTCGGCACGGTGATGATGGTCCTGCTCATGACCCTGGCGGTGGTGCCCTTCGGCGTGCTGGCGGCCCTCTACCTTCGCGAGTACGCCCGCCAGGGTCTGCTCGTGCGCGCCGTGCGCATCGCCGTGAACAACCTCGCCGGCGTGCCCTCCATCGTCTTCGGCATGTTCGGCCTCGGGTTCTTCGTCTACGGCGTGGGCGGCACCATCGACCTCATCTTCTATCCGGAGTCGCTGCCGACGCCGACCTTCGGCACCGGGGGCATCCTGTGGGCCTCGCTGACCCTCGCCCTGCTGACCCTCCCCGTGGTGATCGTGGCCACGGAGGAAGCCCTGGCCTCGGTGCCCATGGGCCTGCGCGAG
>CAZEHQ010000126.1:0-9293 GCA_964512165.1 uncultured Gemmatimonadaceae bacterium | reverse complement strand
AGGGCTCCCTGGCCCTGGGCTCGACGAAGCTGCAGATGATCTGGCGGGTCCTGCTGCCCAGCGCCCTGCCCGGAATCCTCACGGGGGTGATCCTGGCCACCGCGAGAGGGGCGGGCGAGGTGGCGCCCCTGATGATCACGGGGGTGGTGAAGCTGGCGCCGGACCTGCCTCTGGACGGTATCTTCCCTTTCCTGCACCTGGAACGGAAGTTCATGCACCTCGGCTTCCACATCTACGACGTCGGCTTCCAGTCGCCCAACGTCGAGGCGGCGCGGCCCATGGTCTACACCACGACCTTCCTCCTCCTCGTGGTCGTCCTCATCCTCAACCTCACGGCGATCGTCGTGCGCAGCAGGCTGCGGAAGCGATACGCCATGACCGCATTCTGAGGCCCGAAATGCCGCGGATTCCCGAGATCCCCGAGACGGCGACGGTGGCGATCGACAGCCCCGTGGTCACGGTGCGCGACCTGAGCCTGCACTACGGTTCGACCCAGGCCCTGTTCGGCGTCGGCCTCGACGTGCCCGAGAGACAGGTGACCGCCCTGATCGGCCCGTCGGGCTGCGGCAAGTCGACCCTCCTGCGCTGTCTCAACCGGCTGAACGACCTGATCGACGGGGTCACCATCTCCGGCCGGGTGACGCTGCAGGGCGACGACATCTACCATCCCGCCTACGACGTGATCGAGCTGAGACGGCGGGTGGGGATGGTCTTCCAGAAGTCCAACCCCTTCCCCAAGTCGATCTACGAGAACGTCGCCTACGGCCTGCGCATCGCCGGCGAGACCGACCGCCGCGTCCTGGACGAGGCGGTGGAGAGCGGCCTCCGGTCCGCGGCCCTGTGGGACGAGGTGAAGGACCGCCTGCAGGAGAGCGCCATCGACCTCTCCGGCGGCCAGCAGCAGCGCCTGTGCATCGCCCGGGCCCTGGCCGTCTCCCCCTCGGTGGTGCTCATGGACGAGCCCTGCTCGGCCCTGGATCCGACCGCCACCTCGAGGGTGGAGGAGACGATCGCCGAGCTGAAGGAGCGCTACACGATCGTCATCGTCACCCACAACATGCAGCAGGCCTCCCGGGTCTCCGACTACACGGCGTTCTTCTACCTCGGCCGGCTCGTGGAGATGGATCACACCGAGCGCGTCTTCACCAACCCCAGACTGCGCCAGACCGAGGACTACGTGTCCGGGCGCTTCGGCTGATCGAGGTGAACATGGAACGCCAGCTTGACCACCAGCTCGACGAGCTCCGCGGCGAGTTCCTCCGCATGGGCGCCGCCGTGGAGGAGTCGATCGCGCAATCGATCCTCGCCCTCACGGAGCGCAGCGACGAGGTGGCCCGCGAGGCGATCGCCAGCAACGACCGGATCGACGCCTGGGAGGTGGCGATCGAGGAGAAGCTCCTCGCCCTGCTGGCCACCCACCAGCCGGTGGCCAGCGATCTGAGGCTGGTGGCGACGATGATGAAGATCAACTACGACCTGGAGCGGATGAACGATCAGGCCGTGAACATCGCCCAGCGGGCCCTGGAGCTCAACCGGCTCCCCCTGCTCAAGCCCCTGATCGACATCCCCCGCATGGCCGACGTCGCCCAGGGCATGGTGAAGGACGCCCTCGACGCCTTCGTCAAGCTCGACGCGGAGCTGGCCCGGCAGGTCTGCCGGCGCGACGACGAGCTCGACCTGTTGCGGGACCAGATCTTCCGCGAGCTGCTGACCTACATGCGCGGAGGCCAGCCGGACACGGTGGACCGGGCCATCCACCTGATCCTCGTGTCGCGGCACCTCGAGCGCATCGGCGACCACAGCTCCAACATCTCCGAGAACACCGTATTCCTGGCGGAGGGCCGGATCATCCGCCACCAGAAGGACCCGGAATGAGCGAACGCATCCTCGTCGTGGAGGACGAGCCCGACATCGTCGAGCTCGTCTCCTACAACCTGCAGCAGGCCGGCATGGCGGTGGAGGCCGCCGAGGACGGCGAAGCCGCCCTCGAGATGGCGGAGCAGAGCCAGCCGAACCTGATCATCCTCGACCTGATGCTGCCGGGGATCGACGGCCTCGAGGTCTGCCGGCTGCTGAAGCAGCGGGTCTCCGTGCGCGGCATCCCCGTCCTCATGCTGACCTCGAAGGCGGAGGAGGTGGACCGCATCGTCGGCCTCGAGCTGGGCGCCGACGACTATGTCGTGAAGCCCTTCTCGCCCCGCGAGCTCGTCCTGCGGGTGAAGGCGATCCTGAGACGCTCCCGGGGGGCGCCGGCGGAGGCGGCGGGCTCGGCGGACCGCATCGCCGCCGGGCCGCTGACCGTCGATCCCGAGGGCCATCACGCCTTCGTCGAGGGCCAGCCCCTGAGTCTGACCGCCACCGAGTTCAAGCTGCTCCTGACCCTTCTTCAGCGGCGCGGCCGCGTGCAGAGCCGCGAGGAACTGCTGAACGTGGTGTGGGGGTACCAGTACTCGGGGTACGGCCGCACGGTGGACACCCACATCCGCAGGCTTCGCGAGAAGCTCGGCGAGGCCCATGTCCTGGTGGAGACGGTTCGAGGCGTGGGCTACCGGTTCCGCCGGGACCTGGGCTGACCCCTGCCGCCGGGGGGCGCGGAGCGTGGGTGTGCGACTGCACTGGCAGCTGGCCATGGGCGGCGCCGTCCTGGCCGTGGGCGTGCTCCTCCTCTGCCACCTCTACGCCGGGCCAGGCGACAGCGCCCGCAACCGGCTCACCGATCCCCTGTTCATCCTCTGCGCCGCCCTCGCCGGCGGGGGCGGCGGCCTGGCCATGGGCGTCGTCCTGGCACGCCCCCTGCGCGGCGTGGTGGGAGCCGTGCGGACCATGGGCGACGGCGGCCCGGGCGCCTGGACGACCCCCCGGCTGCCGCCGACGGAGCTGTTGGAGCTGCAGCGGGCCCTCGGCGAGCTGCACGCCCGGCAGGGACGGGACACCTCGGAGTTGCGCGGCGAGATCGAACGGCTCGAGGTCATCCTCGACAGCATCACCGAAGGCATCCTGGTCACCGACGGCGACGGCCGCGTGCTCATGGCGAACCGCGCCCTGCGCGACCTCTACGGCCTGACCCGGCCCCTCCTGGGCCGCAGGATGGTCGAGGCGGTGCGCAACGCCGAGGTCAGCGACGCCGTCGAAGGCGCCCTCGCCGGCCGCGGCCCCACCTCCTGCGAGATCACGGCGGGCACCGGCACACCGCGCTATCTCGACGTCCACACGGCGCCCATCCCGGGCGCCGAGGGCGTCACCGGCACGGTGACCGTGTTCTACGAGGTCACCCATACGCGCCGCCTGGAGCGGATGCGCGAGGACTTCGTGGCCAACGTCTCCCACGAGCTGCGCACGCCGCTGACGGCGATCAAGGGCTGCGCCGAGACCCTGGCCGACGGCGCCCTCCGGGACCCGGACGCGGCCCGGCGCTTCGTCGACGTCATCGCCAACCACGCCGACCGCCTGACGACCCTGCTGAACGACCTGCTCGACCTGGCCCGGCTGGAATCGGAGCAGACCGCCCTGGAGCCCACCGAGACACGCGTCGCCCGGCTGGTGGAGACCGCCCGGGACGCGGTCTCCAGGGTCGCCGCCGACAAGGGGATCCGGCTCGAGGCGGCCGTGCCCGACGAGCTGGCGGTGCGCTGCGACCGCCGGCTCATCGAGCAGGCCCTGATCAACCTCGTGGACAACGCCGTCAAGTACACGGCCGAGGGGGGCACCGTGCGGGTGTCGGCCCGGGGCCTCCCCCGGCGGCAGGCGAAGGCCGACCTGGACGGCCGCGGCTGGAGCAGTCCCACCGTGAGCCGGACGGACGGCGAGGAGAGCCTCGATGCCGTGGTGGTCGAGGTGGCGGACACGGGGATCGGCATCCCCTCGGACGAGGTGGGGCGCGTCTTCGAGCGGTTCTACCGGGTCGACAAGGGGCGCTCCCGCGTCCTCGGAGGCACCGGCCTCGGCCTGTCGATCGTGCGCCACGCCGTCGAGTTGCACGGCGAGCGCGTCTTCGTCGACACCGAGCTGGGCCGCGGCTCCACCTTCGGCTTCACCTTGAGGGCCGCCCCCGATCCGCCGCCAGGCCGGTAGACGGGTCGTTTCCGCTCTCCTATCTTTTTCGCCTTCGTTCCACCGAGCCCCTCCCCCGCTCCGAGCCCCTGCCTTGTCCTCGACCTTCGCCGTCGTCCTCCCTTACTACAACGAGCAGGACTTCCTTCCGCGCACCCTGCGCTCGTGGCTGGGCCAGAGCCGCCGCCCCGACCAGCTGATCCTCGTCGACAACGGATCGACCGACCGGTCGGCCGAGATCTGCCGCCAGGTGGTCGGTCTCCCCGACGACCTGGAGGTCGTCCACGCGAGGGAGGACCGGGCCGGCAAGACCAACGCCCTCGAGACCGGCTGCGCCCGCGTCACCTGCGACTTCGTCGTCCTCTCCGACGCCGACACCTGGTACCCGCCCCACTACATCGAGACCTGCGCCCACCTGGCCGCCGAAGCGCCCCCCGGGGTGGTCTGCCTCATGGCCCTGCCCGCCAACGACGATCCGCGCGGCGCATCTTCCCGCCTCCGGCGCGGGACCCGCGTGGCCCTCTCCAAGCTCTTCAGCCGCCAGGGCTTCGTCGGCGGCTACGGCCAGGTGATGTGCGCCGAAGCGCTGCGCAAGGCCGGCGGCTTCTCCACCCGCCACTGGAACTACGTCCTCCTCGACCACGAGATCCTCAACCGCGTCTTCCGCTACGGCCACAGCCTCTATCACATGGACCTGTGGTGCGTCCCCTCCCTCCGGCGCAGCGATCGCCGGCGCGTGCGCTGGAACCTCTTCGAGCGCTGCCTCTACCACCTGACCCCCTACCGCCTGCAGGACTGGTACTTCTACGGCTTCCTCGGCCCCCGGTTCGAACGCCGGAACCTGAGCCAGCTCAACCTCCGCGAACAGCCCTGGCAGACCTCCGGCGCCCCCCTGTAGGCTCGCCGCCCTGACGTGCTCGAACGCCTCTTCGAGTCGCTGAGGCCGTTCATCCGGTGGGTCATGCGGCGGCCGGGCCTGGTGCTGACCGCCTGCGCCCTGCTGACCGCGGCTTCCCTGCGCTTCACCCTCCAGCTCGGCATCGACGCCGAGCTGGCCAACCTGATCCCCCGGGACTACCCCAGCGTCATCGCCCTCGACCGGCTGCGCCAGGTGGTGGGCGGCGAGGACCGCGTCGACGTCGCCGTGGAGAGTCCCTCCTTCGAGGCCAACCGGGGATACGCCGAGGAGTTCCTGGCGCGGGCCATGGCTCTGCGCTGCGGCGGCGGAACTCCCTGCTTCGAGCGCGTCGAGTACCGCCGCGACGCCGGCTTCCTGCGGCGCAACGCCCTCTACTTCGCCACCGACGGCGAGCTCGACCGCCTGGAGAGCTACCTCGAGGAGCGCCTCGAGGCGGCGCGGCTGGCGGCCAATCCACTCTACTTCGGCCTCGACGAGGAGCTGGAAGGAGAGGACAGCCGGGAGGAGGAGGAGCGGGAGCTGCGCGCCATCTACGACGGCATCGTCGTCCGCGAGTACCCGGTCTCCCCCGACAGCACCACCCTGGTCCTGCGCTTCCACCCGGCGGGGTCGCAGACCGACCTGGGGATGATCGCCGCCCTCTACGGCTCGGTCGATTCCCTGGCCGCCGCGGTGAGGCCCGCCGCCTGGCACCCGGAGATGCAGGTGACCACCGCGGGCCGGCTCCTGCGCCGTCTCACGGAGGTGCGCACGATCACCGGGGACGTGCGGCGATCCTTCGGCGCCGGCGTCACCGCCGTCCTCCTCGTGGTGGTGGCCTACTTCGCCTGGAAGTCGTACCGCGCCCGCTCCCGGGGCCGCCACAGCCTGCGCCTGGCCCTGGCCACGGCGGCGCGCATGCCGGTCATGGCCGTCCTCATCGGGCTGCCCTTCCTCATGAGCCTCTCGTGGACCTTCGCCCTGGCCCGCCTCGTCCACGGCGACCTCAACCTGATGACGTCGACCCTGGGGTTGGTCCTCTTCGGCCTCGGCATCGACTACGGCATCCACTTCTTCGCCCGCTACACCGAGGAGCGGGGCGCGGGGCGGGACGCCGTGAGCGCGGCGGAGATCACCTTCACGAGCACGGGCCAGGCCATCGCCGTGAGCGCCCTGACCACCGCCGGGGCCCTGCTCGTGCTCATGGCCTGCAGCTTCAAGGGCTTCAGCCAGTTCGGGTTCATCGCCGGCGCCGGCATCCTGTTCGCGCTCTTCGCCATGATCGTCATCCTGCCGGCGCTGGTCTCGCTCTTCGAGGGCTGGTCGCTGCTGCGCTTCGACGCCGACGCCGGCGGCGGGCGGCTGGACGCCGGCCGCGGCGGACGCTTCCCCCTGGCGCGCACCGTGATCGCCGCCGGGCTCCTCGCCGTGGCCGCCGCCGTCGTCCTGGCCCCCGGGAAGGTGCGCTTCGAGTACCGCTTCGGGGAGCTGGAGCCGACCTACTCCGAGTACAACGCCCGGCGCGAGAAGATCCGCGCCGTGTACCCGCCCGACGGCCGCCGCAACGCCGCCTACATCGTCACCGACACCCCCGCCCACGTGCCCGCCGTGGCCGCGGCCCTGCGCCGCCGGGCGGCGCAGGACACCCTGTCGCCGACGATCGCCGAGGTCGTCACCATCCAGGACCGCTTCCCCATGGACGCGGGGGCGCAACGCGCCAGGCTGGAGCGCATCGCCCGGGTTCGCGAGCTGCTGGAGGATCCCCTGCTCGAGGGCGTGGAGTCGGAGGACCTGCGCCGCCTGCGGCAGGCCTCGCAGACGCGCGCGGCGATCACCCTCGACCAGGTGCCGGGATCGCTGCGCGACCCCTTCCTGAGCAAGTCGGGAGAGGCGGGCAACTTCCTGCGCATCTACCCCTCGGTGGGGCTCTCCGACGGCCGCAACTCGATCGCCTTCGCCGAGGACGTGTCGCGCATCGCGGTGGAGGGCCGCACCTACCACGCGGCCTCGCCCACCATCGTCGCCGCCGACGTGCTGCGCCTGGTGCAGCGGGAGTCGCCGTGGATGGTGCTGGCCACGGCGGTCCTGGTCTCTCTGCTGATGTGGCTGAACTTCGGGAAGCTGCGCTGGGGCCTGCTGGCCTGCCTGCCCCTCGTGGTGGGCGTGCTGTGGATGCTGCTGCTCATGGAACTGCTGCAGATCCGTCTCAACTTCTACAACATGATCGTCCTGCCCGCGGTCCTCGGCATCGGCAACGACGCCGGCGCCCATCTCGTGCACCGCTACCGGCAGGAGGGCCGCGGCTCGATCCTGCCGGTGCTGCGCTCCACCGGCGAGCACATCACCGTCGGCTCCCTGACCACGGCCATCGGGTTCTCGGGGCCCCTGTTGAGCTTCCACCCGGGGATCGAGACGATCGGCGTCCTCGCCATCGCCGGCATCGGCTCCACCTGGCTGGCGGCGGTGCTGTTCACGCCGGCGCTGCTGCAGTGGCTGGAGGACCGCGAGACCCGCCGCGGCGGCGAGAGCCCGGCGTGAGGGACGGGATCAGCTGGTGGTCCGCGAGCCTCGCGCCAGGGACCGCATGAGCTCCACGTAGCGGTCGGCCACCACCGGCCACCGGAACCGGCGCGTGTGCTCCACGGCGCGGCCGCGCACCGCCTCCAGGATCGACCGGTCCTCCACGTAGCGCATGATGGCCCGGCGGAACCCGTCGGCGCTTCCACTCGGCACGAGGTGGCCGTTCTCCGACTCGGAGATCACGTCCTGGATGCCCTCCAGGCGCGAGGCGATCGTCGGCAGCCCGCACAACCCCGCCTCCAGCATGACCACGCCGAAGCCCTCCATGGTGCCCGGCACGGCGATGTTGGGCATGATGAACAGGTCGGAGTTGCGGTAGAGGAGGCCCAGGTGCTCCTCCGTGACCGGGCCGAGGAGCCGCAGGCGCTCGTCGAGTCCGCGGCGGCTGGCGGCGGCGCGGATCTCCCCGGTCTGGGGGCCGCTGCCGGCCAGCCAGTAGTGGACTTGGTCGGGGAGGGTGGGCATGACCTCGTCGACGAACCAGGCGAAGCCCTTGCGCGGGACCTGGCGCCCGACGCTGCACAGCAGGAAGGCGTCGTCGTCGAGGCGGCTGGCCGAGGCGTCGAGGGCGGCCAGCCGGTCGCCGCGGGAGGCGCTCTCCGGGTCCGCCTCCGGGAAGCGGTCCTCGCGGACGCCGTTGGGGATGACGTGCAGCTTGCCGGGGTCCAGTCCGCGGCCGGTGCAGGCGGCGCCGGTGGCGCGGCTCACCGAGACGACGGCATCGATCCCGGAGAAGACCCGGCGCAGGCGCCGCTGGTACGGCCCCAGCGGGAAGGTGACGTCGTCGCCGTGGGCCACGGCCACGGTGCGCACGCCGCCGGCGCGCAGGGTCCGCTGCAGCGGGAAGCTGACCAGCACGGCGGAGATGACCGAGGAGAACAGGACGACGTCGATCTCGCCGCGGCGGGCGAGATCCTCGACGTGCCGGTAGACGCGGGCCAGGTAGGCCGGGGTGCGCAGGTAGATCCAGCGCCAGGAGCTGCGCAGGACCATCTCCCGCACCGTGACCTCCGGGTGGTGCAGCAGCGCCTCGTGGAGGTCCGTGGCAACCCGCTGCATGCCGCCCACGCTCGACAGGGGACGGTCGGCCGGGGGGAAAGTGTGGGAAACGAACAGGACCCGGACCGGGGGCCGGAGAGTGGGATCGGAGAGCCTCATGGCGTGACCGGAAAGGCTGAATCTCGGTGCAACCCCACGGCCCTGCAACGGTCCGGCGGGATGGTTGCGGCTCTGCAAACTCCTCCTCCTTTCACACGGCGAAGCCGGCGGCCGGGGACGGCTCGGCCCCGGAGGCGCCGCGGCGCCCCTGCGACCACCGGCACACCAGGTAGAGCGCCAGGTTGAGGCCGCGGTCGAGGACCGCGGTGGTCAGCAGGATGCTCGCCACCACCGCCGACTCGACGTTCAGGTACCCGGAGAGGCCGAGCCCCGCGCTGACGAAGACGAGGTCCCGGCCCGGCAGAAAGGGGACCCGCGTCAGGACGATCTGCGCCGCCAGCAGGGTGAACCAGGACCCCAGGGGCACCGAGGGCTCCACCACCACCCAGAGGCAGACCTGCAGCACGTGCACGGCGGCGTGGCGCCCCAGGTGGGCGGCGCAGACGGCGGCCGCCGCAGACGGCGGGGCCGAGAGGACGGGGCGGCGCAGGGCCCGGCCCCCGGCGACCAGGGCGGCCAGGACGACGGGCGCCGCCAGCAGCCAGATCCAGGCTCCACCCAGCCCCGCTCGGCCCGGGACCAGCCAGCCGCCGGCCGCCAGGGCCCC
>CAZEHQ010000125.1:4899-12932 GCA_964512165.1 uncultured Gemmatimonadaceae bacterium | reverse complement strand
GCTCCCCGTCGACCAGCGTCGCCATGCGCTGTCCCAGGAGGTTGAACACCTCCAGACGCACCTGCATCGGGGCCGGGAGTTGATACGGGATGAGGGTGGAGGGGTTGAACGGGTTGGGATAGTTCGACCCCAGATCGAACCGCTCCGGCCGGGCGGCGCCCGGCAAGGCGCCGGGCGACAGGGTGAAGTGTCCCGAGGGGTCCGTAGTCGCCGCGAGGGGAGGGGCGCGCAGATCGGCCAGGTCGAAAAGGAGCACCTGCGCCCCGGGAACAGGGGCGCCCGAGGGAAGCACCACCCGCCCTGCCAGGAGAGGATCTGCGCTGACGCGAAGAGTCAGCACCAGCCCGATGAGACAGCCGATGGTTGCTCTCATACCGTCAACCGCTCTACTACTCCTGAATCCGTGAAGTCGCGAGGTACACCGAGATAAAGGTGGGCTCCAAGGGGACAGGGGGTGTCCGTTTATCTGGCAGGCGGAAAAAAGTGCGGACAGGGGTAAACCCGACGTTCACCAATAGTCGGACTGCTAGTCGGACTGCGGAGCCAGTCGGAAACCCTCGTCGGGCGCGCGATAGATGCGCCAGGTCTCCCCGGACTCGGGCCAGAACAGCCTCGCCGTGGGGTAGAGCACCACGCCCGCGACACCGGAGACGACCACCACGGCCCCGGCGGCTTCCCAATCGTCCCGGTCCAAGGTGCGAGAGCCCTCAGAGTCGGAGAGGAAGCTCGTACTGAGGACGAAAAAGCCACCGGTCGCGAGTCCGACGACGGCACCTTCGAGAAACCACCGGGGGACCTTGCCTATCCGCTCGGACACTGAGGGCCATCCCAGGTCCTTCTCCACGATCCGGATCTCCTCGATGGAGGCGACGGGCAGGGCGACGGTGGGCTCATCGTGGTCGGAGCTGGGCGAGCGGACGCGAACCCCGCTCATGGAGAGGTAACGCCAGGGGATCTGCCGCACCGTCTCCCATTCCTCCGAGGACACGAGGAGGTACTCCCCTTCTGCCGCGACGACATTGACCGAGTCGATGCCGTGGATCTCTCCATCGGCGCGGACGAAGATGGAAAGCCGATCCTTGGTGCTCACCTCCACACGCCGGGAATCCTTGGCGGAACCCTCCCGCGCCGCGTCGTGCAGGACGAAGCGGCTGTGCGAGCAGCCCATGCAGAGCAGAATGGACATGGACAAGAAGAAGGGTGAGTTCATGGCGACCTCATTGTTGTGTATCCGCCATCAGCTCGTCCGATTCTCTACCAGCCAGGGGACCGCGAAGTACACCGCATCCCGCTGCGACATCGGCAGGCTCTCTGCGATACCGGCCGCGGGGGACCGCATGGCCCTCTGGACCAAGTGCACAGGCAGACGTCCGGCATCAAGGTACCCGCCAAGGGGACAGTCCCTGTCCCCTTGGCCAGGGGATTGACCTTTTTTCAGGCCCGTGAGTGCCCCCCACCTGCTGATCAGGCCCCGAACCGATGCGCGCCCCGACCGACCGGGCGGCCCCCCTTCGTATATTCCCCCACCATGCCCCGCACCTCGCGCATGACCCAGGTCGGCAAGCGCCGCATCGAGCTGTCCAACCTCGAGAAGGTGCTGTGGCCCGAGGACGGCGTCCTCAAGGCCGAGATGGTGCACTACTACCTGGCCATGGCGCCGACGATCCTGGCCCACATCAAGGGGCGACCCCTGTCCCTGGTGCGCTTCCCCGACGGCATCCACGGGGAGAGCTTCTTCCAGAAGAACCGCCCCCGGTACAGCCCCGAGTGGCTCGACCACGAGCGCATCGGCGACGACGAGGCCGAGGGCAAGAGCATCGACTACGTGGTCGCCTCCGACGAGGCCAGCCTCGTGTGGCTGGCCAACCACGCCGCCATCGAGCTGCACCACGTCCACGCGCGGCGGCCCCACTTCGACCGGCCCGACTACTTCGTCTTCGACCTCGACCCGCCCGAGGGCACCCCCTTCCCCGACGTGGCCGCCCTCGCCTTCGAGCTGAAGGACCACCTCGAGTCCTTCGGCTACCACACCTTCTGCAAGACCACGGGCCGCAAGGGGATCCACGTGGTGGCGCCGCTGGAGCCGCGCTACGACTTCGGCACCGTCTTCGAGACGGCGAAGGCCCTGGCCCAACCCTTCGTGAAGGCGCGTCCGGCGACGACCCTGGAGATCCGCCGCGACAAGCGGCCGGACAAGGTGCTGGTCGACGTCTACCGCAACCGCCGGTCCCAGACGATCGTCGGCGCCTACAGCCTGCGCGGCTCCCCGGGAGCGACGGTGTCGATGCCGGTGACCTGGGAGGAGCTGGAGGGGCTCCAGGACCCGCGCGAGCACAACGTCCACACGGCGCGGCAGAAAGTCCTGGAGCGCGGCGACCCGTGGGAGGCGATGGCGGCCCACGCCGTGCGCCTGCACACCGACCGCGAGGCGGCGCCCAAGGAGAAGAGGGAGACCGGGGAGTCGAGGACTTACAAGACGCCGGAGCAGCTCGAGGAGTACGAGCGCCGGCGCTCCTTCGGCCGCAGCCCCGAGCCCGCCCCCGGGGTCGAGAGCGGCGAGGGCATGGCCTTCGTGGTCCACCGGCACCACGCCTCGCGGCTGCACTACGACCTGCGCCTGGAGCAGGACGGGGCCCTGAAGTCCTGGGCCGTCCCCAAGGGCCTGCCGCCGCGGCCCGGGGTCAAGCGCCTGGCGGTGAACGTGGAGGACCACCCCCTGGAGTACCTCACCTTCGAGGGCGAGATCCCCAAGGGCGAGTACGGCGCCGGCCCCATGTGGGTCTACGCCACCGGCACCTACGTGATCACCCGCGACAAGAAGGACGCCTCCTTCTACTTCCGCCTGCAGTCGAAGCAGCTCACCGCCGAGTACCGGCTGATCAACACCCGCGGCAAGGACTGGCTCCTGGAGCGGGTCGACGCGCCCCAGGTCGACTGGCTGCAGCAGCCCCCCGGGCCGATGCTCGCCGAGAGCCAGGACGACGTGCCCGCCGGCGGCGACTGGCTCCACGAGGTCAAGTGGGACGGCATCCGCGCCAGCATCGCCATCGACGACGGCCAGGTGTGCATCCGCACGCGCCCCGGGAAGGACGTGACCGCCCACTTCCCGGAGCTGGGCCGGACGGAGGAGGAGCTGCACGCCAACGGCGCCGTCCTCGACGGCGAGATCGTCTGCCTCGACGACGCCGGGCGCCCGGTCTTCACCGACGTCATGGGCCGCATCCACGCCCGCGGCGAGAGAGCGGTGGAGAAGGCGAGGGCGGGGAACCCGGCGGTCTGCTACCTCTTCGACTGCCTCTACCTCGACGGCCGGCCGGTTGTCGACGAGCCTCTGGAGCGCCGCCGGGCGTGGGTCGCCGACATCCTGCGCAACCCGGGCGGATCGTACCGCCTGAGCCAGGCCTTCGACGACGGCGAGGCCCTCTTCGCGGCGGCGAAGGATCTTCGGGTAGAAGGAATCGTGGCCAAGGTGCGGGACTCCCGGTACATTCCGGGACAGCGCGCTTCCGCGTGGCGCAAGGTCAAGGTGCGCAACACCGCGGAGTGCCTGATCGTCGGCTACACCCGCGGCAAGGGCGACCGCAGCCGCTCCTTCGGCGCCCTGCACTTGGCCGAGCCCAACGGGGGCGCGCTGACGTACCGGGGCAAGGTGGGCGGCGGCTTCGACGACCGGAAGCTGGCCGAGGTGCTGGCCGAGCTGCGGAGCCTGCCGGAGGTCGAGCGGCCCGTGGACGAGAGGCCGCCCGACGACGCCGAGACGACCTGGGTCGAGCCCCGGCTGTACTGCGAGGTGCAGTACGCCAGCCACGCCAACACCGGCGCCCTGCGCGAGGCCGTGTTCCTTCGCCTGCGCCCCGACCTGACCGATCCCCCCGAGAAAGAGGAGCCAGCCCCATGAGATCCCTGTGGAAAGGCCATATCCGGTTCTCCATGGTGACCATCCCCATCCGCCTGTACAACGCCGTCGACTCCGGGTCGAGCCTGCGCTTCAACCAGCTCCACAAGGAGGACAACGGCCGCGTCCGCTACGAGAAGGTCTGCCGCAGCTGCGGCGAGAACCTCGGCGGCGGCGACATCGTCAAGGGCTACGAGTACGCCCCCGACGAGTACGTGATCGTCGAGGACGAGGACTTCGAGAAGGTGAAGGTGAAGAGCTCGAGGATCATCGAGATCGAGGGCTTCGTCAGCACGGACGAGGTCGACGTGAGTCTCTACGACACTCCCTACTTCGCCGGCCCCGACGGCGAGGTGGCGGTCAAGGTCTACGCCCTGCTGTCCGGCGCCCTGCAGGAGAGCGGCAAGCTCGGCGTCGGCCGGCTGGTGCTGCGCGACCGCGAGGACATGGTCCTCATCGGCTGCCAGGAGCAGGGGCTGGTGGTCTACAAGGTGCGCTACCCCCAGTTCCTGCGCAGCGTCGGCGACGTGCCCGGGCTGGCGGACGGCGAGGTGAGCCCCGAGGAGCTGAAGCTGGCCCAGAGCCTGGTCGACTCGATGACCAAGTCGCTGAGCGAGATCGAGATGAAGGATGCCTACCACGACGCCGTGCGCGAGATGATCGACGCCAAGGTGGCGGGCAAGGAGGTGGTCACCGCCGGCGAGGAGGAGGTGGCGCCGGTGGTCGACATCATGACCGCCCTCAAGGAGAGCATCGAGCTGGCCAAGGGCGAGGCCCGGCCCATGGAGAGGGCCACCGGCGAGTCCGCGGAGGCGGAGGAAGTGGACGCCGCCGCCCGGAAGACGGCCTGAAGGATGGCGAAGATCCTGCGCTTCCCGGGAGCCCCGCCCCCCGGCGGCGAGCCCTCCGGCCGGCCCTCCACCCTCGGCCTGACGCGGGTGCGCCGCCGCAGGCGGGGCGGCTCACGAGACCAGATGGACCTCTTCGCCGGCCGCCCGCCGTCGACGGAGGTGCGGCCCTTCCCGAGGGCGGCGGGCGCCTCCTTCGAGCAGGCCCTGGCCTTCGACGAGGCCGGCGATCAGCGCGCCGCCCGCGCCGGGTACCTGGCCTGCATCGAGGCCGGCGAGAGCGCCGCCGACGCCTGGTGCAACCTCGGCATCCTGGAGTTCACCAGCGGCGATTCCCGGGAGGCCTTCGACTGCTTCCGCCAGGCTTTGAAGGAGGACCCCCGTCACTGGGAGTCGCACTACAACCTGGGCAACCTGTTCTTCGAGGAGGAGCAGCACGACTCGGCGCGCCTCCACTGGGAGCTGGCCGCCGGCATCGAGCCGGGGTTCCCCAACGTCCACTACAACCTCGGCCTGGTGCTGGGCCTGCAGGAGGAGTACGCCGGCGCGGTCTCGGCGGTGGAGCGGTTCTGCGGCCTGGCGCCCGAGGCCGAGGCCGAAGCCGCCGCCGAGCTGCTCCGCACCCTGCGGGCGTCGCGTGTCCACGGCGAGACTCGGACCTCGCCGGCCGACTGATCGGGGAGGCCCCGCGGCCGGTCAGTTGACCCGCCGCGTGCGGCCCTCCCACTCCTTCTCGCGCAGCACGAACTTCTGCACCTTCCCCGTCGAGGTCTTCGGCAGCTCGCCGAACTCGACGGCTGCCGGGCACTTGAAGTGGGCCAGGCGCTCGCGGCAGAAGTCGATGATCCCGCTCTCACTCACCTGAGCGCCGGCCTTCGGGGTGACGAAGGCCTTGGGCCGCTCCCCCCACTTGTCGTCGGGCACGGCGATGACGGCGCACTCCAGCACCTCGGGATGGCGGGCCACGGTCTGCTCGACCTCGATGGTGGAGATGTTCTCGCCCCCGGAGATGATGATGTCCTTGGCGCGGTCGCGGATCTCGACGTAGCCGTCGGGGTGGCGCACCCCCAGGTCGCCGGAGTGGAACCAGCCGCCGCGGAAGGCCTCGGCCGTGGCCTCCGGCTGATCGAAGTACTCCTTCATGACGATGTTGCCGCGCATGACCACCTCGCCCATGGTCTGCCCGTCGCGGGGCACGTCCTCGCCCTCCTCGTCGACGACGCGGACCTCGTCGGAGACCACGTAGCCCTGCCCCTGGCGGGCCAGTTGCCGTGCCTGCTCGTCGGCGGGCAGGCCCTCCCACTCCTCCTGCCAGGCGCAGACCGAGGTCGGGCCGTAGGTCTCGGTAAGGCCGTACACGTGGATGGGGCGGATGTCGTGCTCGCGGAGCTGGCCCAGCAGCGTCGGCGACGGCGGCGCCCCGGCGATGACGGCGGTGACCCGGCGCCCGAGGGGGCGCGCCGCCGGGTGGGCGAGGAGGTTGATGTGGACGGTGGGGGCGCCGCAGTAGTGGGTGACGGCCTCGGCTTCGAGGAGCTGCCAGATGCGTTCGGGATCGACCTGGCGCAGGCAGACGTGGGTGCCGGCCATGGCGGTCACCGCCCAGGTGAAGCACCAGCCGTTGCAGTGGAACATGGGCAGGGTCCACAGGTAGACGGTGTCGAAGGTCATGCCCGTCTCCACGACCTCGCCGAGGGCGTTGAGGTAGGCGCCGCGGTGGGTGTAGACCACGCCCTTGGGGCGGCCCGTCGTGCCCGAGGTGTAGTTCATGGAGATCGGCTCCTCCTCGTCGGCAAGCACCGGCGGCGGTTCCTCCTCGGAGCCGCCGGCGAGGAAGGCCTCGTAGGGGTCGTCCGGAGCGCCGGTGTCGGCGCTGCGCACCACCTGCACCGCCCCGAGGTCGAGGGGCTCCACGAGGTGGGCGAGGGCCTCGTCGACGAAGAGAAAGCGCGACCCGGAGTGCTCGAGGATGTAGCCGATCTCGCCGCTGTTGAGGCGGGTGTTGACGGCGACGAGCACGCCGCCGGCGGCGGGCACGGCGAAGTGGGCCTCGAGCAGGGCCGGCGTGTTCGGGGAGAGGAAGGCGACGCGCTGACCCTTCTCCAGGCCGGCGCGGCGCAGGGCCCAGGCGAGGCGGTTCACGCGCGCCTCCAGCTCGGCGTAGGTGAAGCGGCGGTCGCCGTGGACGACGGCGGTCTTCCGCGGAAAGACGCGGGCGCTGCGCCGCAGGAAGTCCACCGGCGTCAGCTCGGTGCGGTAGACCTTCCCGGCGCTCATGAACTCCCCTCCCCCGCCTCCCGGCGCCAGCGCTCCAGGGGGTGCTCGCGCGGGGTCAGGGGCATCTCCACCCGCGCCCGGCGGCGGTGCGACTCGTAGGTGGCGTGGATCATCTCCAGGCAGTCGCGCCCGTCGGCGCCGCTCGACAGCGGCTCCCGGTCCTGTGCCGCCGCCTCGATCAGGTCCCGCAGCATGAGCCGCTGCAGGAACCGCCGCTTCGACTCCCGGTCCCGCGGATTCCCCGCCTCGTCGAGGTCCTCCTCGGGCAGGGGCACGGGTTCCCAGGCGTCGGCGGGCCCCATGTGCGCCCCCCGGTGCAAGAACATCCTGGTGCCGACGCTGTGGCGCAGGGCGATGCGGCCCTCGGTGCCGACGATGTCGAGGCCGTAGTTGCGGTCGTCGGTCTCCCTCTCGGCGGCGAAGCCCGCGTCGGCGTGGACGCCGCCGCGGAAGCGCAGGCTCACGAAGGCGCGCTCGCCCAGAACCAGCCCCGCGTCGCGGTCCCTCGGGTCCACCTCCTGGGTGCGGCGGATGTCGGCGAGGCCCGACTCGCGGCCGTCGAGCTGGGTCAGGTGGCCGTGGAGCCACTCCACGCCGCCGCCGAAGAGGCGCAGCCAGTCGTAGAGGTGGGTGCCCATCTCCATCAGCTCGTTGCCGGCCCTGCGGCCCCCCTTGTTGGCGGCCTGCAGGCGGATCACGCGGCCGATGCGGCCGGCCTCGATCCACTCCCTGGCGTGGCGGTTGTACGGACTCGCCCGCTTGATGTGGTTGATGGCCAGCTTGACGCCGTGGCCGCTGCAGGCGGCGACCATGCGGTCGGCCTGCACGAGGTCGAGGGCGATGGGCTTCTCGCAGAACACGTGGACGCCGCGGCCGGCGGCGGCCAGGACCGGCGCCTCGTGCAGAGGCGCCTGGGTGGCGATGACGGCGAGGTCCGGGGCGGTCTCGTCGAGGAGGCGCTCGTAGTCGTCGAAGACGGGGGCGCCGTGGCGCTCGCCCCAGGCGCGCCCGCG
>CAZEHQ010000125.1:0-4799 GCA_964512165.1 uncultured Gemmatimonadaceae bacterium | reverse complement strand
TCGAGGCGGCCAGGGCCTTGCTGCCGACGGCGTTGAACCCGAGGCCGGGGGGCAGCATGAGGCCCTTCTGCGAGCCGGCGACGGTGACGTCCACGCCCCAGTCGTCGTGGCGGTATTCCGCTGCCCCCAAGGAGGAGACGGCGTCGACGAGGAGCAGCGCCCCGTGGCCGGCGTCGTCCATGGCCCGGCGCAGGGCGGCGACATCGCTCAGGACGCCGGTGGAGGTCTCGTTGTGCAGGGCCAGGACGGCGCCTATCCGGCCTTCGCCGTCGGCGGCGAGACGCTCCTCCAGGCGCCGCGGGTCGACGGGGTGGCGCCAGTCGCACCCCAGCCGCTCGACGGTGAGGCCCAGGCGGCGGGCGACCTCGCCCCAGAGGCGGGCGAAGTGGCCGTTGTCGCAGCACAGGACGCTGTCGCCGGGGGAGAGGGTGTTGACCAGGGCCGCCTCCCAGGCGCCGGTGCCCGAGGAGGGGTAGAGGGCGATGGGGCCGCCGCAGCCGAAGACGGGGCCGAGGCGCTCGAGGATCGACCGGGTCAGGCGCCCGAACTCGGGCCCCCGGTGGTCGATGAGGGGACGGGCCATGGCGCGGGTGACCGCGTCGGGGATGGGCGTCGGCCCGGGGATATGCAGGTGGTGGCGCCCGGCTCTCGGCGCCTCGGCGGCGGACATGGCGCTGAAGGATCGCACACCGGCGCCGGCCGAACAACCGGGGAGCGGGCGTCCCCTCAGGCGAGCAGCTCCCGCACCCGGTCCGAGTCCCCCTCCCGCGCCCGGGCCCTCGCCGTGGCCCACGGCGATCCCGCGGGAGCGTCGGCATCGGCCCCCTTCTCCAGCAGGAAGGCCACCATCTCCGCCTCCCCCGCCCGCGCCGCCGCGGCCAGTGGTGTGCCGCCGTGCTCCAGCTCCACCGCCTCCAGATCCGCCCCGGCCGCCAGCAGGGCCGCGGCGGCCTCGACGGCGCCCTTCCCGGCGGCCACGTGCAGGAAGGTGCGTCCGATCCAGTTCGGCCGGTTCGGGTCGAGGCCGGCTTCGAGCAGTTTCTCCAGCAGCGCCGGCGAGGGCACCTCGCCGCCCCACACGTCCCCCGGCACGAGGTCCGCCACCGCGTGCCCCCAGCGCTCCAGGAAGAGGTCGTGCAAGTCTGCATCCTTCGAGTTGAGCAGGCTGGTCATGAAGAACCAGTCGCCGGCGGCGGAGTATCCCGACAGCAGGGCCTGCTTCATCTCCTCCGGGGAATCGGGCGGCGTCGGCGTCGCGCCGCGGCTGCGCAGCAGCCCCTGCATGGGGCCGCACTCCTCCGGGTGGCACCACTCGGCGATGAACCAGCAGTCCCCCGAGGAATCGACATCGGCGTCGGGGTCGGCGCCGTGGTCGAGGAGCAGCTCGGCCAGGTCGAGGCGGTTGGCCCCCGCCGCCTCGTGCAGGGCCGCGCCCCGGGGCGCCCGGTCCTCGGGCGCGGCGGGATCGGCGCCCCGGTCGAGCAGCAGCAGGACGAGCTCCAGGTGGCCGGCCTGGACGGCCGCGGTCAGGGGGCTGCGGCGGGCCGGATCGAGGCGGTTCGCCGCCCCCGGGTCGGCGGCCAGGACCTCCCGCGCCCCCTCCAGGTCCCCCATGCGGCAGACCAGGGTGAAGTCGCGGCGGGCGCCCCGGTCGAGCAGGTGGCGGGCTACCACCCACGGGTCCTGGACCGCGTCCTCCGGCAGGTCCCGGGTGCGGAACCAGTAGTCCCCGTCCACGGCCACCTGCACGGGCGTCCGGCCGTCGGCGCGGTGGGCGTCGATGTCGGCGCCCAGCTCGTGGAAGCGGTCGACGAGATCCAGCTGCCGCGTAAGGGCGGCCCAGTGGAGGGGGGTGTTGCCCAGGGCGTCGGCGGCCCTCACCAGTTCCGGGGCCTCCGCCAGGAGCGACTCGACCCGCTCCCGGTGGCGGTCGCGAATCGCCGCGGCCAGGGGCTCGAAGGCCTCGGCGTACCCGAAGCGGGCGGCCAAGTCCTGCCGCAGCAGGCGGCCGACCTCGTCGTGGCCGCGCTCATCGGCGACGGCCAGCAGCTTGTCCCAGGAGTTGTAGGTGTAGCGCGACTCGCCCGCGTCGGCGCCGGCCTGCAGCAGCAGTTCCACCACGTCGGCGTGGCCCTCCCGGACCGCCATGTGGATGGGGAACTGGTACCAGTACTGGGCGTTGACGAGGTTCGGATCGCGCCCGAGGAGACGGCGCGCGCCGGCCAGGTCGCCCGCGGCGCAGGCGCAGAACAGGGCCCAGGCGTCGCGGCCGTCAACGGGGACCACGCCGTACACGTAGCGGTCCGTGTCCATGGCGGCGGGACGGGTGAGGCGGGCCTGGCCCAGGGTGAAGGAGCCGTCCGGCGCCGGACGGCTGCATCCGTTGCGTGACATGTGGACTCCGGTGCGGGCGCGGGAAGTCTCGCCGCGCCCGCTCCGGTTCAGGACTCCCGGCAGCCCCGGCCGAAGAGGTTGGCGTCCAGCGACAACCGTCCCGGGCCGGAAGCGATGAACAGGATCGACAGGCAGAGGTAGATGGCGGCCAGCTCGTAGGAGCCTCCCCGGCCCACGAAGGGATCACCGCCCAGCAGGTGCGTGGCCACGGCGACGGCCATGGTGCAGCCGATGCCCAGGGAGGCCAGCGGCGTCACCAGGCCGATCATCCAGGCGATGCCGCCGCCGAACTCCGAGAGGGCGGCCAGCCCCTGGAAGAGGCCGGGGATGGCGGCGTCCGGCCCCATCCAGCCGAAGGGGTTCTGGATCTTCCCCCAGCCGTGGAAGACGAAGGCGAGACCGGCGACGAGCCGCATCAGCAGCAGGGCGCCGTCGGCGGGCGGCGGCAGGTGCGGCGCCTTGAGACATGCTCGGAGGTCCATGGAGGGGTCCTTTCCGTGAGAGGAGACGCCGCAGCGATATAGCGGATCTTGCCGGTCGGTGCAACAGGCATCCGGATGGTTGTCCCTTTCCTGTCCTCATGGCCTGCAGATGCCCGGCTCCCTATCCTTTCGCGATCGACGAACCCCCAAACAGGCGAAGAGGAACCGACCGATGGAGCAGGAAGTAGCCAGCCTGGTGGACACCACCCAGGGATGGGTCGCCCATCACGTCCCCGAGCTGGGCAGGGACCTCGTCAGCGTGATTCTGTACCTCCTTCCGGGCGCCCTCGTTCTGGCGATCCTGGCCCTCGTCTTCCATACCGCCAAACGGATCATCCTGGGGGCCATGCGGCGCCAGGGCCGCCGCGAGGTCCAGATCCACAGGGCCCACTCCCTGCTGAAGTACGCCTTCGTGCTGTCGGGGATCGTCCTCATCGGTATCAGCCTGTCGGGTTCATTCGCCGCCATGGGACTGGGCCTGGGCTTCCTCGGCATGCTCATGGGCTGGTCCCTGCAACGGCCCGTGACCGGGTTGGCCGCCTGGATCATGGTCATGGCCAAGCGGCCCTTCCAGATCGGCGACCGCATCATCTTTCAGGAGGTGACGGGCGATGTCCTCGACATCAGTCCCACCCACATTCTGCTGGGGGAAGTGGGCGGGACCATTCCCGGGGAAGAAGCCTCCAAGCGGATCATCCTGATCCCCAATGCACTGCTCTTCGACCAGATGGTCATCAACTACGCGGACACGGATTCACTCGAGGAGGCCAAGTTCATCCTCGATGAGGTGCCGGTGCGCATCTCCTATCGCTCGGACTACCGATTGACCGAGCAAACCCTCATCGACTGCGCCACCGAGGTGACCCGGGAGATCATCGAGGAAACCGGGGAAACCCCCTTCGTCCGGGCGGAGCTCTTCCATTCCGGGATCACCATGCGGGTGCGGTACCAGTCCATCGCGGTCGATCGAGAGCGCATCGCCAGTGAAATCCTGGGGAGCATCATCGAGGCGATCCACAAGGACGACAGGATCGAGTTCGCCTACCGCCATGTCACCCTCGAGCAGCCCCCGGAAGAGTGGGAGCCGCCGGAACCCCCGCGGAACCCGCCGGGGCCTGGCCCCTGACGCCGACGCCTTCAGGACGAGCTCTCAACCACCGGGAATACACCACTCGACCCACCGTTCTCCGCCCCGTGGGCTCGACGACACGCAACAGGACCGTTCCATCCTCCATCAAGTCGACGGCCATGAAGCCGAGGTGCTCGTGAGCGAAGAGCGTACCTGCCCCCCGTCCCACTTTGCTCTTCTTCGATCCCGAGCCGCTCACCAGTGCATACTCCGCCCATGCGCCGCCATGCAGGACCTGCAGGTTGTGGTCGTGTCCGGCCGCATGGATCAGCGGCCTGTGCTCGCCTGAAAGGGCTTCCTTCAGCTCGCGAGCCATCACCCGGTTTCGGGGGCCGCTCAGATCCTGGTTGCTCCTGACGAGATGCCACCTGCCAAGCGGGTACAGGCTGCCGAGGATGGGCAGGGGGATCCGCCCGATGAGCGGCAGGGACACCTTGGCGAAGGGAAAGAGGTGGTCCCGCCAGTCGAAGAACCCTCCATGCGAGCCGTGCGACTCCAATGGGTGATGGGCGACGACGATCGCCTCCCTTCGGCCTCTCTGCTGCAGAAGTCCGCGCAACCTCTCCGCGATCCGGTCGGTTTCCCCTTCCCTGCCGGCAGGCTTGTCGTCGTCTCGATGCAGCCACCACTGGGAATCCAGCACGATGATCCGCAGGCCGTCCCTGTCCACCTTGGCAGGACCCGGATGCCCGCCCCCGGGCAGGAATGACTCGCCTCCAAGCGCTTCATTTACATACGCCTCCTGCCGCAGGACCGCCGCCCATCCTCCCTTCTTCCCGTCCGCCCAGTCGTGA
>CAZEHQ010000124.1:8701-12973 GCA_964512165.1 uncultured Gemmatimonadaceae bacterium | reverse complement strand
TCCTCGCCCAGTTGCGGCGGCGCCCGGAGCGCTTCGACATCTGCCTGGTCCACACGGGCCAGCACTACGACGCCCTGCTCTCCGACGTGTTCTTCGACGACCTCGACCTGCCGGAACCCGACCACCACCTGGGGGCCGGCTCGGGCACTCACGGCGTGCAGACGGGGCGCATCCTGGCCGCCTTCGACCCGGTCCTGATCGAGGAGAAGCCCGATCTCGTCGTCGTCGTGGGGGACGTGACCGGCACCCTGGCCTGCGCCCTCGGGGCGGTGAAGCTCCACGTCCCGGTGGCCCATGTGGAGGCCGGCCTGCGCAGCCGCGACCGCCGCATGCCGGAGGAGATCAACCGCATCGTCACCGACGCCGTCTCCGACCATCTGTTCACCCCCTCCCGCGACGCCGACGACAACCTGCGCGCCGAGGGCATCCCCGCGGAGCGGATCCACTGCGTGGGCAACGTCATGGTGGACTCGCTGCGGACGGCCCTGAAGTCCCTGCACCGGTCGACGGCGCTGGAGGACCTCGGCCTGGAACCGCGGGGCTATGCCCTGCTCACCCTGCACCGGGACTTCAACGTCGATTCGGAGGAGCGCCTGCGGCAGGCCCTGGACGCGGTGGAGCGCGTGCAGCGGCGCCTGCCGGTGGTCTTCCCCGTGCATCCGCGCACCCGGGACCGCATCGAGGGCTTCGGCCTGCAGCCGCGGCTGGCGCAGGCGCGGAACCTGCGCCTCATCGAGCCGGTGGGTTACCTCGACGCCCTGCGGCTGCAGAAGGAGGCGCGCCTCGTGTTGTCGGACTCGGCCGGCCTGCAGGAGGAGTCGACCGTCTTCGGGGTCCCGTGCCTGACCCTGCGGCCAAGCACCGAACGGCCCGTCACCGTCGAGGTGGGCACGGCCACCGTCGTCGACCTCGACGCCGACCTGATCGAGGGCAAGACGGAGGAGGTGTTGGGCGGCACCTACAAGAAGGGCGCCGTCCCCGAGCTGTGGGACGGCGCCGCGGCCCGGCGCATCGTCGAGGTGCTCGTCGAGCGGCT
Source organism: uncultured Gemmatimonadaceae bacterium (assembly GCA_964512165.1). Classification (GTDB taxonomy): domain Bacteria; phylum Latescibacterota; class UBA2968; order UBA8231; family UBA8231; genus UBA8231. The sequence continues at coordinate 11,937 of CAZEHQ010000124.1, read as the reverse complement.
GTTCATCTAGGCGCCCAACTGGCGCGCAGATATCTCGTCCCGAATCCGGCCGGGTCCCGTGGATTCTCCTCTACTACCCGGATCAGGCCGCTCCCATCCGCTTCCATCACATACAGATCGGCCCAGATTCCATTCCCATCGGCGACAAAGAGGATCCTGGAGCCATCCGGCGACCAGCTCGGAGCCCTGAGGAAACTGGTCCGCACTTCGCCGAAGATGCTGTCCTCCGTAAGGACGGTCTGATCTCCGGTGGCGAGGTCGATCACCACCAGGTCCGTTCGTTTGGACAGGACGGGCGGATCCACCCACGTGTTGATGTTCCGTTCCCTGACCACGATCAGTCGCTGGCCGTCGGGTGAGAGGGCCGGATCGTAGTAGTCCCATGCGTGGATTCCGCTGGACATGTCCTGCTCCGCGGTGATCATCCGCGCCGGCCCTCCATCCAGGCTGATCTCGTGTACACCGATCCTCTCCCTGGGGTAGGGGTGCCATCCAATGCCCACGCAGTAGACGAGCTTGTCGGGACCCGACCACTCGACGGACCGCTCTGCAAGTATGTCATCGGTCACCTGCCTCCGATGGCCGCCATCGGCGTCCATGACAAAGAGCTCGAAGGGATTGATGCTGAAGCCACCGGCTATCAGGCCCCCCACTTCTCTCCTGGGGACCTCTATCTCAGTCGGGCTCACTCCCACGTAGGCGATCCTCTGGCCGTCGGGCGACCAGGTCGGGTCCCCCTCCCGCCCCTGGGTCCGTGTGAGCCGGGTCTCCTCCCCGCTCTCCACGTCGATGATGAACAGATCCCCTTCCCGGTCGAAAGCGATCTTCGTCCCGTCCGGGGACCAGGAGAGGGGGGACCGGCGGGACCTGCCCTCTTCCCCCTCGTCATGGGTCAGCCGCCGTAGACGTTCCGTCGAGTCCAGCACGTAGATGTCGAACCAGCCGTTGCTGTCGAGGTTGGCCACGAAAGCGATCTTCGTCTGGATGACCTTGCCGATCCCGGACGGCTCGGGCTCTTCCTCGTCGGAAGCCTCACGCCGCAGAAAGACCTCGATGCCCCTCTCCTGGAGTCGACTCAGCAGACGCTCGTCCTCGGGGGGCAACTGCACGTCGTCCAGCTCGACGTAGCCCAGCGCCTCGAAGGACAGCAACGGCGTCAGGTCGGCGGTGGGGTTGTGGGACAGGATGAGTGTCTGAAGTTGGGCCAGTCCACTCAGTGGCTCGACGCTTGCGATGTCGTTGGAAGAGACATCCAGGTACCGCAGGTTCCCCAGCACCTTCAGAGGGGACAGATCGGTGATCTGGTTGTTTCTCAGATCGAGCCAGGTCAACCCGGTCAGGGCCGCCAGGGGGGCGATCTCCCGGATGCGGTTGTCGGCCAGGGCCAGGCGTTCGAGACCACCCAGGGCCTCGATGCCGTCGAGTCCTTCGATGCCGTGGCCGCTTGCGTTCAGCACGGTCAGGCCAGCCAGCGCGCCAGAGGTGAAGGCCCGGTCCTCGACGACCAGGGCCCTGGCGACGGCTGTCGTCAAACCCGTGTCGGCGAAGGTCACCTCGCCAGCCACATGCTCCGGCTGCACGGGCGCCTCGGCGGGCCTCGATCCGCAGCCGCACATCCACAGAAGGATGGCGACGACCGCGGCAGGCACGGCTGATCTCATGGGAACCGCAGGCCGCGCTGGTTCCCCATCCCCTTGGGGGGGACCATGTCGCGTTTGCCGATCACGTCGAAGGCCGGGTCCGGCACCCCCACCAACTCGCCGTCCTTCACCCAGTCCTCGTCGCCGCCGTAGAGCTCGCCCATGAGCAGCTCCTGCAGGCGCCTCAGCTCGCCGGCGTGGGCGGGATCGCCGGCCAGGTCCCGCGTCTCCCGCGGGTCGGTCTCCAGGTCGAAGAGCTGCGAGCGGTTGCCGGCGGCGTAATAGATCAGCTTGTAGCGTCCGGCGCGGATCATGCGCGTTCCCAGGTCGCCAGCGAAGTGCTCCCCGTAGAGGTATTCGCGCCGTTCCTCCCCGGCCAGGGAGAGGCCGTCGGCGGTGGCCGGGACCGGCAGTCCGCACAGGTCGAGCAGCGTCGGCATGAGGTCGCCGAACTCGGCGAGGCGGTCGTCCCGCGTCCCGGGGGTGAGCCGCTCCTCGCCCCGGGGCGGAATGATGATGAGGGGGATCTTGGCCGACATCTCGTAGAGGGGGGTCATGCACCACAGGCCGTGCTCGCCGAGCATGTGGCCGTGGTCGGAGGTGAAGACGATGATCGTGTCGTCGAGGAGCCCCTGCTCGCGCAGGAGGCCGACCATGAGCCGCATCTGGTTGTCGATGTGGGTGAGAGTGGCGTAGAAGGCGCGCCTCGCCAGGCGCTGCTCGTGCCATGGCGCGCCGACCATGGCGCTCATGTTCTCGTTGCGGTAGCGCAGGGTGTAAGGCAGCCGCGCCGGGTCGGCGGACCAGTCCCCCGTCGACGGCCGGTCGATCTCCACGTCGCGGTAGATGTCGAGATACTCCTGGAGCGGCGTCATCGGCGGATGGGGGGCCGAGAACGACAGGTACCAGAACCCCGGCTTGCGCGAATCCCGCCGGTGGATCGCCTTCGACATCTCGCGCACCGCCCAGTTGACGGGGTGGCAGTCCTCCGGCAGGTGCCAGGGCCGCGCCAGGAAGTCGTTGTGGCACATGCCGCCGGCGTACTCCATGCCGGCGTGGCCGCGCTCGGCCAGGAAGATCTCCCAGTCGTCGGCGCGGCCGTCGTACTGGTGGCGGCCCTGCTCCTCGAGGATGACCTCGTCGAAGCCGATGCGGTCGCGCTGCGGCGAGACGTGGAGCTTGCCCACGCAGTAGGTCTGGTAGCCGCCCTCGCGGAAGCAGCCGGCCAGGGTCGGCACGTCGGGCAGGGGGTTCTGCTCCATGAAGGTCCGGTCGCCGTGGGAGCGGGCGTTCATCCCCGTCATCAGCGAGCGCCGCGCCGGGATGCACGAGGGACAGGCCGAGTAGGCCTGCTCGAAGGTGACGCCGTTGCGGCTCATCTGCTCCACCGTGGGGGTCATGACCACCGGGTGCCCCGCCGGACGGGTGAGCAGCCCGCTCCAGTGATCGGTGCAGATGAGCAGCACGTTCGGTCGGCGCCCTGCGTCGGCCATGGCTGTCCCTCCTCGGGTGGAGTGCGTCCGCTGCGCAGCGGAAAGACAGAGGCCCGGAGGCGCCGCGCACAAGGGGAGCCGGGCCTCCAGCGGCCGGGCCGAC
>CAZEHQ010000124.1:0-8601 GCA_964512165.1 uncultured Gemmatimonadaceae bacterium | reverse complement strand
GCCGCCGTCCGGGAGGGCCTCGACCGCAAGCTCGCCCCCCGCCTCGGCAAGGTGGTCAACGCCACTGGCATCGTCCTGCACACCAACCTCGGCCGCGCCCCCCTGGCCGCCGACGCCCTCCGCCGCATCGCCGAGACCGCCTCCGGCTACTGCGGCCTGGAGATCGACCTGGAGACCGGCGGGCGCGGCAGCCGCCACCGCATCGTCGAGGAGCTGCTCTGCGAGCTGACCGGCGCCGAGGCGGCGGCGGTGGTCAACAACAACGCCGCCGCCGTGCTGATCACCCTCAACAGCCTCGCCCTGGGCCGGGAGGCAGTGGTCTCGCGCGGCCAGCTCATCGAGATCGGCGGCTCCTTCCGCCTGCCCGACGTGATGGCGCGCAGCGGCGCCGTCCCGGTCGAGGTGGGCACCACCAACCGCACCCACCTGTCCGACTACGAGGCGGCGATCGGCGAGCGCACGGGGCTGCTCCTCGACGCCCACACCAGCAACTACCGAGTCCTCGGCTTCACCGCCTCCGTGCCGCTGGAGGAACTGGTCGCCCTCGGCCGCGGGCGAGGCCTGCCGGTGGCGCGGGATCTGGGCGGCGGCGCCCTCATCGACCTGGCCGAACTCGGCCTTCCCGCCGAGCCGCTGGTGGCCGACAGTGTCGCCGCCGGCGCCGACGTGGTCACCTTCAGCGGCGACAAGGTCCTCGGCGGGCCGCAGGCGGGGCTGATCGTCGGCCGCCGGGAGAGCGTCGACCGCATCCGCGCCAACCCGCTGATGCGCGCCCTGCGCTGCGGCAAGCTGACTTACGCCGCCCTGGAGGCCACCCTGCGCCTCTACCTCGATCGCTCGCGGCTGCTGGCCGAGCACCCGGTCCTGGGCCGGCTCACCGCGCCGGTGGCCACTCTCAAGCGCCGCGGCGGCCGCCTGCGCCGCCGGCTGGCCGATCTGCGGGAGGCCGGCTGGCGCATCGAGCTGATCGACTCGCGGGCCCAGGCCGGCAGCGGCTCCCTGCCCCTGGAGGAGATCCCGAGCGCCGCCCTCGCCGTGAAGCCCCCGGCCCTGCCGGTGGAGGAGCTGGCGGCGCGCCTGCGGCGCCACGACCCGCCGGTGGTCGGGTACGTGCGCGAGGATCGCCTGCACCTCGACCTGCGCACCGTCGCCGCCGGCGAGATCGCCGTCCTCGAGGCGGCCCTCCGTTGGGCCTCGGTCCCGCCGTGACCCCGGGCCGCCACGTCATCATCGGCACGGCGGGCCACATCGACCACGGCAAGACCGCCCTGGTGAAGGCCCTCACCGGCATCGAGACCGACACCCACCCCCAGGAGCGGGCCCGGGGGCTGACCATCGACGTGGGCTTCGCCTACTGGAAGGAGGGCGTCACCCTCCTCGACGTGCCGGGCCACGAGCGCTTCGTCAAGAACGCGGTGGCCGGTGTCAGCTCCGTCGACCTGGCCCTCTTCGTGGTCGCCGCCGACGACGGCGTCATGCCCCAGACGCGGGAGCACCTGGCCATCCTCCGGCTCCTCGGGGTGAACGACGGCATCGTGGCCCTCACCAAGACCGACCTGGTGGAGCCCGAGTGGGTGGAGATGGTCGTCGAGGACCTGCGCGAGCTGCTCGCCGGCACCTTCCTCGAGGCGGCGGAGATCGTCCCCGTCTCCTCGGTCACCGGGGATGGGATCGATCGGTTGCGGGACCTGCTGGAGGAGCGCATCGCCGGCGTCGAGGAACGCCCCGACCGCGGCGCCCTGCGGCTGCCCGTGGACCGCGCCTTCTCCATGAGCGGCTTCGGCACGGTGGTGACCGGCACCGTCCTGGCCGGGTCGGTGCGGCCCAGGGACGAGCTGGTCCTGCAGCCCCGGGGCCGTCCGGTCCGCGTGCGCGGGGTGCAGATCCACGGCCGCGACGTGCCCCAGGCGGGCCCCGGGGACCGCGCCGCCGTGAACCTGTCGGACGTGACCGTGGACGAAGTCGCCCGCGGCGACACCCTGGCCGAGGCCGGGTTCTTCGAGGCCACGAGCCTGATCGACGCCCACCTGCGGGTCCTGGAGGACGCCCCCGCCGTCCTCAAGCACCGGGACCGCCTGCGCCTGCACCTGGGGCCGGGGGAGGTCCTGGGGCGGGTGGTCCTGCTCGACGCCGACGCCCTGGCCCCCGGCGAGAGCGGCTTCGTGCAGCTTCGGCTGGAGAGGCCGGGGACGGCCGCCCACGGCGACCGCTTCGTGGCGCGCCGCTACTCGCCGGCGCGGACCATGGCCGGGGGCGTCGTCCTCGATCCCCGGGCGCGGCCTCAGCGGCGCCGGCGGCCTGAGGTGCTGGAGCGGCTGCGGCGCCTGCACACGGGGGACCCGGGGACGGTCCTGGAGAGCCTGCTGCTCGACGCCGGCGCCGGCAGCCGCTCGGCCGCCGACCTCGCCCCCGTTCTGGGCAGAAGCGTCGCCGACGTGGAGGCGAGGTTGGGGGAGTTGAGAGACCGCGGCGCCTGCGTCGACTTCGAGCAGGCGGGGCGGCGGCGCTTCGTGCACGCCGGGGCCTGGGACCGCCTGGGCGAGGGGATTCTGGAGGCGCTGGCCGCCTTCCACGAGGAGCAGCCCCTGCAGCCGGCCGTCTCCCGGGAGGAGCTGAGCCGTCGCACCGGCGGCGATCCCGAGGCGGCGGTTTTCCAGGCGGTGGCGGAGTCTCTGGAGGCGGGCGGGCAGGTGCGCCTGGAGGCCGGGCGGCTGTCCCTGCCCGGCCACCGAGTCGAGCTGACGCCGGAGCAGGAGGCCCTCCGGGGGGCGATCGCCGCGGCCCTGCGCGGCGGCGGCGCCCAGCCGCCGGACGAGGGCGAGCTGCCAGCGAGCCTGGGCCGGCCCGCGGCGGAGGTCGAGGCCGTGGTCGCCGTCATGCAGGAGCGGGGCGAACTGGTGCGGCTGCGGGACGGCCTCCTTTTCGATGCCGGGGTGCTGGAGCGGATCGAGTCGGACCTCGTGGCCCATCTGCGCGAGCACGGGCAGATCGAGGTGGCCGGCTTCCGCGAGCTGGTGGGCACCACCCGCCGCTTCGCCCTGCCCCTGCTCAACTACTTCGACGGCAAGGGCCTGACCCAACGGGAAGACGCCCTCCGCCGGCTCGTCCCCGGCGCGGTTGACAGCCGCGGAAACGCCGCCGGAGATTGACCGGACACCGTCCGAAGGGAATGGCTGGGGCTCTGGTGGCCCTCGCGGACTTCAAATCCGTTGCGGCGCGGTCTCCGCGCCGGGTGGGTTCGATTCCCACACATTCCCGCCAGAACAAAGAGACCCGCCCGCGGAGCCGGCGAGCACCGGGCCGCGGGCGGGTTCTTCCTGCAGGATCACCCCGAACTCAGATCTTCTCGAGGATCTCCTTCTCCTCGGGGAAACGTCCCTCGGCGAGCTTGGAGAAGATCAGCTCGCCGTCGACGGTGACCTCGAAGCGCCCGCCGTGGGACGGCAGGAGCACGAGCTGGCCGAGGTCGAGCTTCTTGTGCTTGAGGATTGCGGCCGTCAGACCGACGGCCTGGGGTTCGTAGCCTCAGGAGCTGCAGTACTGGATCTCGATCTTGTCGATCATCTCGTCTCCTTCCTTTGTGAGCAATCGGCCGACCCCAGGGGCTCGTGCCCCAGCACCCGGCGGGCGTGTTCGGTGTCGCGGTAGCTGAGGCGGTTGTCGGAGACCGCGTAGAACACGTCGAAGCGGATCTCCGCCGGCGCCGTGACACAGCGCTCCACGAGGACGGCCACGTTCTCCTGGCTGCAGTACACCGACTGGTCCCGCCGCTCCAGGGCGCGGTCCTCGGGGCGGACGGCGCCGATGCGCAGGCAGATCACCGAGAGCCCGGTGGAGTCCGAGTATTGCCGGGCCAGGGCCTCGCCCCAGGCCTTGGTGCAGCCGTAGAGGCCCGCCGGCCGCAACGGGGTCTCGTGGGTGAGCATGGCCCAGGAGGCGGGGATGGCGCCCGGGTCTCCGGAGACCAGGCTCTTGTACGGCTCCTCCTGCTCCCAGCCCGAGACCACCGAGCCGCTGCTGGCGTAGACCACGCGGGAGACTCCGGCCTGGCGCGACGCCTCCAGCACGTTGTAAGTGCCCACGACGTTGTTGCGCAGCAGGGTCTCCCAGTCGCCGCGGATCGCCGCCGCCAGGTGGACGACCGCGTCCACCCCCTCGAAGGCGGGCCGGATCGCCTCGAGATCGGCGATGTCCGCCCGGTAGCAGGGGACCCCCTCCACGGGGCGGCGGTTCAGGGCCGACAGCTCGAAGCGGCCCTCCAGCCGCCGGCGCACGGCGCCGCCGATGAGGCCGCTCATGCCGGTGATCAGGACCTTCATGGCGCACAAGACTCGTCCACGCTCCCGGGCGGCGCCAGTCCCGCGGGCCCACCGGTGGCCGTCGCCGGCCGCGCGGCCCTACCTTTGACTCTCATGGCCAGCATGCTCAGAGCCGCCAAGCACGACGGTGTCGGCAACGTCGTCGTCGAGCGCGTCGAGGTGCCCCGGCCCGGCGAGGGCGAGGTCCTCGTGCGCCTGCAGGCTTCCCTGATCAGCCGCGGCTCCGAGATCGGCGGCCGCTACCTGAGCGAGACCGCCGTCGACCCGTCGCGCATGGGCTACTCCGCCGCCGGCGTCGTCGCCGAGGCGGGACCGGGCGTGGACGATCCCCGCCCCGGGGACCGGGTCGTCGTCTCCGCGCCCCACGCCGAGTACGTCATCGGTCAGGCCGGCGCGCCCCCCACCCGTCCCTCCATCACTCCCCTGCCCGACGAGGTCGGCTTCGAGGCCGCCACCTTCCTGCCCCTGACCACGAGCAGCCTCGCCTGGGCCGACAGCGCCATGATCGGACCCCGGGACAGCGTCGTCATCCTCGGCCAGGGGCTGGTGGGCAGCATCCTGCTGCAGGTGGTGCGCCAGCGGCAGACGGGACGGCTGGTGGCCGTGGACGGGCTGGAGCGCCGCTGCCGGCTCGCCGGACGCATCGCCGACGACGTCGTCGACTGCTCGCGGGAGGACCCGGTGGAGGCGGTGCGGCGGCTCTGCCCCGGGGGGGCGGATGTGGTCATCGACTGCGTCGGCGGCGGCGCCGGGGTGCAGTCCTTCGCACAGGCCCAGGAGATGTGCGCCGGCGGCGGCGTGATCCAGCTCGTGGGGCTCTACCACCGCCAGCCCCTGCCCCTCGACGCCAGCCGCGTCATGGGCAAGCTCGTCGTCGGCGGCATCCGCACCCCGAAACCGCGGGGCGAGTACAGCCGCGACGCCGCGCGCTTCCTGGCGGACGGGCACCTGGCCACCGAGGACATGGTCACCCACCGCTTCCCCCTGCAGGGGGCGAAGCAGGCCTTCGACCTGCTCGTCGACGACCTGGGCTCGGCCCTGGGCGTGCTCTTCGTCTACGGATAGCGCCCGCAGCCGCCGGGACAACCCATGCCCGCATCGAACCACGCGCTGGAGCCGGAGAGACTGCGCCACCTGCTGGAGGAGAACGGGGCCCGCGGGGAGGCGCTGGACCGCTTCGACCGCATGACCTCGCGGCGGGGGTTCCTGTCGTCGGTGGGCAAAGGCGCGGCGCTGGCCGGCCTCGGCCTCCTCGGCGCCGGTCCCGACGCGGCCGTGCGGGGCCTCTTCGCCCGCGGGCTCCTCCCGGGGGCCTGGGCGGCCGGGGACGGAGACGGCCTGCCCAAGCCGGGCATGGTCGTCCACTCCGAGGAGCCCTTCAACGGCGAGTTCCCCCCGCACCTGCTCGACGACGCGGTGACCCCCACGAGCCGCCACTTCGTGCGCAACAACGGCGGCATCCCCGGGCGCGCCCGCAGCCGCGACCTGCAGGACTGGAAGCTGACCATCGACGGCGAGGTCCGCTCGCCGCGCGCCTTCTCCCATGACGACCTGGGCCGCCTGCCTCAGGTCACCCGCCGGCTGGTGGTCGAGTGCGCCGGCAACGGCCGCAGCCTCTTCGCGCCGACAGTCGGCGGCACCCAGTGGGTCCGCGGGGCCGTGGCCTGCAGCGAGTGGACGGGGGTGCGCCTGGGCGACGTGCTGCAGGCCGCCGGGCTCACGGAGAAGGCCGTGTACCTCGGCAACCACGGCGAGGACGAGCCGCCGTTCTCGCGGGGCATCCCCGTGGACAAGGCGATGGACGAGCACACCCTCATCGCCCTGAAGATGAACGGCGAGCCCCTGCCGGCGGCCCACGGATTCCCGGCGCGCCTGCTGGTCCCCGGCTGGATCGGCAGCTCCATGCAGAAGTGGCTCCACCGCATCGAGGTCCGCGACACCGTCCACGACTCGCGGCACATGAGCGGCTACTCCTACCGCGTGCCGGCCTATCCCGTCGCCCCCGGCCACAAGCCGCCGGAGTCGGACATGGCCATCGCCACCTCGTGGGTGGTCAAGTCCCTCATCACCGCTCCCGCGCCGGAGACCGAGGTGCAGCCGGGCGTGCCGCTGCAGGTGCGAGGCCACGCCTGGGCCGGCGAGGGCCAGGTGGCCAGAGTGCTCGTCTCGACCGACTTCGGCGTCCACTGGCAGGAGACGCGGCTGACGCAACCGGCCAACCGCTACGCCTGGTACGGCTGGTCCGCCGAGCTGTCCCTCGCCGGCCGGGGCTACTACGAGATCTGGGCCCGCGCCTTCGACGCCGCGGGCAACGCCCAGCCCTTCCGCCAGCCCTGGAACCCCAAGGGCTACCTCGGCAACGTCGTCCACCGGGTGCCGGTGCGGGTGGCGTAGCCCCGGCCTGCGCTTGTTCCGCCGGCGGCGTGCGGCCGCCTTCGCCTGCACCTCTCCTCTCCCGCACCCCTCCCGCCCGCTGGCCAGGGAGTCCCGATACCAAGCTCGGCCGGCGGCTGCGCTCTGAAGCGGCGACTTCGGATGCCGAGGGGAAGCACCTGCAGGCGTCGAGCTTGACTCCACCCTCCGAGCCCACGACGGCCTCGGCCTTGTCTGATTCCGTCCGGACCCGGACAGGGCAAGTCCCCGCCGTCAGATCTGGGTGAGGAAACTGCCCGTGGTGCCGGTGAGGTAGTCGATCACCAGGAACACCCCGGCGCCGACGATCTCCCCCAGGATCAGCCCCAGGAAGAAGGGCCGCAGGCCGCGGTAGAGGCGCACGCCGCCGTAGCGCAGGATCAGCAGCTTCAGGCACCAGGCCACCAAGGCGCTGCAGAAGATGTGGTCCGTCTTCCAGTTGGCGGCGATCGTGAACCCGAGAGGGTTCAGCGGCCACCACACGAACTGGTGGCGCACCCACATGAGGGCCGACATCACGCCTCCCCCGATGAGCATGTAGCGCACGGCGTCCCAGCGCGGGCCCTCGGGCGGCCCGGCGATGCGTGGAGCCATGTCCCTGGGCCCGAAGTGGGTGGACTGCCATGAGAAGAACAGGGGGTTCAGGTTGATGCCGCCGTGCTCGTAGGCCATGACCAGGGTGACGTAGGAGGAGCCCGCCAGGCTGACGAGGATGGCGATGACGATGGCCCAGAACAGCCGCCGCTTCGGACCGCGGATCATCTCGCTCATCTTGAGCCCGTTGGCCACCGAGGACATGACGAAGGAGCGGATCTCCGAGTGCCATCCATAGGAGAAGCCGAGGGCCACCAGGCCCTGGGCGCCGATTGCGGAGGTGCCCAAGGCGGAGATCGCGAAGGTCGAGGTCATCAGGGGCGGACGCATGGCCGGGATGCCGCCCTCGGCGACGACCCGTGTGAGAGCCAGGAACAGGACCATGGCGCCGAAGACGAAGAGCAGGGCCACGGGAAAGGGAAGGCCGATGGCCGTCAGCCAGGCGGCGACGATCAGCAGGCCGGCGACGAGACCGAAGAAGGCCTGGCGGTAGGTGAGGATCTCGCCGCTGTCGTCGACCTCCCGGGCTCCGCGGAGGGCCTTGACCGCCACCTGGCGCAGGTGCCTGCGCGCCACCCACAGACCGACGAGGACGAAGACGATCACCGCCCCGAGGCCCTGGTGGGCGAGGATGGGGTTTCTCCCGGAGTAGAAGTCGATCCGTTGCGTGCTGTGCACGCCGAGGACGTTCAGGACGCCCCGCTGCAGCCGGACGAGGAGGTAGAAGACCCAGATCGAGGCCGAGATGTCGAGGCTGACGAAGTAGAAGAACCCCGTCCACGGCGGGCTGAACCAGAAGCTGAACCAGGTGTTGCCGAAGGCGGGCAGCACGGCGATGCGCTCGAGGCGGGGGATCTCCGGGAAGTAGGAGTGCAGCCCGTTGACGCTGAGCAGCAGGAAGGAGACGACGAAGCCCAGCCACATCGTCCGGTTGGTGAAGAACGAGCGGCCCACGGCGCCGCCTTCTTCCCCCTGGATCATCTCCATCGGCACCTGCACCAGCGCGTAGGTCAGCCGCTCGTTGTCGACCCACTGCCGGCGCAGGATGACCATGGCGCAGATCATGGCGAAGCCGAGGGCCAGGAAGAACCCGAACCACAGGCCCAGGGGCACCACCCAGGCGCCCCAAGGGATCGACGCGCCCTCGGGCAGCCCCTCGAAGAAGTAGCGGGCCACGCCCTCGCCGCGCGGGATCATCCACTCGGGGATGTACTGGTTGTAGAGATCGTCCCAGTTGTTCTCCGGCGTGGCGTAGTAGGTCGAGCCGAGAAGGCAG
>CAZEHQ010000123.1:0-12996 GCA_964512165.1 uncultured Gemmatimonadaceae bacterium | reverse complement strand
GAGTCGGGGTGCGGCAAGAGCGTCAGCGCCATGTCGGTCATGCGCCTGATCCCCAACCCTCCCGGGCGCATCGAGGACGGACGGGTCCTGTGGAAGGGAAGGGACCTGCTGGCCGTCGACGCCGACGAGATGCCGGCGATCCGCGGCCGGGAGATCGCCATGATCTTCCAGGACCCCATGACCTCCCTCAACCCGGTCTTCACCGTGCGCCGGCAGCTCGGGGAGGTCCTGGAGAAGCGCTTCGGCCTGGAGGGGGAGGCCGCCGGCGCGCGCATGGTGGAGATGCTGCGGCGCGTGGGGATCGCCGACGCGGAGAGCCGGCTGGACCAGTACCCTCACGAGCTCAGCGGCGGCATGAAGCAGCGCATCATGATCGCCATGGCCCTCATGTGCGAGCCGGACCTGCTCATCGCCGACGAGCCCACCACCGCCCTCGACGTGACCGTGCAGGCCCAGATCCTGCACCTGATGAAGCAGCTGCAGAGGGAGCTGGGCACCGCCATCCTGCTCATCACCCACGACATGGGGGTCGTGGCCGAGACCTGCGACGAGGTGGTGGTCATGTACGCCGGCAAGGTGGTCGAGCGCTGCGGCGTCATCGAGCTCTTCGAGGGCAGCCGCCACCCCTATACGCGGGGCCTCCTCGACAGCATCCTGCGTCCGGGCCGGACCCGGGGCGACGGCGTGCCCACCATCGAGGGGGTCGTGCCCTCCCTGTTGGATCCGCCGCCGGGCTGCCGCTTCGCCGACCGCTGTCCCCGTGCCGAGGAGCGCTGCCGCCGTGAGGACCCGCCCCTGGAACCGGTCGCCGACGGCCACCTGGCCGCCTGCCACTATCCCCTGGAGGCGGTGTGAGCGCCCCCGTCGTCGAGGTTCGCGGCCTGCGCAAGCACTACCCGTTGGGCGGCGGCCTCTTCGGACGCCGGAGGCAGGGCGTGAAGGCCGTGGACGGCGTCTCCTTCGACCTGCCGCCGGGCCGGACCCTGGGGCTGGTCGGTGAGTCCGGCTGCGGCAAGTCCACCCTGGGGCGGACGATGATGCGGTTGGAGGATCCCACGGCGGGCGCCGTCCGCTTCGAGGGGCGCGACCTGGCGCAGGCCACGGCGCGGGAGCTGTTCGCCCTGCGGCGCGACATGCAGATGATCTTCCAGGACCCCTATTCCTCGCTCAACCCGAGACTGTCGGTGGGCGAGACCGTGCGCGAGCCCCTCGACGTGCACTCCCTGGGGACGCGGGCGGAGCGGCGCGAGCAGGTCGACGGTCTCCTCGGGGCCGTCGGTCTCGACCCCGCCGTGCAGGACCGCTATCCCCACGAGTTCTCCGGCGGCCAGCGGCAGCGCATCGGCATCGCCCGCAGCCTCGCCCTGGGGCCGAAGGTCATCGTCGCCGACGAGCCGGTCTCCGCCCTCGACGTCTCCGTGCAGGGGCAGGTGCTCAACCTCCTCGTGCGCTTCCAGCAGGAGCGCGGCCTCGCCTACCTGCTCATCTCCCACGACCTGTCGGTGGTGGAGTACCTCAGCCACCGGGTGGCGGTGATGTACCTGGGGCGCCTCGTGGAGGTCGGCTCCCGGGAGGAGGTGTTCTCGAGGCCGGCCCACCCCTACACGCGGGCCCTGCTGGAGGCCGTGCCCGTCGCCGACCCCCGCCGCCGCCGCGAGCGCCAGCCCCTCCTCGGGGAGACGCCGAGCGCCGTGAACCCGCCCGCGGGGTGCGCCTTCCACCCCCGCTGCCCCTTCGCCGTCGACGCCTGCCGCGGGCAGGTGCCGGAACTGGAGCCCGTCGGCGACGGCGGCCACACCGCCGCCTGCATCCGCAAGGACGAGATCTGAAGGCGCGGCGCCCGCCGCGCCCCTACATCAGGTTCAGCCAGTCGTCGAGGAGGAAGCGGACCCGCCCGATGAGCAGGGACAGGCGGGCCATGACCGTGTACCCGAAGGAGGCTCCGAAGGAGATCATCAGGAACCAGATGCCCACCTTGGAGGCGTGGCCCACGGCGCCCGTGTGCTCCACGGAGAAGAAGAAGTAGATGAGCACGGTCAGGACCCCCACCAGGATCAGCAGCAGGTTGAACCCCTCCCAGGTGAGGGTGATGGGCGCCAGGCTGGGCTCGATCTGCCCCAGGACGAAGGAGGACAGGTACCGGGGGATGGTGAGGCCGGCGCCGACGCCGACGACGAAGGCGAAGGAGAGCCGGCTCAGCCAGCCGATGCGGCGGGAGAACCGGGTGAGCATCAGCAGGCCCAGGAGGGTGGGGAACAGCATCACCCAGGGGTCGTGTCCGCCGCCGCCGCCGTCCAGATCGACGTAAGTCCGGATGATGTCGTCGAGGAAAACGTTGTACCAGGTGATGCCGAAGACGTACGCGGCGGCCACGCCCACGTACACATGCTCGGCGACCTTGAACAGCGGGTTGTCCTTGTAGAGGAAGCTGTACAGGGCGAGGGTGAACCCGGCGGCGACGATGACTCCCGCCCCCTCCCAGTCGAGGTCGAGAAACCCGCGGCCGATGAGCACGGCGTTGGCCGCGGCGAAGAGGGCGACGAAGCCGGCGAAGAGGTAGAGATCTCGAGTCATGGCGTCCTCAGGCCTGCCTGTCCCGCCGGCGCGAGGCGAAGTAGGCGACATTGCCCAGGATGATGAACAGGACGATGATCAGGTGGGTCACGGACTGCGGCTGCATGCCGTCGGTGGCTCGGCCGGGTGCGTTCACCAGCGTCTCGTACTCGGCGGCCCCGGCCAGCCCGCCGAGGAGGCCCACGAGCTGCCCCGACTGAAGGAAGGGGTAGAGGTCGGGGGCCATCACCGCCGTGCAGCCCCCGCCGAAGGGGAACCGGTGCTTCTCCTGGCCGTACGGGATCCACCAGAACTCCATGGAATCGCCGGCGGCGAAGTCGAAGACGAAGGAGAAGTCCTTCAGGTTCTCCACTCCCTCCAGCACCGGCAGATCGCCCACCGGGGTCCCCTCGGTGTCGAAGGGGAAGGTGTCGGCCACGCTCTGCCCCATGTTAAGCACCACCGCCTGGTAGCCGATCTTGTAGCCCAGGAAAGCGTAGTCGACCCCGTACCGGCGGCCGAACTCGGCGGCCAGCTCGTCCATCACCGGCTGGGCGAGCCCCACCGCCTCGGGCCACAGGCAGATGGCGACCACCTTCAGCCCGCGTTGGAAGAGGTGGCGCAGGACGGCGCGGGTCATCGGCACCATCTCCGGCTCGGTGCTGGCGCCGTACGAGAACGAGACCAGCACCGGCCGGTCGGCGTCCTCGGCGGCCACTCTCTCGATCTCGTCGTACACCGAGCGCACCGTGGGAGACGGCTTGATCGGCAGGGGGAGGTCCACGAGCAGCGGGATGGCCACGCCCAGGAAGACGAGAACGAAGATGAAGCGGCGGTCCAGGTTGATCAGCCGGTCCATGGTCTACTCCTCCCCCCCGCCGCCGAGATAGGAACGCTCGATGCCGAAGATGATGCGCAGGGAGGTGGCGATGGCGCCCAGACTGACGCCGAGCAGGATGCCGCGCTTGGCCGCCATGTTGGGCACTGTCATGAGCCACTGCATGGCCTCGGGGATGGCCTCGGAGACATAGCCCCCGATCGGCACCCGTCCGAGCATGACGATTACCGCAGAGACCAGCAGGATCGCCGCCTCGGGGGTGCGCGCCCGGAAGGTGCGGTACGCCGCCGAGGAGATGAAGAAGGCGAGGGTGGAGAACATCGTCGCCGAGCTGGCCACGTGGATGTGGGTGAACATCCACTGGTAGGCGCCGGTCTTCGACTGCGCCTGCAGAGGTCCCTGGCCCTCGTTGTAGAGAACGAAGAGGCACATGACGCCGAAGCTGATGTAGACGATCAGGCTGTAGGCCCAGCCGGACTGCCGCAGGCGGATCTTTGACCAGTGCAGGTTGAGGAGGCTGTAGAGACCGAGGAAGTAGGCGAAGGCGGAGACCACCCGCAGCCACAGGGCGAAGGCCTGTGTGGTCTCTTCCGCATAGGGGTGGGGGCTGTAGAAGATGGCGAAGCCGGCGACGCCGAAGAGGAAGCAGATGGCGAAGGGCAGGGTCCGTGTCAGGAATGGCATCGGCTTCCTTTCACAGGGAGGCGGACAGCTGGGTCAGGAAGTCGACGCCGGCCGTGGACAGGAGGGTGCCGGCGATGAGCACGAGGATGAGCGCGGCCTTGCCCACGTCCTGGCCCCGCAGGCTGCCGAGGAGGCGCGGCTCCTTGGACAGGTAGGCGCTGGCCGCGTACAGCTCCTCCCCCATGAGGGTGTAGTCGCAAGTGGTGACGAAGAACGGCAGCTGCGTGTAGGCGTCGGTGCCGGCGATCTGGATGGCGCCGGTGGTGCTTCCCGTCTCGGTGAGCAGCAGCGACTCGGCGTAGAAGTATCCCATCATGATGTGCGCCGCGGGACGGTCGCGGACCATGATGCCCTCCAGGGCCGCGGCGTAGGAGAACTGCTCGGTGCCGGCCATGAACACGTCCCCGGGCCGGTAGGCGTCGGGCCGGCCCTCCTCCAGGCAGGCCTCCTTCACCACCTCCTGGCTCACCGACATGACCACGGGGTCGACGTTGGCCACCCGCAGGTCGGCGTCGAGGCGCGCCGTGCGCCGGGCCACCCGTCCGAGGATGTTGACGGCGGCGATCGTCGGGATCTGATCCATGCCCTTCAGGCCGTGGACGAACAGCACCGAGCGGCCCATCTCGGTGGCCCGCCCCAGGGCCTCGTCGAGGGCTTCCAGGCCCCCGATGCGACGGATGTACAGCTCCCGGCGCCGGGCCACGGCGATGAACAGGAGGATCACCACCGACAGGGCCACGGCGAGGACGAGGTTGTTCAGCTTGGCCGTGTTGAACAGGTTGGAGGCGGGCGCAGCCGCCGCCACCTGGCTGCGCCGCTCGGCGGCGCCGTCCCCCGCGACGAGACGGGCCTGGTAGGTCGTGCCGTCTTCGAGGGCCCTCGGCTTCTCCTGCCCCTCGGGCGTGTAGCCCGTGAGGTGAAGCACGAAGCGCTCGGCGTTGGCGGGATCGTGGCCGAAGAGGGCCGGCTCGTCGGACATCAGCCCGGGGGCCATGGTCTCGGCGGCCATGTGGAAGGACCCCGCCGGCAATTCGGCGAGGTAGACGCGGTAGCGGCTGCCCGCGGGGGCGGCATCGGCGCGCCAGGTCAGGGTCAGGCTGCCGCCGGCGTCGTTCGGCGTGTCGAAGAAATCGATCTCCAGCGCCGGCTCCTGAGCCCCGGCTCCGGCCAGCAGCCCGAGTCCGGCGACCAGGGTCAGGGTCCTTCCGAAGTCCGTCATCCTGCGATCAGCTCCACGTTGGCCCGCGGTACCACCGCCCGCGAGCCGTCCTCGAACTCGACCTCCAGCACCCGCACCGAGGCGCCGGACTCGACCGGCCGCAGGTCGGGGATCAACTCGCCCACCCTGCCGATGCGGCCGAAGTACGGGGCCCGGATGATGCGCAGGGGGTCTCCCTGCGCCATGCCTTCGCCGCGGCCGGCCTCGTCTGCCTCGGCCTCTCCCGGTGCCGTCAGGTCGGGCACGATGATCTCCGGACGCATGACACCCGCCCGGATCTGGGTCGCCCCCGAGATCGAGGCCTGGCGGCCGTGGCAGTCCCGCAGGATCTCGAAGGTCCGGCCGGCCATGGCGATCTCGCCGAATCCCTCGGTGACGATCACCGTCAGTCCGATCTCCTCGGTGCCGGTGATGGCGACGCCGAGGTCGTAGCCCAGCAGCCGCCGCAGGTCCCGGTCGTGGATCCCGCCGCCGATCACCCCGGCGGCGCCCACCTCGCGGGCCCGGTCGATCGCCTCGTACGACAACAGACCCGTGACCACCACGATCCGGCCCGAGCACCCGCCGTCGATGCGGTCCACTGCCAGCGGCTCCCCGGGGTTCTCCGCGAGCATGTGGAGGGGCCCGTAGCGTTCGCCGCCGACACCGAAGATCCCCTGCACGAAGGCCCCGCGCGTCTCCACCACCACCCCTTCGTCCTCGATGACCTCGACCACCTGGCCATCGACGTAGGCGCGCACCTCCACGGGCAGGGCCGGCGCCCGGAGCAGGACCTGCCCGGTCACCGGCGAGATGCTGTCCACCGTGCCGTCGATGGGGGACTCCACGGTGGTCTTGAGCCACTTGATGAAGGGCCGCGTCTCGGCCATCGGCTCGCCCTGCCTCACCTCGTCTCCCTCGGCCTTGAGCATGAACCCCGGCAGCTCCTCGGCGGTGATGCCCAGCCGGTTGACGACGTTCACCGTGGAGACGCTGCCGGGCAGCTCGGTGCGGGCCACCACCTGCTGCCGCTCCACGGCGTCGCCGGGGGCGGCCAGCACATCCCCCTTCACCGGCAGCCGGCGAGTCCGCCGAAGGATGGTGTGGGGGGTGACGTACAGGCCCGGGGTATAGGCGTGGGCCATCAGTCCGTCTCCGCGTAGAGTCCGAGGGCGCCGCTCCATTCCGCGACCCGGGCGCGCCGGTCCGCCCTTTCCTCCGGCAGCTCGAGGGGACGGCCCCGGCCGTCGAGGATCAGTCCCACGACGCCGCCCCGGACCCTGGCGCGATGCTCCTGCCCGGGGCCGGATCCCGCGTCCCGTCCGCGCCCGGGCGAGATCGTCATCTCCGCCTCCTCCCCGTCGCCCAGCGGCAGCAGCCGCAGTTCGCCGCACCGCAGCTCTCCCCGCACCGGACCGTCGGTCCGGTGCAGCTCGTACGTGGCGCAGAGATCGCCGGGCCTGCCGTCGCCCGTGGGGGCGACGCAGGTACCCAGGTAGATGATGCAGTCGCGCTCGAAGACCTCGGCGGCGGCGGGCTCGTCCACGGAGGCCAGCACCCCGAGGTGGGGCATCATGAAGATGCTGTCCACGGCGAGCTGGGTGACGCCCTCGGGCTGGAAGGCGTCGACGAGCATCGCCGCCGTCTGGGCGCGGCTCGGGGCGTGGGAGAGGACCCCTCCGCTGGCCACCAGCAGGTCGAGGACCATCATGTCCACCAGGCTCTCGCCCGTGGCCTCCTGGTCGAAGACGTCGGACAAGGTGCGCTCGGTCTGCACCCCCTTCAGGCCCACGGCCAGCTCCCGGTGCTGGACGAGGGCCAGCCGCAGCGCCTCCCGGGCCACGGCGTGCTCGATCTGCAGCTCTTCGAGCATGTGGGGGATCGTCGTGGGGCGGATCATCTTGTTCTTGATGCGGTCGCGCAGGTCGGCCTCGTCGATGTCGAAGGGGATCCAGCGCACCACGTTCTCCAGCGAGGCCTCGGCCAGGACGTTGGAGATGCTGTAGGACATGCCGAGGTTGGCGCTCACCGTGCGGTTGAAGACCGCAGTCGGCCCCTCTTCGCCGGCGTCCGACTGTCCGTTGCCGGCGGTGTGGAAGACGCTGAAGACGTCCGTGGTGGCCCCGCCGATGTCGACGCCGAGCACGTCGATCCCCCTGCGCCGCGCGATGGCCTGCATGATGCGGCCCACCGCCGCCGGCGTCGGCATGATCGGGGCGGCGGTCCACGACATCAGTTTCGAGTACCCGGGCGCCTGGGCCATCACGTGCTCGAGGAACAGGTCGTGGATGACGTGCCGCGCCGGGCCCAGGTTCTCGCGCTCCAGGACGGGGCGCAGGTTCTCGGTCAGGTGCAGGGCCGTGCGCTCGCCGAGGACGCGCTCCACCTCGGGGCCCGCGTCCCGGTTGCCGGCGAAGATCACGGGCAGCTCGAAGCCGGCGCCGAACCGCGGCCGGGGGTCGGCGGCGGCCACGTACTCCGCCAGCTCGACCACGTGGGAGATGGTGCCGCCGTCGGTGCCGCCGGACAGCA
Source organism: uncultured Gemmatimonadaceae bacterium (assembly GCA_964512165.1). Lineage (GTDB taxonomy): Bacteria > Latescibacterota > UBA2968 > UBA8231 > UBA8231 > UBA8231. The sequence goes on along the minus strand of CAZEHQ010000123.1, from coordinate 5,191 downwards.
GCACCATGTCGGGGCGCAGGTGGCGGATGCGTTCGATCTTCTCGTGCGGCTGGCGGCCGTCGTTGGAGGCGAGCACGTCCATGACGATGGCGCCGGCCCCGAGGGCGCAGCGCTGGGCGCTCTCGCCGGTCATCGTCTGCACGACGCCGGCCACCATCATCTGCAGGCCGCCGCCGGCGCTGGAGGTGGAGATGTAGATGTCGACGCCGCCCCCGTCAGCCGCCGGTGTGATGATGCGCTCGCCGTCCAGGATCCGCCGTCCGGACAACTCCTCCACCTCCTGGATGGCGTTGAGCACGCCGCGGGTCACGTCTTCGAAGGGCGCCTCCACCGTGGTCGGGGCCTCGCCGCGGAAGGTCTGCCGGTAGCCTTCCTCCAGGCGCTCGATGAGGATCGCCTTGGTGGTGGTGCTGCCACAGTCGGTGGCGATGACGACACCGAGCCTATCCACGGCGCCGGTCTTCCCCGTCGGTGATGGCCTCGATGATCCAGTCGATGCTGCGGCGCCTCTCCAGCAGCCTCTGAAGGCGGTCGTACTCCGCGGGGGAGAAGGCGAGCTTGAGCATGGGGCCGGCGAAGGCCAGCACCTGGCTGCCCATGAAGCTCAGGGGCCGGGTGCTCTCCAGCGCCATCAGGGCCGGCGCCGCCAAGCGGCGGGGCCCCCCGAAGCGGGGCAGGCGCGAGATGAGGGCCCCCACCAACAAGGAGAGGGGTTGCCCGGAGTAGAAGGCGAAGGCGTGGGCCCAGCCGCGCCGAAGGCGCTCAAGCGGGGACACGGTCCCGTGCCAGGGCGACGACCTCCTCGGCATCGACGCCGGGGCCGAAGCGCAGGAACACCCCCCGGAAGGAATCGAGCCGGCTCGGCCGCCGGAAGGGGCTCAGGTAGATGCCGTCGGCGTGGCGGTCGACGCGGCGGAATGCAGACCACGAGCGGTGGTGCCAGGTCAGATGGCGCCAGGCCGCCTCGCGCTCGTCCAGGACGTATCGAGTGGGCAGCAGGTAGCGGGCGGTGGCTCCGGCCAGCGCCAGGAGCGAGATCAGTCCGTAAACGGCACCGCCGAGGCTGGCGGCTGCGAGTCCGGAGAATCCGATGATCGCCGCCCCCAGGGCCGCCGATTTCCAGGGGGGCTCGTCGCGGAGAGGATGGGCCGTCCAGTCGAGAGGGTTGCGGCCGTTGGCGGTCGGATCGCTCGGGGCCATTGGGTCAATATAGACCCACCGCGCGGCCGGCAGCGAATCAGCGGAGGAAGGCGGGTACGGACTCGTTCGCGATCACCTGCTCCAGGGTCTGCCGCCTGCGCAGCCGATGGAAGCCGCCGTCCGTGTCCAGCAGAACCTCGGGCGCCTCTGGGAAGGAGTTGTAGTTCTTGGCGGACATGCCCGCGCAGTAGGCCCCGGCGCCGCCGATGACCACCACGTCCCCCACTCGCGCCTCGGCGAGGGGGCGCACCCGCAGCGCCTCCGGGTCACCAGGAGCCGGCGTCAGGACGTCGCCGCTCTCGCAGCAGTGACCGACCACGAGGTACTCCCGCAACGGGCGATCGCCGTCCTCCCGGGGGACCACGGTGAGGGGGTGCTGGGCGCCGTACATGCTCGGACGCAGGATCTCGGTCATCCCCGTGTCCGTCTTGATGAAGGAGAACCCCTCCTTGCCGGTGTCGACCACGTCGATCACGCTGGCCACCACGGCCCCGGCGTTGCCCACCAGGAAGGTGCCGGGCTCGATCTCCAGACGCAGGCGGGGACCGCCGTCGGCGGCGAAACGCCGCAGCTCCTCGACGATCGGGCCCGCGGCGTGGAGCAGGTCCGTCGAGGTCTCGTCGCTCATCCGGCCGATCTTGTAGCCCCCGCCCAGGTTGACGGCGGTCACGTCGGGCAGGTGCCGGACGAGGTTCAGCGTCAGGCGCGCGCAGTGCTGCCACACCTCCGGGTCGCTGCCCGAGCCGATGTGCGTGTGCAGGAGGGTGATGCGCAACTCGCATGCGCGTGCGGCCTCCAGAACCCGCTCCAGGTGGGTGTGCCAGATCCCGAAGCTGGCGGAGGGTCCGCCCACGTTGGTCCGGCTGGAGTGTCCCGAGCCGAGCCCCGGATTGAGGCGGATGCCGACCTCGGCGCCCGGAAAGCGCTCTCCGCAGGCCTTGAGCTGGCCGAGGGAGCAGGCGTTGAAGCGGACCCCCAGGCCGAACAGTTCCTCGAAGTCGTCGGGCAGCTGCTGGGCGGTCAGCAGGATGTGGTCCGCCGGGACCCCCGCGGCGATGGCGCGGCGGGCCTCCCAGCCGGAGCTGGCGTCGATGTGCAGCCCCGCCCGCGTCAGGACGCGCAGCACCCCCGCCGAGGGACAGGCCTTCATGGCGTAGCGCACCGTCAGGCCGAAGGGGGCGGGCAACTGAAGGGCCTGCTGCGCCTGGGCCTCCAGCGTTTCCTGATCGTACACGTAGAGCGGGGTGCCGAAGCGATTCTGGAGGGCTCGAACCTGGTCCTCGTCAAGGAAGCGCAGAGGCTCTTGGGCGGTCGTCATGGATGGTCCTATGTTGCTATTTTTACAGCTAGTTGGTAGCTTCTGGGAGGGCTGATTATCGGCTCCGTCCCGCACTCCGTCAAGGCGTCCGAACGCCGCCCCTTCGTTGATCATGTGATGAGCCCTGGTTATATTGCGAGTTCGGGGCCGGCCGAGGCTTTCTGGATGTCTCGAGCCCTCGAGAGGGCGCGGCAGGCCGCCCAATCCGGCGAGGTGCCCGTCGGAGCCCTCGTCGTGCGCGACGGCGCGGTCCTGGGCGCCGGCTGCAACGGCACCGAGGGGGATCAGGATCCGACGGCGCACGCGGAGATGATCGCCATTCGCCAGGCGGCCGAGGCGATCGGGTCCCGCCGACTTCAGGATACGGCGCTCTACGTAACCCTCGAGCCGTGCGCCATGTGCGCAGGAGCGATCGTCCTGGCACGGATCCCCCGCCTCTTCTTTGGCACCCGCGATCCGAAGGCCGGCGCCTGCGGAACGTTGCGAGACGTGGTCAGGGACCCGCGGCTGAACCACATGTGCGAGGTCGTCGGCGGTGTTCTCGAGAGTGAATGCGCCGGTCTGTTGCGTGAGTTCTTCTCCGACCTGAGGTCGGAACGATCAGCGGTGCGGAGAGGTGCCCGAGTGGTCGAAGGGGGCGGTCTCGAAAACCGTTGTGGCCTTAAGGGTCACCGTGGGTTCGAATCCCACCCTCTCCGCCATCCGGAGAGATGACCGAGTGGTCGAAGGTGCACGACTGGAAATCGTGTGTGGCGTTTGTAGCGTCACCGAGGGTTCGAATCCCTCTCTCTCCGCCAGTTCACGAAAACGGTGGGGCAGTAGCTCAGTTGGGAGAGCGCTAGAATCGCACTCTAGAGGTCGTGGGTTCGATTCCCATCTGCTCCACCATTAATCCTGAGGAGCCCGCTCGCAGAGGACCCCTGCCGGCGAGGCTTCCGCTATTTCGGCAGGCCGTGCTAGATGGGGAGTTAGCGGTGCCCTGCACCCGCAATCCGCTCTAGCGGGATCGAATCCCCGTCCGAGGTCCACAAGCCGTCTTTCCGGTCGGTACCCGGAGGGCGTCGAAAGCCGGATTCCGCGCAACGCGAGGCTTCCGAACCCCGTCAGGACCGGAAGGTAGCAGCGGTAAGAGGCTGACGCGTGTGCCGCGGAGGTCTCTGGCTGGAGCCCGGCGGTCGCGGCCGGACGGCGGCGCGGGATCGAAGACGGGTGCACGGTCTGCGTTCTTCCCGCAGGCTCCCTGCGGGCGCAGCGAGCCCAACATCGCCCTGGAGCCGGCCCCCTCGCCTCCGACAGCCATGCCCTTCCAGGTCACAGCCCGCAAGTGGCGCCCCCAGCGGTTCTCCGAGGTCGTCGGGCAGGAGCATATCACGGCCACGCTGACCAACGCCCTGGCCAGTGGCCGCATCGCTCACTGCTACCTGGTCTGCGGACCTCGCGGCGTCGGCAAGACCACGACGGCGCGCATCCTCGCCAAGGCCCTCAACTGCTCCGCTCGCGGCGAGGCGACCGATCCCTGCGGCGAGTGCCCCTCCTGCACGGCCATCACCGACGGCACGAGCATGGATGTCCTCGAGATCGACGGCGCCTCGAACAACAGCGTCGACGACGTGAGGGAGCTGCGGGAAGTGGTGCGATACATCCCTACCGAGGGCGCCCACAAGATCTACATCATCGACGAAGTCCACATGCTGTCGCGGCCGGCCTTCAACGCTCTCCTCAAGACGCTCGAGGAGCCGCCGGAACGAGTCGTCTTCGTCTTCGCCACAACCGAGGTGCAGGAAGTCCCGGAGACCATCCTGTCGCGCTGCCAGAGGTTCAATTTCCGCCGCATCTCCACCTCCAGTATCGCCGGGCACCTCGAGGAGATCACCGCCGCCGAGGGGATCGAGGCCGACCAGGAGGCCCTCTACCTGCTGGCCCACCGCGCCGACGGCGCCCTCAGGGACGCCGAGAGCCTCCTCGACCAGGTCGTCTCCTTCGGGGGCCGCGTGAGCGCCGAGGGCGTCCGGGAGGTCCTGGGTCTGGTCGACCGGGGCGTCTTCTTCGAAGCCACCTCGGCCATCGCCGAGGGCGACGGCGGCCGGCTGCTCGACCTCGTGGCGCGGGTCCTCGAGGAGGGCGGAGACCTCGAGGAGTTCGTCGGCGGCCTGGTGGAGCATGCCTCCCGCCTGCTCTTCACCAGGGTGCAGGAGTCGGCTGCCAGACTCGAGATCAGCGAGGAGGAGGCCCGGCGCTACGAGGAGGCCGCAGGCGCCCTGACAGAGGACGACCTGCTGCGCATCGTGCAGACCCTGATGGAGCTCGAGGCCGAGGTGCGCAAGTCGTTGCAGCCCCGGTTCCGCACCGAGCTGGCCCTCGTCCGGCTGGCCGGCATGGGCCGCGCCGTGGACGTGGGGCGCCTCCTGGCGCGGCTGTCCGCCCTCGAGGCCGCCGTCGCCGGCGGCGGGGCCGCCGCCGCTCCCCCGGAGAGGCGGAGTCCGCCGCGGTCACGCAACCCGGACTCCGGACCGCCACCGCAGGTCCCGCCTCCCGCGGCGGCGGCGGATGAAGCGCCCGGACCGGCGCCCGACCAGGAAGGCTCCGGGCCCTCCGGGAGTCCCTCCGAGGCCGCCCACCCCTCCCTGGAGGGGGACCTGGACATCCAGCAGCTGTGGCCCCGGGTGATCGATC
>CAZEHQ010000122.1:0-13209 GCA_964512165.1 uncultured Gemmatimonadaceae bacterium | reverse complement strand
ACGATGTCGCAGATGAGGGACAGCGTCTTGTGCTGCGTGAAGGGGTCCATGAACGCCGTCGACGGGTCGGGCATGACGAGCATGTCCGACTCGTTGATCACCTGCCAGCCGCGGATGCTGGAGCCGTCGAAGCCGAGGCCGTCCTCGAACATGTCGGCCTCGAACTCGTTCACCGGGATCGAGAAGTGCTGCCAGGTGCCCGGGAAGTCGACGAACTTGAAGTCGACCATCTGCACGCCGTCGCGCTTGGCCTGGGCGACGACGGAGCGGCCCGATGGGGCGCTCGGGGCCGCCGCTTTCTTCTTCCTTGCTGCGGTCTTGGTCTTTGCCATTCCTGTCCTCCTTACAGGGGATCGAGCGGAAGGGTGTGTTTCGCGGGGAACCGGAAAACGATAGGGCTTCATCCCCGGGGCGGCCACCCTCGAGGGCCGGCCGCGCCCGGAGATGGAGCTTTCAAAAGCTGCGTCCGAAGACCAGGAAGGTGGTCTCCGAGTCGGGGTTGAGGATGTACGAGGCGAAGTAGTCGCCGTCGGAGACGTCCAGGGAGACGCTCGCCACCATCGGATCGCCCTCGGCGGCACCGTCATTGGTGTAGACGCCGTTGCCGGCGCCCACGGTGAGGCCGACCTCGACGTCGCCGGAGAGGGCCGCCAGCGGAATGGAGGCCTCCACCCAGAAAGAGTCGTCGGCGTCGCCGAGGAAGTTGAAGGCCGCCATGACGCTGGCCATGCCAAGATCGACGCCGGCCGACGCCTCGAGGATGTGGACCCCGTCCTCGTCGGAGAAGTTGAAGAAGTCGCCGGGGGCGCTGGCCGGGAAGTAGTAGTCGGTCACGGTGACGGAGACCTGGCCGACCGAGTAGGAGACGTAGAGGTCGTTCTCGTTGGCGCCGCCGCCGCTGATCGCCCACGAGGACCAGGCGCCGATCTCCAGGGCCTCCTGCGAGAAGGCGACGCCCGGCTGCACGCTGACGGCGTTGCCGAAGTCGGTGCCGCGCCAGACGTAGCGGCTGACCACGTCGGCGCCGATGCCGATCTCCGCCGGGGCGGCGGCGGGCCAGCCCGCCGCGGCGATGACGGCGGCCGCGGCGAGGGTGCGGGTGAGGGTACGCATGCGCATGATGTCCGTTCCTCCCATTCGGTGGGGTGGGGCTACAGAGCGCTGTCCCCGGTCTCTCCGGTGCGCACCCTGACGGCTTCCTGCACGGGAACGACGAAGACCTTGCCGTCGCCGGTCTGGCCGGTCTTGGAGGCCTCGACGATGGCGTCCACGGCCTGCTGCCGGTCCACCTCCCGGACCGCCACCTCCACCTTGATCTTGGGCACGAAGTCTAGGGTATATTCGGCGCCGCGGTAGACCTCCCGGTGTCCGCGCTGGCGGCCGAAGCCCCGGACCTCCAGCACGGAGAGGCCGGCGATGCCGACCTCCGCCAGCGCCTGCTGCACCTGCTCCAGCGACGCGGGCCTCAGATACGCTTCGATCTTGACCATTTCTCTCTCTCCTCTGTCGCTGTCTCAGTTGGCGATGTACTGGAAGTCGGCGTAGGCCGGCTGGCCGTGCTCTCCCAGGTCGAGCCCCTCGTCCTCCTCCTCGGCGCTGACGCGCAGGCCCAGGGTGTGCTTGACCAGGGTGGCCAGCACGAAGGAGACGACGAAGGCGAAGAGGGCGTAGGACAGGGTGCCGGCGATCTGCACGCCCACGGTGTGCCCGGGATTGGTGCTGAAGAGGCCCACGGCGACGGTGCCCCAGACGCCGCAGACGCCGTGGACGGAGATGGCGCCCACCGGGTCGTCGACGCGCAGGCGGTCGATGAGGACGATGGAGAACACGACGATCACGCCGGCGATGAGGCCGATGAGGATGGCCCCCGTCCAGGTCACCGAGTCGGCCCCCGCGGTGATGCCCACGAGGCCGGCGAGGATGCCGTTGAGGGCCATGGTGATGTCCGGCTTCTTCAGGTAGGCCATGGAGGTGAAGATCGAGGCCAGGCCTCCCGCGGCGGCGGCCAGCGAGGTGGTGACGAAGACCAGGGCGACGGCGCCCGGGTCGGCGCTGAGGACGGAGCCGCCGTTGAAGCCGAACCAGCCGAGCCACAGCAGGAAGACGCCGATCGTCGCCAGGGGCATGCTGTGCCCGAGGATCGGCCGCACCTGGCCGGCGGCGGTGTACTTGCCGATGCGCGGCCCGAGGACGAGGACCGCCGCCAGGGCCGAGAACCCGCCGAAGGCGTGGACGATCGACGAGCCGGCGAAGTCGTGGAAGCCCATGGCGTCGAGCCAGCCGCCGCCCCACTTCCAGGAGCCGGCCACCGGGTAGCAGAAGGCGACCAGGATCGCCGCGTAGACCATGAAGCCGGTGAGCTTGACGCGCTCGGCCACGGCGCCGGAGACGATGGTGGCCGCGGTGGCGGCGAACATGGCCTGGAAGATGAAGTCGGCCCAGTAGGTGTAGTCGGCGTAGGCGGCGGTGAGGTTGGCCACCTCGTCGCTGAAGCCGATGGGCCCGAGGAGCGCCAGGAAGCCGTTGAAGTCTCCGGGGTACATCGTGTTGAAGCCGGTGAGGGCGTAGGTGATGATCCCCGCGCAGATGATGAACACGTTCTTGAAGAGGATGTTCACCGTGTTCTTCTGCCGGGTCAGGCCCGACTCGAGGGTGGCGAAGCCCAGGTGCATGACGAAGACGAGGGCCGCGGCGATCAGGATCCACAGGTTGTCGACCACGAACTTCGGGTAGACCAGGGGCATGCTCCGGAACCCGTCCATGGACGTGATCTCCGCCGCCTGGACCGGGGTGGTTGCTCCGAGCAGGACCGCCGCCGCGAGCAGCAGCCGCCACGGGAGACGCCAGGGTTGGCACATGGCCGTTTCTTCCTCCTTGGGGGGGTGTGAGGCTGTCCGCCCCGACCTCTAGCAATCTCGATACCAGGCCCCGGGACAGGCCCCGGAGAACCCTCCCAAGAGGTTGTTTTCAAAGGAATTGCGGAAGTTTCGATGGATCGGCACAGGATCGTGCCCAGGGGCGGGATACGACAAAGATGTCTTTTTTGGACCTCCAAAAGACAATTTTGCAACCCGCTTCGCAGGTTCCGCCCGGTGGCTCAGTTGCGGTACTCCCTCGGGTCGATGTCGAGCTTCCGCGTCCGGTAGGCGAAGATGCGGGGCGTCGTGCCGAGGGCGCGGGCGGCCTTGGCCATGTTGCCGCGCGTGCTCTTGAGGGCTTCCACCAGGATCTCGCGCTCGTAGGAGCTCATCATCATCTCCAGGGAGCCGGACAGGTTGGTGCCCGAGGCGGCCGCCGTCTGCAGGGTGGGCGGCAGGTGGTGGCCGTGGACGACGCCGTCCATGGAGAGGATGACGGCGCGCTCGATGCAGTTCTCCAGCTCGCGCACGTTGCCGGGCCAGTGGTAGCTCATGAGCATGTCGATGGCCGGCGTCGAGATGCGCCGCATCGGCTTGCCGTGCTTGCGGCCGTAGCGCTCGAGGAAGGTGTCGGCCAGCAGCAGCACGTCCGACTTCCGCTCCCGCAGGGGCGGCACGTAGATGGGGAAGACGTTGAGGCGGTAGAACAGGTCCTCGCGGAAGCGGCCGTCGGCGACGGCGCGCTCCAGGTCGACGTGGGTGGCGGCGACGACGCGCACGTCCACGTGGCGGGGGGCCGATCCGCCCAGCCGCTCCACCTGCCGCGACTGCAGCACCCGCAGCAGCTTCACCTGCACCCCCGGCGGCAGCTCGCCGATCTCGTCGAGGAACAGGGTGCCCCCGTCGGCGCGCTCGAAGCGGCCCTCCTTGCCCTCGGTGGCCCCGGTAAAGGCGCCGCGCTCGTGGCCGAAGAGCTCGGCCTCCACCAGCGACTCGGGCAGGGCCGCCACGTGCACCTTCACCAGCGGCCGCGACGAGCGCAGGCTGTGGTAGTGCAGGGCGTCGGCCACCAGCTCCTTGCCGGTGCCGCTCTCGCCGCGGAGCAGGACGGTGGCGTCGGAGGGGGCGACCTTGCCGATCATCTCCCCCACCTCCTCCATGGCCTTCGAGTTGCCGATGATGTTGGCCGGGTGGAAGCGCTCCTTCAGCTCCCCCTGGAGGCGCAGGTTCTCGTCGTGGAGGCTGGCCAGCTCGGCGCGCTCGCGGCGCCGGGAGGCGACGTCCTGGGCGATCATGCCGGCCACGATCGACAGCAGGCGCACGTTGCGGTGCAGGGTGGCGTCGTCCACCCAGGGGCAGTCGATGCTGAGGGTGCCCGCCACCTCCCCCTGGAGCTGGATCGGCACGCAGATGAAGGAGCTGTGGGACTTCTCGTCGCTGGTGCGCGCCCCGGTGCGGTCGAGGAACAGCGGCTCGGAGCTGATGCGCGGCACGATCACCGGCTTGGCCGAGGCCACCACCCGGCCGGTGATCCCCTCCCCCACCTTGTAGCGGCCGCGGTCGATCTCGTCCTGGGAGAGGCCGAAGGCGATCTCGATGGCCAGCTCCCGGTCGCCGCGCAGCAGGCTGAGGGTTCCCAGCCGCATCTGCAGGCGCTCGGACAGGGACTCGAGGATGCGGTGGAGGGCCTGCTCGAAGTCGGGGACCGACCCGAGGATCGACCCCACCTCGTGGAGGACGCCGAGCTGGTCCTGATCGGACGTGGGGAGCGCAGCCGCGGAAGAGGCCGCCATCATCGTCTCCGTTGGGAATTGGAACAAAAATGTCTTTGCTGAAGGACGAAAAGACAAATATGTCGGGTGTCGTCTGGCCGTCAAGTGCCGGTCGCTACCAGCCGGCCCGCGGTCGGCCGGCCGACGCGCCCTGCCTCGATTGACACTGCCGGGGGGCCGGGGTAACCTAGCCCCGGCCAAGGAAGAGACGAACCGCCATGAGCGCAGACATCACCGGGTTGCTCGACGCCTGGGCCTACGATCCCGAGTCCAACGTGCGCAAGATCAAGGGCGCCGACGGCGTCGCCAAGATCCAGGTGCGCGTCGACCAGGGCGCCTTCCAGGGCATCCTCCAGCTCAACCTCGACGGCCGTCCCGACGGCCGCCGGCCCCACGACCACGACTTCGCCCTCGACCACTACACCGCCGCCCTCAAGGACCACCGCGCCACCCACGGCGGCAGCGATCAGGACTTCCACCTCGACCGGGAGGTCTGCAAGGAGCTCTTCGACGAGAGCTCCCGCATCTACGGGCGCTACGTCTTCCTGCTGCAGATCAAGGAGTACCACCGCGTCGTGCGCGACACCGAGCGCAACATGGCCCTGTTCCGCTTCGTCAACCGCTACGCCGCCCACGAGGACGACCGCAACAACCTCGAGAAGTGGTGGCCCTACATCCTGCGCATCGACGCCACGGCCCGCGCCATGCTCGCCGTCGAGGAGGACGACTTCGACCACGCCATCGGCGGCCTGAACAAGGCGCGCCGGAGCATCGAGGATCTCGATGACGTGGACGCCGAGGAGTTCCACGCCGAGCGCGAGCGCTCCATCCAGGCCCTCGACGAGCTGGTGGAGGAACTCACCGGGCGGCGGCCCCTCAGCGAGAAGGAGCGCCTGAGGCAGGAGCTGGAGACGGCCGTCTCCCGCGAGGAGTTCGAGCGCGCCGCCGAGCTCCGCGACCAGCTGAACAACCTCGACGATTGACCGCCCCCGAGGCACCCCCCGCGGCCCCCGCGGCGGCGCCGGCCTGGTACCGCCGGCTGCACTGGCAGGTGGCCCTGGCCATGGTCCTGGGCACCCTCGCCGGCCTCGCCGGGGGCGAGGCCCTGGCCGCGGAGCTGGGGTGGATCGGACAGCTCTTCATCAAGCTGCTCAAGATGGTCATCGTGCCGCTGGTCCTGGCCTCCATCGTCTCCGGCGTCGCCTCGGTGGGCGGCGCCGGCCTCGGGCGGCTCTTCGGCAAGACCCTGGGCTACTACCTGGCCACCAGCTTCCTCGCCGTCCTCACCGGGCTGGTCCTGGTCAACCTGATCAAGCCCGGCGCCGGCGCCGACCTCGGGGCCGCCGAGACCCGGCAGCTCCCCGACCTCACGGTGGTGACCTCCCCCGTCGACCTCCTCCTCGACATCGTCCCGGTCAACATCGTCGACGCCGCCTCCGAGGCGAAGATGCTCTCCATCATCTTCTTCGCCATCCTCCTGGGCCTCAGCATCGCCGGCCTGCCGCCCCGCCACCGCGACCCGCTGGCGGGCCTCGCCGCCTCGGCCTTCCAGGCGATGATGCGCCTCACCTCGGGGATCATCCGCTGGGTGGCGCCCATCGGCGTGTTCTCCCTCATCCTCACCCTCGTGGGGACCACGGGACTGGGCTCCTTCAAGGCCCTGGGCCTCTACGCCCTGGTCCTGTGCCTGGGGCTGACCTTCCACCTCTTCGTGGTCCTGCCCCTGGTGCTGCGGTTCCTGGGCGGCATCGATCCGCGGATCCACTTCCGCAACATGGTGCAGCCCATGTGCATGGCCTTCTCCACCAGCTCCTCGGGGGCGACCCTGCCGGTGACGATCGACGCGGTGGAGCGCAAGGTCGGCGTCTCCAACCGCGTGACCTCCTTCGTGCTGCCCATGGGGGCCACCGTCAACATGGACGGCACCGCCCTCTACGAGTGCGCCGGGGTGCTGTTCATCGCCCAGGTGATGGGGGTGGCCATGGGGGTGGAGCAGCAGGCGCTGATCGTGGTCACCGCCCTGCTCGCCTCCATCGGCGCCGCGGCGGTGCCCTCGGCGGGCCTGGTGATGATCTTCATCGTCCTCGAGGCGGTGAACCTCACGGGGCCGCAGGTGGCCCTCATCGTGGGGGCCATGCTCGCCATCGACCGGCCCCTGGACATGTACCGCACCGTGGTCAACGTCTTCAGCGACTCGTGCGGCGCCGCCGTCATCGCCCGCTCCGAGGGCGAGACGGCCGTCGACACGGTGGCGCGGGACTGATCCCTCAGGCGGCCGCCGCCAGCGCCGCCTCGATCTCCTCCAGCACCTCGGCGTCGGTCTCGCGCTCCCGCGCATCCCGCAGCGCCTGCCTCGCCTCGTCGCCCCCGAGCTTGCCCAGGGCCCAGGCCACGTGGGCCCGCACCAGGGGCTCCTCCTCCCGCGCCAGGGCCCGCGCCAGGTGCGGCACCACCCGTCGGTCGCCGGCGTTGCCGAGGCTGACGGCGGCGTTGCGCAGCATGCCGCGGCGCTTGGGGCGCTTGGCCGGGTTGCGGCGGAAGCGCTCGTTGAAGGCGTCGCGGTCCATGCCCAGCAGCTCCACCAGGTCCACCGGGTCGAGCCCCGGCCGCGGGTGGAAGGCCTCCTCCTCCGTGGCCGCGGCGCGGCGGTTCCACGGGCAGACCTCCTGGCAGATGTCGCAGCCGAGGACCCAGTCGCCGACGCCGTCGCGCAGCTCCCGCGGAATCGCCTCCTTCAGCTCGATCGTCAGGTAGGAGATGCAGCGCCGCGCGTCGAGGACGTAGGGCTCGGGGAAGGCGCCGGTGGGGCAGGCCTCCAGGCACAGGGTGCAGGAGCCGCAGTGGTCGACCTCGGGCGTATCGAAGGTCAGGTCGAGGGTGGTGACGATCTCGGCGAGGAAGAAGTACGAGCCGCCGCCGCGGTTGATGAGGCAGGTGTTCTTGCCCCACCAGCCGAGGCCGGCGCGGGCGGCCAGCTCGCGCTCGAGGACCGGCGCCGTGTCCACCGACCAGCGGCCCTCGCCGCCGCCGGCGCGCACCCGCAGCGCCTCCCACAGGCCCTTGAGGCGGCTCTCGATCAGGCCGTGGTAGTCGTCGCCCCGGGCGTAGCGCGCGATCCGGCCCCGCGGCCGTCCGGGGACCGCCTCCGGCTCGTCCGCGGCGGCGGGGGGATCGTAGTGCATGCCGAGGCAGATGACGCTGCGCGCCCCCGGCACCCGCTGCCGGGGGTCGGCCCGGCCTTCGAGGTTGCGCTCGAGCCAGGACATGCGGCCGGCGAAGCCGAGGGCCACCCAGCGGGCGTAGAACCCGGCGCCGGCGAGGGGATCGGCGGGCGTCACCCCGAAGAGGCCGAAACCCTGGCGCTCCGCCTCCTGGCGGGCGAACCGGGTCAGCGCCTGCCGATCGGACACACCCGGCCCCGCGAGGCTACTGGAAGAGTTCCAGGACGGGGTTGAGGACGAACTGGTTGAGGTCGTTGAAGGTGACCATGACCATGATGAAGAGGATGATCACCAGGCCGACCTGCTGGGCCACCTCGCGCTGGCGCACCGAGGGCGGGCGCCGCAGGATCGCCTCCAGGGTGAGGAAGGTGAGGTGGCCGCCGTCGAGGACGGGAATGGGCAGGAGGTTGAGGACGGCGAGGTTGACGCTGAGGAGGGCGAGGAACTGCAGGAAGTAGCGCAGCCCCATGTCGGCGGTGTCGTCGGCCATGATGGCGATGCGGATCGGGCCGCCCAACTCCTTGTAGCGCCGGTCCTCGAAGATGCTGCCGAGGAAGTCGAGGATCAGCGACGACGACGAGTAGACGCTGTAGGCGCCGATCTTCACCGCTTCCCACCAGCCGATGCTCACCGACCCCGACTGGTGGTGGCGGATGCCGATGATGCCGATGGGCTTGTCGCCCTCCAGGCGCTCCTCGGGGGTGATGGTGGCGGTCATGGAGCGTCCGCCGCGCTGCCACCGCAGCTCCACCGCCTCGCCGGGGTGGACGCTGATCACCTCGCGCATGGCGGTCCAGGTGGCCACCGGCTGGCCGTCGACGGCGGTGATCAGGTCGCCCCGCCGCAGGCCCAGCTCGTCGGCCGGGGTCCCGGGGTCGGTGCTGCCCACCCGCGGCGGCAGCATCACGGTCAGACCGTAGGCGCCGGCCGGCTCGGGCGGCAGCTCCACATCGACCATGGCGCCGCCGCGTTCCACGGTGAGCACGGCGCCGGAGATGGAGGCCCGCTTCAACCCCTCCACCAGCTCGTGGGCGTTGCTCACCGCCTTGCCGTCGACAGCGCGGATGGCGTCGGCGTGGCGCAGGCCGGCGGCCTCGGCCACCGAGCCCTCGGCGGGATCGATGAGGGTCGACTCCACCGTCTCCATGCCGAAGCCGCCGTAGACGACGACGAAGACGGCGAAGGCGAAGAGGAAGTTCATCAGCGGCCCGGCGGCGATCACCGCCATGCGCACCGGCAGCGACTTGGAGGGGAACTCCCAGGGCTCGCCCCGGGTTTCCTCGGAGCCGACGTCGGCCATGCCCGCCACCTTCACGTAGCCGCCGAAGGGGATCCAGGAGATGCAGTACTCCGTCTCCCCCCAGGTGAAGCCGACCATCTTCGGCGGGTAGCCGAGGGAGAACCGCTCGACGCGGATGCCGGCGCGCTTGGCCACCAGGAAGTGGCCGAGCTCGTGGACGAAGACCAGGACGCCGAGGGCGATGAGGAACCAGGAGAGGCCGATGAGTCCGTCGAGGATCGATTCGAGCACGGGGAGAGTCAGCTCCTGAAGACGACGGTGTAGACGTAGGCGAGGGGGAAGGCGAAGAGGTAGGAGTCGAAGCGGTCGAGCATGCCGCCGTGCCCGGGGATCAGGACCGGCGCGTCCTTGACGCCGAGGTCGCGCTTGATCGCCGACTCGACGACGTCACCGGCCTGCCCGCCCACGGAGACGAGGAGGAACAGACCGGCCAGCTCCGTCAGCGACCACGTGGGCAGCTGCGGCCACAGCAGCAGCGGCACCAGGCCGCCGGCGAGGCCGCAGACGAAGCCGGCCACCGTCTTGGCGGGGCTGATCGCCGGCGCCAGCCGCCGCCGGCCCCATCGCCGGCCGCCCAGGTAGGCGGCGGTGTCGGTGAGCCAGATGCAGGCGAAGAGGGCGATCATCATCCATCCCGCCTCGTCCCCGAGGCGCGGCGCCAGCAGCAGCGGCGCCGCCCCCAGGACGGCCACGTAGAGCAGGCCCCCGAGGGTGACCAGGGCGTTGGCGAGGAACCCCTCCACGCCCCGGTGCAGGGACGCGGCCAGGGCCAGGACGACGGCGGCCATCAGCAGCACGGCCAGCCCGGCGTCGGCGCCGCGCACCTGCAGGTAGAGGCACCAGGCCAGGGCCAGGGCGACACCCGCGGCGACGGCGGGCCGGTGCCCGGCGCGGCTCGCCATGTGCAGCAGCTCCCAGGTGCCGCGGCCGACGACCAGGACCACCAGGGCGAAGAGGGCCCAGCCCCCCGCCCACAGCGCCGCCAGGACGGCGGGCACGAAGACGCACGCCGACAGCGAGCGGCGCCCCAGGGAACGGTCTTCCGCGCTCACGGATCACACGCCGAAGCGCCGCTGCCGCTGCTGGAAGGCGCGAATCGCCTCGTACAGGTGGTGGCGCCGGAAGTCGGGCCAGAACACGGGGGTGAACCAGATCTCGGTGTAGACCATCTGCCAGGGCAGGAAGTTGCTCAGCCGCATCTCGCCGCTGCAGCGGATCAGCAGGTCGGGGTCGGGCAGGCCGCCGGTGTAGAGCGCCCCGCCGAGGGCCTCCTCATCGATCTCGCCGGGGTCGAGAAAGCCGTCGCGCACCCGCCGGGCCAGCTCGCGGCAGGCGTCGACGAGCTCGGCGCGGCCGCCGTAGTTGAGGGCCAGGTTGAGGACGAGGCCGGTGTTGCCGGCGGTCTCGGCGAGGGCGTCGTCGAGGGCCTGGCGGACCCGGGCGGGCAAGCCCTCGAGGCGGCCCACGGCGTTGAGGCGCACCCGGTTGTCGTGCAGCTCCGGCGTCTCCTGGCGCAGCGACTCCTCGAGCCAGTGCATGAGGGCGCGCACCTCGTGGCGCGGCCGGTTCCAGTTCTCGCTGGAGAAGGTGTAGAGGGTGAGGACCTCGATCTCCAGCTGGCCGCAGGCGCGCACGATGTCGCGCACCGACTCGCGGCCGTGGCGGTGGCCCTCGGTGAGCTTGAGGCCGCGTTCCTTGGCCCAGCGCCGGTCGCCG
This sequence comes from uncultured Gemmatimonadaceae bacterium, assembly GCA_964512165.1. GTDB lineage: Bacteria > Latescibacterota > UBA2968 > UBA8231 > UBA8231 > UBA8231. Next base: position 2,342 of record CAZEHQ010000122.1, on the reverse strand, counting down.
TCCATGATGATGGCCACGTGCCGAGGCAGCGGCCCCGACTCCCCCAGGCGCCGCTGGAGGTCGGCGTCGTCGGGGCTCTGGGGGGCCGCGGCGGGCGGTGCGCTGACGGTCATGGGGATTCGTTCAATCGATTGGCTGCAAAGAAGTTATCGAATCTACCGATTGGCCGCCGGGGCGTCCACATGGCGGTCCCTCCCCGCACGGCGGCCGGGTTGACAGCCGGGCCGGGACGGCTCTTGCATCCCCCGCCATGACCGACCCGATCCCGCTGCAGAAGGCGAGCCGGCGCAGCGAGGCCCTCCGGCTTCTCGGAGAGCTGTCCCCCGGCCGCCGCGCCGCCGCCAGCGCGCGCATCACCCGGTGGGTCCTCGAGTCCCCCGCCTGGACCCGCGCGCGCACGGTGCACACCTACGTCGGCAGCCTCCCCGGGGAGATCGACACCCACGCCCTCATCGGCGCCGCCCGGGCCCGGGGCAAGCGCGTTCTCGTGCCGGTCGTGGCCGGCCGCCGGGAGTCGCTGCGCCACGCCGAGATCGATGGCCTCGAAGAGCTGTCCCGCGGGCCGATGGGCCTGCTGCAGCCGGCGAGCCCGCGGTTCGTCGAGCCGGCCGCCGACCTCGTCCTCGTCCCGGGGCTGCTCTTCGACCGGCGGGGCGGCCGCCTCGGCCGCGGCGGCGGCTGGTACGACCGCTTTCTCGCGGGACTGGCCGGCGGCGAGAAGATCGGTCTCATTTACGACGAGCTCTTCGTCGACCGGGTCCCCACCGAGGACCACGATGTCGCCGTCGACGCCGTCGCCACCCCCTCCGGCCTGCACCCGAGGAGAGAGCCCCCATGATCTTCGAGCTGCGCATCTACCGCCTGCACCCCGGCCAGAGGCCCGCCTTCGTGCGCCAGTTCCGCCGGGCCCGCCGCTTCATGAGCAAGTACGGCGTCACCTTCGTCGCCGCCTGGGAGACCGACCGCGAGGACGAGTTCGCCTGGATGCGCGCCTTCCCCAGCCGCAAGGCGCGGGACGAGGCGATCGACGCCTACTACAACAGCCCGGAGTGGCTGCGCATCGTCGACGACCTGCGGCCCATGATCCGCCGCCGGGAGGTGCGCGTCATGGACAAGGTCACCGACAAGGGGTCGCTCCTGTAGCCCCGTACGGTCCCGTCCGTAGTTTTCACCCTCACCCCGAGGACCTCGTGTCGATCGATCGCCCCCTCCGGATCGGCAGCGTCCGCGCCGACCCCGGCCTGCTGCTAGCGCCCATGGAGGAGGTCTCCGGACCTGCCTTCCGCCTCCTCTGCCGGCAGCTGGGGGCGGACATGGTCTACACCGAGTTCGTCAACGCCGAGGGCCTGGTGCGCGAGGCTCCCGATGGCCCCCGGCGCACCCTGCACAAGCTCGACTTCACCGACGCCGAGCGCCCCCTCGGGATCCAGATCTACGGCGCCTCCGAGCTGTCCATGGAGCAGGCGGCGCAGATCGCCACCGAGCGCGCCCCCGACCTCATCGACATCAACTGCGGCTGCTGGGTGAGCAACGTCGCCCTGCGCGGCGCCGGCGCCGGCCTGCTGCGCGACCTGCCGCAGATGCGCCAGATCGTGCGCCGCGTGAAGGGGGCCACCCACCTGCCGGTGACGGTCAAGACCCGCCTGGGCTGGGACGCGGCCAGCATCCGCATCGTCGAGGTGGCGCGCATGCTCGTCGACGAGGGCGTCGAGGCCCTGGCCGTCCACTGCCGCACCCGCGCCCAGGGCCACAAGGGGCCGGTCGACTACAGCTGGATCCCCCGCATCAAGGAGGCGGTGGACATCCCGGTGATCCTCAACGGCGACGTCACCGGCCCGGAGAGCGCCGCCGCCGCCTTCCGCGAGACCGGCTGCGATGCGGTCATGATCGGCCGCGCCGCCATCCGCCACCCCTGGGTCTTCGGCGAGATCCGCCACTACCTGCGCACCGGCCGGCTGCTGCCGCCGCCGACGCCCCGGCAGCGGGCCGAACTCTGTCTGCGGCACCTGCGGCTGGGCGTCGACTACGGGGGCGAGCGCGAGGGCCTGGTCGGCATGCGGCGCCACTACTCCGGGTACTTCCGCCAGCTGCGCGGCGCCGCCCGGCTGCGCGCCGAGCTCAGCGGCTACCGCTCGGTGGCCGAGGTGGAGGACCGCCTGCAGGAGCTGGCCGTCAGCCTCGACGCGGCGCCGGCGCCGATGGCCCCCGCCGCCGCGTAGGCCTGCCCCGGGTGCCGCCGCGACCCTTCGACCCGGGCCTGGGCCGCTACGCGCCCGGGACACCCTTCCCGCCGTACCGCCACGAGCCCGGCGTGACCCCGCACCCGCGCACCGATCCCCGCG
>CAZEHQ010000121.1:7929-13355 GCA_964512165.1 uncultured Gemmatimonadaceae bacterium | reverse complement strand
TCGAGGCCGGCGGCGCCAGCCTCGGCAAGCCGACGCGCTACGAGTCGCGGACGGGAGCCTTCTGATCCTTTGAGAGCGAGAGTCCACTACACCGAGTCCCTGAGCGGGACGCTCAGTCCTCCGTCGTCGAAGAACTACACCGCCCGCTACCTGCTGGCGGCGGCCCTGGCCGAGGGAGAGAGCCTCGTCCATCACCCCGCCCGCTCGGAGGACGCCGACGCCCTCGTGCGCTGCCTGCGCCTCCTCGGCGCCGGGATCCGGGAGGAGGTGGACGACGACGGCCGTCACCTGCGCGTGCGCGGCTTCGGAGCGCGCCCCGCAAGTCCTGGGGTCCTGGACGTGGGCAACGCCGGCGCCGTCTCGCGCCTCCTCATGGGCCTCGGGGCGTTGCTTCCGGAGGTTCGTTTCGAGACCTCCTTCGCCGACTCCCTCGGGAGGCGGCCCCACGACGAGCTGTTCGCCGCTCTCGACCAGCTCGGCGCCCGCGTGGAGTCGGCCGGGGGGCGCCTGCCGGCGACGATCCGGGGAGGCGCCCTGCGCGGCGGCACCGTGCGCGTCAGCGGCGCCCGCAGTTCCCAGTTCCTGAGCTCGCTGCTGTTCCTGGCGCCCCTGGTGGGCGAGGACCTGGCCATCGAGGTCACCGACGGGCTGGTCTCCAGGCCGCTGGTGCTCACCACCCTCGAGGTCCTCGGAAGCGCCGGGATCGAGGTGGAGACCGCTCAGGACCTCCTGAGCTTCCGGATCCCCGGCGGACAGAGCTACCAGCCGCGCGAGTACTCCGTGAACGGGGACTACCCGTCGGCGGCGGCGATCCTGGCGGCGGGAGCCCTCACCAACGGCTCCATCGCCGTGGAGCGCCTCTTCGAGGACCGGCAGGGAGAGCGCGCCGTCGTCGACTGGCTGGCGCGGACCGGGGCCGCCATCTCCCACGACGGCGAGCGGGTCCGCCTGAAGGGCCGCGACGGGCTCCGCGGGGCCGACTTCGACGGTGACCAGGCCACCGATGCCGTGCTGGCCATGCTGCCGGTAGCCGCCCACGCCCGGGGTACGAGCCGGTTCCACGGCATCGGCAACCTGCGGCTCAAGGAGTGCGACCGGATCGCCGTCCCCGTGCGCGAGCTGCGGCGCTTCGGCGTCGACTGCGACGAGGAGCGGGCGGCGATCGTCGTGCGCGGCCGCCCGGAGGGATACGAAGGCGGTCACGAGGCCGGCACCTACCACGACCACAGGGTGGCGCAGATGCTCGCCATCATGGGGCTCCGCAGCCGCGAGGGCGTGGCCGTGCGCGACGCCCAGACCGTGGGCAAGTCCTATCCCGGGTTCTACCCGGATCTCATCGGGCTCGGGGCCAGGATCGACCTCGAGGAGGATCCGGCATGAGAGCGCAGCCTTCGGGCCGCACGATGAGCATGGCCCTGGGTCTCGTGCTCTGGGCGGCGTTCCCGCCCTCCGCGGCCGAAGCTCAGTTCCCCGATCCCGTCCGCGCCCGGCTGCTCGCCGACGTGACCAGCGTCGAGGCGGGGAGCGGCTTCACCCTCGGAGTGCACCTCGAGCAAGACCCCGGATGGCATACCTACTGGGCCTGGGCCGGGGACGCGGGTCAGGCCACCGAGGTCGTCTGGCAGACCCCGGGGGGTTTCGATGTGGCCCCCCTGCAGTGGCCGGGGCCGCACCGCTACCAGGAGGAGGACCTGACCGTCTTCGGGTACGCCGACGAGGTGCTGCTGCTGGCCCCCGTGCGCACGCCGGCGGTCCTGCCCGACACCATGCGGTTCACCGCCGAGGTGAGCTGGCTGGTCTGCCGGGAGATCTGCATCCCCGGGGGAGCGGTCCTGTCGCTGCACCTCGAGGCCGGGGAGGCGGCGCCGGATCACGCCGAGCTCTTCGACCGCTACCGGGCCCGGGTGCCGGCGCCCCTGTCCGAGGCCGACCCCGTGAGCTGGCGGCCGCTGGTGGAAGCCGGCGGCGGCGGCACCCTGCGAGTGGCGGTGGAGGTGACCGGCGCTCACGAGGGGGGGGAGCCTCCCGGCTTCTTTCCTCTCCCCGACGGCGACAGGGCCAGCCTCGATGTCGGCGCCCTCGTGGACCAGGGCCCGAGGCGGACCCGCTCGGAGCTGCGCATCGAGCCCTACCCGGGAGAGCCGCTGCCCGGCGAGCTGGCCGGCGTCATCGCCTTTCCCGGAGCGGGGGGGGAGCGCCGGTTCCGCACCATCCGCTTCGACCTGCGCGAGAGCGGTATCGACATCCTCGCCGCGGAGTTCGCGGGGGCGCCGGGCGGCGCCTCGTCGCTGTGGTGGTACCTGCTGATGGCGGTCATCGGGGGGCTGATCCTGAACCTGATGCCGTGCGTGCTGCCGGTCATCTCCCTCAAGGCCCTCTCCCTCGTCTCCCAGGGAGGAGAGGAGCCCCGCCGGGTGCGTCAGCTCGGCCTGGCCTTCTCCGCCGGGGTGATGCTGACCTTCATGGTTCTGGCGGCGCTGGTGACCGCCCTCAAGGCGGCGGGAGAGCAGATCGGCTGGGGATTCCAGTTCCAGTCGCCCGGGTTCGTGCTCTTCCTCACGGGGCTGGTCTTCGTCCTGGCCCTCAGCCTCTTCGGCCTCCTCACCATCCGCCTGCCGGGCAGCGTCGGCGCCCTCGGGGGAGGCCCCCAGGGCGAGGGCCTGGGTCACAGCTTCTTCAACGGCGTCCTCGCCACGGTCCTGGCCACGCCCTGCACCGCGCCTTTCCTGGGGACCGCTCTGGGCTTCGCCTTCAGCCAGCCGGCTCCGGTGGTCTTCGCCGTCTTCGCCGCCATCGGCGCCGGTCTCTCCCTGCCCTACCTGGCCCTCGCCTGGCAGCCGCGGTGGATCCGGTTCCTGCCTCGTCCCGGCGCCTGGATGGAGCGCTTCAAGCAGGCCATGGGGTTCCTGCTCATGGCCACGGTGCTCTGGCTGCTCTGGGTGGTGGGCAAGCAGCTGGGGATGGAGGCCGTGGTCTGGACCTGCGCCTTCCTGCTCTGCCTGGCCCTGGGCGCCTGGATCCTCGGGACCTGGATCGATCTGCGGACCTCGGCGATCCGCCGGAGGGCCGCATGGGCCGCCTCCGTTCTGATCGCCCTGGGCGGATACGGCCTCTTCCTCCACCCCCTTCTGGCGAGCCCGGCCGGCGCTCCCCCGGAGACCGAGGGATGGGAGGAGTTCGACGTGCAGCGCCTCGAGTCGTTGCTGGCGCAGGACCGCCATCTCTTCATCGACTTCACCGCCGAGTGGTGCTGGACGTGCAAGGTCAACGAGCGGGTCGTGTTGTCGGACCCGGATGTGAGGGACCGCTTCGAGGAGCTGGAGGTGGTCCTGGTGAAGGCGGACTGGACCAACCGGAACCCCGAGATCACCCGCATGCTGCGCGCCTTCGGACGCTCGGGAGTGCCCCTCTACGTGATCTTTCCAGCGGGGCGCCCGCGCGAACCGATCGTGCTGCCCGAGGTGATCACCAAGGGAATCGTTCTCGAGGGGCTCGAGCGCGCCCGGGGTGGATGAACCGAGAGGAGAGCACGGAATGGGAATCCTGACGACGGTGGTGGGGAGCTATCCGATCCCGGACTGGCTGGCGGCGCTGCCCTCGGAGCAGAGCCTGGCCGACGCCATGGCGGTTGTACTGAAGACCCAGGAGAACGCCGGCATCGACATTCTCGCCGATGGCGAGCTGGGACGGTTCGACGTCAACCATCCCGAGACGAACGGGATGATCGAGTACTTCGTCCGTCCTCTCGCAAACGTGCGCGGCGATGTGGGATGGGAAGACATGGAGACCTTCCGCCGCGAGACGGAGATGGCCTATCGCGGGCGTCCGAGCGCGGTCGTGGAAGGAGCCATCGGGGCGGGTTCACTCGATCTGCCGGGCGACTTCTCCCTCGCCCGAAGCCTGACGTCGCACAAGCTCAAGTTCACCCTCACGGGACCGCACATGCTGTGCAAGACTCTGCTCGACCGCCACTACCCGAGCCGGCAGGAGTTGTGCCTGGCCATGGCCGACGTGCTCGCCGAGCAGGTCGCCCACATCGAGGCCGATGTGGTACAGGTGGACGAGGCCAATCTTCCCGGCCATTCCGAGGAGTGGGAGTGGGCCCTGGAAGGGATGAACCGCATCCTCGACCGGGTACGGACCACGCCGGCGGTGCATCTCTGTTTCGGCAACTACGGCGGACAGACGATCCAGCAGGGGAGTTGGCAGAACCTGATCGACTACCTGGACGGTCTGCACGCCGACCACGTCCTGCTGGAGCTGGCTCACCGCGGCAACTGGGAGCTGCCTGCTTTGAAGAGGGTTTCCGGCTCCGTGCGTCTGGGGCTCGGCGTCATCGACATCAAGTCGAACGTCGTCGAGACTGCCGAGGAGATCGCCCGCCAGATCGACGAGACGGTGGCGGTAGTCGGACCGGAGCGCATCGCCTGCATCAACCCCGACTGCGGTTTCTGGATGCTGAAGCGTCTCGTCGCCGATCGCAAGATCGAGGCCCTCGTGGAGGGGCGCGATCTCTACGAGAAGGCCGGTGGCTGAAGGCCCTTCGGGACGGTGGAGGAAGAGGCCCGCGCCCGTGGTCGGGGGGCGCGGGCCTTGTCGCGGGGGGGCGTTACTCTTCGAGGACCTGCTTTACGTCGCGAACGCCCAGGCCGCGAAGCCGCAACAGGGCGGTGCGGTGCTGAACCCGCGGTTTCGAGCTGCCCTGCTCCCAGCGGACGATGGTGTTGGTGCTGACATTCAGCAACCCACCGAGCTGGGCCTGCGAGAGCCCGAGGCGAAGCCGATGTCTCCGGATCGAAGCCGGCGTCACCCGTGCCCGGGAACTCTGTTCCTTCTCTTGCGCGGGCGCATAGAGGGAGGTGCCCGTATCGGTGGCGGTCATCTTCGACAAGGCTCTCTCTAGTTTGTCTATCGTCTCCTGCTGGGTGCGTACCGTGCGTCTCAAGCTCTGAACCTGCTTGCGCAGGGGATCGCAGGAGGCGCGGATCTCCTTGCGCGCCAATCGGCTGATCTCCTCCTTGAGTACCTGGGCGACATTCGGCATGTAGTCTCCTCCGGATGGGACTGCGTTGATGTTGGTGGAATCAGCGCGCCAGTCGACACATAAGTTAAGAAGAGATCCGCTTTTCCCTCAAGTGGGCCGTTGCTGCCTTGCCTTCGGCGTGTTGCGTTGCGCCCCTGGAACTACGGTGCGGGCCCTTCCGCAGCCTTCACGGCGTGGCCTCCGAACTGGTTGCGCATCGCCGCCAGCAGCCGGTCGGCATACGATTCCTCGTCCCTCGAGCGCAGTCGCGCCATGAGAGCGTGAGTGAGGACGGGGGCCGAGACGTCGAGGTCCACCGCTTCCGCTACCGCCCATCGGCCCTCACCGGAATCCGGAACGTACGGCGCGATGTGGGACAGTCCCTGATCCTCCTCCAGGACCG
>CAZEHQ010000121.1:0-7919 GCA_964512165.1 uncultured Gemmatimonadaceae bacterium | reverse complement strand
CGTCGTCAGGTCGAGCAGCCAGGAACGCACTACCGAACCGTGGCGCCAGATCTCCGCCACTTGATGCAAGTCGAGACCGAGTTCCGTCTTGCTCTTCATGATCGCGAAGCCCTCGGCCAGGGCCTGCATCATGCCGTACTCGATACCGTTGTGGATCATCTTGGCGAAGTGGCCGGAACCGCAAGGACCGACCCGGCCCCATCCGTTCTCCGGCGACGGCGCCAGGCTCTCGAAGATCGGCCGCAGGCGGTTCACGGCCGACTCCGGTCCCCCGATCATCAAGCTGTATCCCGCATCGAGGCCCCACACGCCGCCGCTGGTGCCGACATCGACGTAGGCGAGCCCCTTCTCTCCGAGGGCCTCGCCCCGGCGCATCGTGTCCCGGTAGTTGCTGTTGCCTCCGTCGATCACCGTATCGCCGGCCTCCAGGGCGGCAGCGAGGCGGGCGACGGTATCCTGCGTGGCCTCGCCGGCGGGCACCATCACCCACACGGCGCGAGGGGGATCGAGTTGCGTCGCCAGGTCCTCCAGCGACGGCACGCCTCTTGCGCCCCGCCCTTCCGCCTCCCTCACGGCCTGCTCTTCGCGGTCATGGACGACGAGTTCGTGGCCGTCCAAGAGGAGCCGCGTGGTCATGTTGGCGCCCATGCGCCCCAGTCCGATCATGCCCAGTTGCACAACACTACCTCCTCCTTCCGTTGTCGGGGACATGGGCCAGGGCCTTCTCGAAGGCCTTTTCCACAACCCTCAGGCCTTCGGTCAGGCCGCCCGCCAGATGCAGTCGCAGCACCGCCCGTCCACCCTCGATCAGGGCTTGCCGGTCCCCGGAAGCCTGGGCGGCTTTCAGCATGGCGAAGGTCGTGGTCGATGAAGTCTCGCCGGGCGCATCCGGGATCGGCAGGTCTGCCGGGTCGTGGCAGGTGATCTGAACGAACCGGCCATGTCCCGAGTCGCCCTTGTGGATCTGGCCCGTCGAGTGCAGGAACCGGGGTCCGAAGCCGATGGTGGTGGCCAGACGCGTGCGCTCCCGGATCCCTCGGCGGACCCGCGCCAATGCGCCCGCCACCTGCGGACGCGGCGGCAGGTACGCGTGGAGGGCCACGTAGGGGCGAGGCCGGACCTCGTCCCGCAGGGTAAGGAAGTGGCGGACCGTCGACCAGAGAGCTCCGCCCTCGACGTGGCCGAAGGCGGCCACGCCATCCTCCACGAGATCCGGCGGCGGTGCGGGCAGAGCACCCTCCCTCCGACAGGCGTCGAGCATCGACCGCGCCAGGGCCTTCGCCGACTCCACGTTCGGCTGGTCGAAGGGATTGATCCCCATCCGGTGGGCGGCGACGATGGTCGCCACTTTCCAGACGTACATCACGGCACCGACGCCATACGCCTCGGCAAGCACCAGCCGAACCACCGGGAGTCCCGCCCCGGCCAGGGCCTCCACTTCCGGAGGGTCCTCTTCCCGCCTCAGCTTCAGAGAAACGAAGAGCCGGTCGCCGGCGTAGGACCCGGCCTCGCCGATGGGCTCCCCATCGATGGGAAGGATGCCCGTTCCGTCCTTGCCCGTGCTCTCGGCGATGAGTTGCTCGATCCACGCTCCCAGGGGCTCCAGGGAAGGGGAGGGGATCAGGGTGAGCTTGTCCCGGCCCGAGGCCACGCCCGCGCCGAGGACGGCTCCGAGCCGAAGACCGACGCCGTCGTCGACGATCTCCGCGCGCGCGGCCCTTCCACCCGCGAGCAGACGACCGGGGTCGGCGCCGGCGAGACGGGCGGGTACCAGGCCGAAGAAGGAGAGACAGGAGTAGCGGCCGCCGATTTCCCGATCGTTGAGGAAGATCTGACGGAAACCGAGGGACTCCGCCAGTTCCTGCAGGCCGCTCCCCGGGTCGGTGATGGCCGCGAAGTGCTTGCCCGCGCCCCTCGGGCCCACGGCTGCGATGACCCGGTTGTAGCAGTGCTTCAGAAGGGAGAGGGTTTCCACGGTGCCGCCGGACTTGGTGGCGGGCAGGTAGAGGGTCCGGGCGGGATCGATGGCGGCCATGAGGTCGGCGATGGCGGCCGGATCGGTGCTGTCGAGGACGGAGAGCCGCAGCCCTCCGGCGAGGGGCAGCAGGCGGCCGTAGACCTCGGCTGCCAGGCTCGATCCACCCATGCCCAGCAGGAGGGCATCGGTCAGGCCATCCCCCAGGGCGCCGGTCAGCAGGTCGTCGATGGGGCGAACCCGGCCGGCCATCTCCAGAGGGCTGTCGATCCATCCCAGACGATCCACGATACCCTCCGGGCGGGGCCCCCACAGTGTGGGGTCGCGGTCCCGAATCCGCGCAGCGACGCGCTCCTGGACAAGCCGCTCCCGGGCGGCGGCCACGGCCTCTTCCAGGGGGCCGAGGCTGGACAGGTCCAGGGTTACCGGCATGCGCGCTGTCCCCGGGTGGTCTCGGGAGTCCCCGTCAGGCCGGGAGCGGGGTCCTTGATCGGCGGGCGGGCCGGGCTATCTTGGTGCGCCCCGAACAGCAAACCAGGAGGAGACGGACGATGAGCGACCTTCCGCAGGCATGGCGGCGGGACTTCGACGTGTACGAACGGATCGAGCGTCTCGGCATCGATCTTCAGAGCCGGGACGAGGTGCTTCCCCCGCCGAAGGGGAGGCGCATCTGCATGGCTACCATCACCCCTTCGGGGCTGGTCTTCACCTCGGGCACGGCGGGGGGCCGCGGCGCGGTGACAAATGACGACGGGGACGTGGAGGAGGGTTTCGCCGCCGGACGGGAGGCCGGTGAGAATCACATCCGCACCCTGCACTGGGCCCTCGATCCCGAGGGCAGCCTCAACGACGTGTGGTATTGCGTCAAGTGCATCGGCATGGTCAATTCGGCCGGCGGCGGGGCGTTCTCCAAGTCTCCCCAGGTCGTCGATGGATACAGCAAGGTCTTTCACGATGTCTTCGGCGGTCCCATCTCCGATTCCGCCGTCGAAGGCGAGGATGCCTCCCTGTCTGGCTGGCACGCCCGCTCCGCCGTGGCCGGCTTCGATCTGCCCGGGCACGTGCGCATCGAGCCGGAGATGATCGTGCAGATCGATCCCGACCTCGCCCTGCGCATCATCCGGGCCCGGGGGCCGCACCGGTAGCCGTATGGCCGCCCGCGTCTACCGTCACGGCGGCCGCTTCTACCTGACCGGTGCCGGCGCCACCACTTGCGTGGGCTGGCGCCGACAGGGCCGGGAGTGGGTGCCGTCGCCGGAGTCCTTGCCCGACGGTGCGGAGAAGACCGCCTTCGAGAACCTGCCCGAGGAACTGCGCGAGGAACTGCTGGCCTTCGCCGCCCGCGCCGAGGTCATGGGAGCAGCCGTCCGCCAACTGGGCAACTGATCCCACGGGATCAGGGAGTACCGTGGGCCCCCTCGGATCCCGGTCGAGATCTTCAACGCCTGCCGCTCTCCCCTTGCGGCGCCCCCGGTCCCAGGATCTGCCCCGGGATGTCCACTCCCACCGATGTGCTCCACGCATCGATCAGCTTGCCGAATACAGGCCCCGGCCGCCCCTGCCCGATGGGGGTGTTGTTGATGCGCGTCACCGGTGCCAGGCAGTACGGCGTGGTGGCCAGGAAGGCCTCGTCGGCGTTGATCACGTCGTAGACCTGGAAGTCGCGCTCCTCGAAGGCGAGTCCGAGGCCGGGGCAGAATTCCGCCACCGTCGTCATGCTGATCCCCCGCAGGATGTGTGAGGGGCTCGGGCTGAGGACGGTCTCTCCGCGGCAGATCAGGAAGTTCGAGCCCCCCGTCTCGGTGACGTTGCCGGCCAGGTCGAGACAGAGGGAGACGGCCCGGGGATCGACCTGCCGGCTCTCCTGGTCCGCCAGCCACCAGTGCATTCGGCTCCGGCACTTGATCTTGGGGTCCACGCACTGGACCGGGACCTGGCGGATCGACGGGGTGACGACATGGGCGCCCTCGGTGAAGTAGTGGCGCCACATGGGAAAGGGGAGGGGAAAGGTGTGGATGCAGAAGGTGGGCGCAGGCTCCTCGCCGCCGGCGCCTCCCGCGTACACCGCCAGCTCTCCGGGGGAGAGGAAGAGCACCAGCGCCAGCTCCCCCCCGGGCGGCAGCAGGTCGGAGTTGTGCGCAACCAGGTCGCGGCAGACCGACTCGGTCTCGGCGCGGTCGATGGGAGGCGCCATCCGGACGTAGCGGCAGCTGCGGAAGAACCGGTCGAGGTGATCGCCCAACCGGTAGGGTTGATGGTCGAAGGTGCGGACCAGGTCGGTCACCGTCGCCCCCAGGACCACGGCGGCATCGTAGATCGCCACGTGAGCCTCGGAAGCGGGCTGCAATCTACCTCTCAGATAGACGAGGGGCTCGGAAGCCATCCGTGCTTCTCCCGGCGGTGGAGGGTGGTGGCGGCCATGATAGACCGGAAGGGGCCTCGGCCACAAGAGACCACCTTGACGGGAATCGGTCCGGGGCGCAGGCTAGGGTGAGTCGGCCGCTTTAGCTCAATTGGCAGAGCACCTGATTTGTAATCAGGCGGTTCGGGGTTCGAGTCCCCGAGGCGGCTCCAGGCCCTACGCCGGCACTCCCTGTCGGAGCGCTTGATCCCGAAGGGCAGGGCAGGTAACGTGGACCACGAACCAGAGCCGGAAGACCCCGCGATGATCCGAGCCCTCCACAAGCAGCTTCCATCCTCAGCCCGCTGTCGGCCGCCTCCCGCGGCCCCGGCGCGGAACCGCGCCCGGCGCGCGGGCATGAAGGGGCTCCGCCAGCTGATCTGACGGGACCCGGCGCCCGCCGGATCCGTCCGAGGATCATGGGACAGCCTCTCCCCAACCGAATCATCCCTTCTCACATGTCCCTGCCGACCCTTGCCTCCCTGTTGCCGAGCCTCGCGGTTCTGGCGCTGGCCGGCTGCCTGCCCAGGGTCCTGAGCGGTCCGAGTCCCGGCGGGAGCAACGGCGGGGAACCCGGGGATCAGCCGTCCGGAGCCCAACTCCAGGCCTACCTCGACCAGCGAGCCTCGGGCGGCGATGAGGCCGCCTACCGGCCCTGGGTCGCCGTCCTGCCCTTCGAGGACGACTCCGGTTTTCGCGACGGCGTATGGGATCTTGTACGCGAGGTTCCACGCATGCTCAGCGCGGAGATGGAGGAGGTCTCTGCCTGGCATGTGGTGCCTTTCGCGGCGGTGGAGGAAGTCGCCGGTGGTGGCAAGCCCCGCTGGACGGACGAGGAACTGCGCCGGATCGGCGAGGTCCTGCAGGCCGAAGTGCTCGCGCGCGGCACCCTCCTCGACTACAACATGGAGCGGCTGCACGTGGGCGATCCGTTGATCGGCGGCTACAAGTCCTACAAGGGCGTGGCCGAGATGGAGGTGCGCCTGGTCAGGGTTTCCGATCTCGGCCGGATCGGCTCGGCCCACTCGCGGCAGGAGACGATCGACCGGGGCCTCGGACTCGATCTCCTGGGCAAGCCGCGGAAGCAGGACTACCAGTTCGCGAACCTCGGGGAGATGGCCTACGGATCGGAGGAGTTCCGCAGTACCGCCATCGGTCAGGCCACGGTAGAGGCCATGGAGGACCTGGTGGAGAAGTCGGTGCCCCTGGTGCGGCCCACGGGGATCCGGATCGGCTCCGCAACACCCGAGATCCTCTCCGTGTCCGGGGAGGAGATGTTCATCAACATGGGCAGCGAGAACGGGGTCCACCAGGGATACCGTTTCGCCGTCTTTCCGGCTGCCGGCCGCATCGACCTGGACCCCGGGCGGCGAATCGCGGTGATCGAGGTTCGCGAGATCATCGGCACGAGGGTGTCGAAAGTGGCCGCCCTCTCGGGGGCCGGGCAGATCCAGGCGGGTGACCGCATCGAGCTGATCGTGGACGCGGAGCCTCCGGACGAGGGTTCGGGGGAGCCCGTCTCAGGGGCGGAGTAGGACGGAGAGTGCAGGCCGTCGTCAAGTACGAGCGCGGCCCGGGCTTCGTCGAGTTGCGCGAGGTTGCCGATGCGCCTCCGGGGCCTCGGCAGGTCAAGGTCGAGGTGAGGGCCGCGGGGATCTGCGGGTCCGACCTGCACATCTATCACGACACCATCAACTACAAGATCCGCACCCCCGTGGTGATGGGCCACGAGTTCAGCGGCGTCGTGGTCGAGAAGGGGAAGGACGCGGGCGACGAGATCGCCATCGGCGACCGGGTCACCGGCGAGCCGAGCATCGAGATCTGCGGCCGCTGCGACTATTGCCGCGGCGGCCACTACAACATGTGCCCGTCACGGACCGTGATGGGCTACTTCCACGACGGCTGCTTCGCCCCCCGCGTCAACGCCACGCGGGTGCACCGGCTGCCGGATGGGGTGAGCTTCGAGGCAGGGGCTCTGACCGAGCTGCTGGCCTGTTGCGTGCACTCCGTGATCGAGCAGACCGGAGTCACGGCGGGGGACCTGGTCGCCGTCATCGGCCCCGGTCCCGTGGGCCTCTTCAGCGCCCTCGTGGCGGCCGCCGAGGGGGGTTCGGTCGTGCTCTGCGGCACCTCCCGCGACCGCGATCGCCTGCGGTTCGCCGAGAGGGAGCTGGGCGTGTACCAGGTCCTCGACGTGGAGGCCGGAGACGCCGCCGCCCGCATTGCCGGCCTCAGCGGCGGCTACGGCGCCGATGTCGTCATCGAGTGCGCCGGCGCCGCCGCGGCCATCGATCTGGCTCTCGAGGCCGTGCGCAAGCGTGGCAAGGTATCACTGATGGGGCTGCCCGGGCGCCGGGTGGAGGTCGACTTCGAGAAGATCGCCTACAAGGAACTCCGGGTGAGCGGCGGCATCGGCCAGCGGCGGGCGGCCTGGGAACGGGCCCTCCGCCTCATGGACTCGGGACTCCTGGACAACGAGAAGCTGATCTCCCACCAATTGGATCTGGCGGAGTGGCGCCGCGGTTTCGAGATGATGGAGCGTCAGGAGGGCCTCAAGCTGTTGCTGCGGCCCGGGGCCTGAGACCGGCGCGGCCCGGCTCTCTCTACTCCTTCTCCTTCCCCTTCTCGTCCACCACCTCGAAGTCGGCGTCGACGGCGCCCGTGCCCTGGGCCTGCTGTCCCGCGTCCTCGGGCTGGTGGGGCGGAGGGGTCGTCCCGGAAGCGGCCTCCTCTCCCTTCTGGGCCTCGGCATAGACGACCTCGGCCAGCTTGTGGGAAGCCTGCTGCAGTTTGCTCACCGCCGACTCGATCGCCTCCGGATCGTCGCCTTCCTGGGCCTTGCGAGCCTCGGCCAGGGCCTGCTCCACCCCCTGGCGGTCCGCTTCCTCGAGCTTGTCGCCGTGCTCCTTCAAGCTCTTCTCGGTGGCGTAGACCATCTGGTCCGCCTCGTTGCGCTTGTCCACCTGCGCCCGGCGCGCCTGGTCCTGCTCGGCGTTGGCTTCCGCCTCCTTCTGCATCCGCTCGATCTCCGCGGTGTCGAGGCCGCTCGAGGACTCGATGCGGATCGACTGCTCCTTGCTCGTGCCCTTGTCGCGGGCCTGCACGTTGAGAATGCCGTTGGCGTCGATGTCGAAGCTCACCTCGATCTGCGGCATCCCCCGCGGCGCCGAGGGGATGCCATCCAGGTGGAACCGGCCCAGGGTGCGGTTGTCGGCGGCGAACTCCCGCTCGCCCTGAAGGACGTGCACCTCCACCGAGGGCTGGTTGTCGGCCGCCGTCGAGAACATCTGGCTCTTGTTGGTGGGGATCGTCGTGTTGCGCTCGATGAGCCGGGTCATGACGCCGCCCATCGTCTCGATCCCGAGGGACAGGGGGGTCACGTCGAGCAGAAGCACGTCGTCCACCTCGCCTGACAGCACCCCCGCCTGGATCGCCGCCCCGATGGCCACGACCTCGTCGGGATTCACCCCCCGGTTGGGCTCCTGGCCGAAGAGCTCCTTCACCAGCTCCTGGACCTTCGGCATGCGGGTGGAGCCGCCCACC
>CAZEHQ010000120.1:0-13420 GCA_964512165.1 uncultured Gemmatimonadaceae bacterium | reverse complement strand
CGCGCGAGTCGAGCTTGATCGCCGCCGCCACCAGGATCCACACGGGGGCCAGCCCGCCGAGGACTAGGACCGCCGCGGCCACGTCGAGGAGCCGCTTGACGGCGCTCTCCCAGGGCGGCATGAGCTGCGGCCGCAGCTCCATGAGGGGCACGCCGTAGATCTGCTGCGTGCGCACGTGGCCGGTGACGATGTCGTAGAGGTCGGGGGTGATCCCGAAGGCCACGGGCGCGGCCGTGCCGCCGGCGGCGTCGACGATGCGCAGGACCTCCTCGTGGCTGTTGGAGCGCAGGGCGATGAGGACCGCCTTCACCCCCTGGCCGCCGACGATGCGCCCCAGGTCCTCGACCTCGCCGAGGACGGGCAGCCCGCCCACCTCCGCCACCACCGCTTCGCCGGGGGCGCGCACGAAACCGATGACCTCGTAGCCCTGGGCGGGCGACGCGTCCAGCGCCTGCAGCAGGCGGTGGCCGCGCTCGTCGGTGCCGACGATCACGGTGTTGCTGCGGCCGACGCCGGCGGCCAGCAGCCGCATCTGCAGGGTGCGCAGGCTGATCCGCCCGGTCGCCACCAGCCCGATCAGGACGATCCAGTAGGAGGCCAGCAGGGCGCGGGTGAAGGTGAAGCCGCCGCGCAGGTCGAAGGTGATGATGAAGAGCAGCACCACGCCGAGGGTGACGACGCGGAAGACGCGCACCGCCTCGTCGAAGCGGGAGGTCGTAGGGCCCAGGCGGTAGAGCCCGTTGAAGACGAACAGCACCAGCCAGCCCAGGCAGATGAGGGGCAGGGCGTCGTAGAGGTAGAACTCGAGGGCGAAGGAGAAGGGGGCCTCGCCGGCGGCCCCGGGGTGCTGCTCTCTCCAGGCGCGCTCCACCGAGGAGAGGGTGCCGCCGGCGTGCTTCATCCACAGCAGGGCCGCCGTCCCCAGGTTGACGGCCAGGAAGTCGGAGACGGCCAGGAGCAGGGTGACCCAGAGCTGCGGCAAGAGATCAGTCCGCGTCGGGGCGCGTCACCGGCTTCCACACGGTGTGGCGCTGCCCCCGCAGGGCGCCGAGGAGCCCGAGGAGGGCGCCGATGTTGATGGCGCAGAAGTAGGCCGGCAGGTAGAACAGGCCCAGGCGTCCGCAGCCGCGCGGGAACAGGCCGCCGAGCAGGCCCAGCCCGTAGAGGACGATCTGGGCCGCCAGCAGCGTCCGGTAGGGCTCGCCCTCGGCGGCGGTGACGGCGGCGCCGGACACCAGCAGGACCATGAGCAGGACCGGCACCAGCCAGCGCACCACCTTGTGGGAGAGGATCTGGAAGGCGAGCAGGGGATGGGCGAAGGGGTTGAGGGCGCCGGCCTCGCGCCACAGGCCGTAGAGCGACCGGGCGACGATCCGGCGGCGGCGCCGGAGCTCCTCGCCGAAGCCGCGGCCGCTCTCTTCCACGGCCACCGCCGCCGGAGCGTAGATGACGCGGTGCCCGCGGCGGCGCAGGCGGATGGGCAGGATGAAGTCCGAGATGATCCGCGGGTCCAGCTCCTCGAACAGCTCCCGGCGCAGGGCGTAGATCGAGCCGTTGGCGCCGACCAGGGCGCCGAGGAGGCTCTCGCGCCTCTTGAGGAACTGCTCGTAGCGCCAGTAGTAGCCCTCGCCCTCGCCGGCGCCGGCGCGGTCGGGGTTGGTGTAGCGCAGCTCGCCGCAGACGCAGCCGACATCGTCGGTGAGCCGGGCCACCAGCTGCCGCAGCGCGTCGGGGGCGTACATGCTGTTGGCGTCGGAGAACACGAGGACCTCGCCGGTGGCGGCGCGCACGCCCGCGTTCTGGGCGGCGGTCTTGCCGGCGTTGGGCTCCTGCCGCAGAAAGACGTACCCCGGCCGGCCCTCGCAGGAGCGGGCGATCTCGTCGGTGGCGTCCGTCGAGCCGTCGGAGACGACCACCACCTGCAGGCGGTCGGCGGGATAGTCGAGGGCGAAGGTGTTGTCGAGCTTGTCGCGCAGGACCGCCTGCTCGTTGTAGGCGGTGACGACGAGGCTGACCGACGGCGGCGGCTCCGGCGGCCGGGAGCGCCGCTGTCCGCGCCGGCCCAGGGTCAGCAGCCAGAGCAGCAGGGGGTATCCCAGGTAGGTGTAGAGGACCAGTCCCGCCGCGGCCCAGAAGGCGAGGATCAAGGTGGGTCGAATTGAGGGAAGTGGTTGTAATTTGACACGATTACGTCAGTTCTTGACAATACGCCTCGACCCCCGGAAACGTCAAGCAGCGAGGCCCGAGCGGAGGAGGACATGGCGAAACGGAAGGTGCTGATCACCGGCGCGGCGGGGCGCATCGGCCGAGTGCTGCGCGAGGGCCTGAAGGACCGCTGCGACCTGCGCCTGCTCTACAACCGGACGGTGCTGCCGGCCCGCGGCGGCGAGGAGGTCTTCGTCGCCGACATCACCGACCTGGAGAAGATGGAGGAGGTCGTGGACGGCTGCGACGCCGTGATCCACATGGCCGGCAACCCCGAGGTGGGCGCCTCCTTCCTGGACTGCCACCGCCAGAACAGCCTCGGCACCTACTGCCTCTACGAGGCCTGCGTGCGCCGCGGCTGCGGCCGCGTCGTCTTCGCCAGCACCAACCACGTGACCGGCATGTACGAGAAGGAGGGCATCCCCACCGATCCCGACATGCCGGTGCGCCCCGACAGCTTCTACGGCGCCAGCAAGGCCCACGGCGAGGCCCTGGGCCGCTACTACGCCGACCACTTCGGCCTCGCCGTGATCTGCCTGCGCATCGGCTCCTTCCAGCCGGAGGAGGCGGTCACCGGCCGCAAGAGCGACCGCATTCTCTCCACCTGGCTGAGCCACCGCGACGCGGTACAGCTGTGCTGGCGGTCGGTCGAGGCGGAGGACGTGAAGTTCGGGATCTACTACGGGATCTCGGGCAACCAGCGCGCCTACTGGGACACGGCCAACGCCCGCGCCGAGCTCGGCTACGCCCCCGAGGACGACGCCGAGCGCCTCGCCTGAAGCCCGCCCGGGGGCTCAGTCCGCGGCCGCCCCTGCCTCCTCGAAGATCCGCGCGAAGTCCCCGAAGCCGATCCGCCGGTCGATGTTCTGACAGTCGACGGCCAGGGGCGAGGTGCCCCGGTCGGTGAATGTCCAGCGCACCGGCCACTCCACGTGCCACAGCCGCAGCGTCCGGTAGTATCCCGCCAGAATGCGGTCGGTCTCGGCGGTGCGCGAGCCGCTGGGGTAGGCGAAGTGAACGGGCGCCCGGTGGAGGTGCCTCTCCATGAGCGCGTGGGAGGCCCTGACCTCCTCGACGACCCCGGCCTCGCCCTCGGCCTCGATCTTCTCCGCCATCTTGCAGTGGGTGGCCGTGTGGCCGCCGATCTCCCAGCCGGCGGCCAGCAGCCGCCGCAGGTCAGCCCAGGTCATGAAGGGCTTCTCCACCACGCCCTCGGTCAGGGTGCGCACGGCGGCGCTCCCGCCCCGGGAGGCGGCCTCGATGCCGTCGGTGATGGGGAAGCAGGTGGCCGTCATGCCCAGCTCCTGCAGGAGCGGAAAGGCGACCTCGAGGGTGTCCAGCCAGCCGTTGTCGAAGTGCAGGGCCACGCTGCGGGCCGGCAGCTCCGCCTCGCCCGCGAGCCAGTCCGCGATCCGCGAAGTGGAGACCACGGACCAGCCCCTGCCGACGAGGTGGAGCATCTGCCGGGTGAAGACCGCCTCGCCGAGGATGCCGGCGCCGTCCGCGGCCGGGTCCAGCTCCGGCGCGCCTTCGGGATAGACGTGGTGGTAGACCAGGATGGGGACGCGCACGGGAGCGTTCATCGCGGCGGGGCCAGGTAGCGGCCGGGCGCGGCGGCGACCTCGGCCAGCAGGGCGTCGACGTAGGCGTCGATGGCGAACAGGCGTGACGGGGAGTCGCCCACCAGCCCCCGGGCCGGCCGGCCGTGGTCGTCCCACCAAGCCCCCAGACCGGGGCGGTCCAGGCGCGGCTGGGGGGCGTGCGGGTCCCTTCGCCGCAGGTGGTCCCAGTAGAGGACCTCCACGAAATGGATGTAGGTGGAGGTCTCGTAGTCGACGCCGAGCATGAGCAGCTTTCCTCCCCGCCGGTAGGCGCGGTTCATGGGCGAGTGGGTGCCGTAGGTCCGCCCCCAGGGCAGCCGGTCCCAGGAGGAGGGCGGGCCCTCCTGGCTCAGGTGGCCGGCGACGAAATCCCCGGCCCCGGGGCCCCTGGCCGCCACCGAGTGCGAGTAGTGGTCGGAGCGGTGCGTGTCGGGCTTGCGGCGAAAGTACTCGGTGAGCCACCCCACGGTGGAGGGCGTCGCCGCATGGTCCCAGAGCCGCGCCCGGTCGTCGCCCCTGATCAGGTGGAAGGAGGGCATGAGCAGGAGGCCCTCGGGGCCGACGGCGGCCTGCAGGGCGTCGACCGCGGTGCCCGCGCCGCCGGCCACGGGGCCCAGGCTCTTGAAGGAGGAGTGGACGAAGAGGGTGTCTCCCGGGTGGACGCCGAGGGTCTCGAGGTGATTCTGCAGTTCGGCTTTGTTTCGGGCGGGCATGTGTTCATTTAGCAGGGATCGGCTGATGCTCAAGTAACTTAGTCCTTGCGGTATGACCACCGCACCGCCGAGATCAGAAGTGTTGTTCATTATTTCCAAGGACGGGATTTGCACTGCCCAAACAGGACTATCTCACCATCATTACCTTCTGGATTGTCGGCAACCTCCACGGATGAGGTCGTAAGGTGGTCCAACTGAAATCATGCCGAGAGCAGACGCCCCGGAACCAGGCAGAGAAGCTCCCCTTGACGATCCACGCGGCGGGAGCAGATCGATGAAATGGACTGACGTTCAGCGGCGAATTGGCACCGGCGAAGACTCCCGCACGGAATTCAAGCGCGAGATCGGCAATCTGCGGGGGATCGGCAAGACACTGTGCGCATTCGCGAACGGCAATGGCGGACTGATTGTTCTCGGCCTTGAAGATACCGGGGAGATCGCCGGGATCGAAGAGAACCCCGACTCCGTGCAGGAACGGTTGACGAGCTTGCTGCATACCGGCTGCGGCAAGCCGGTCACCGCGCAATGCGGGCGGCATGACACAGGCGACGGTTGGGTGCACTGGGTCGACGTCCATCGTCACCAGAGAGGTTACGAGCCCTTCGCTTACGACGGTCGATTCTGGATTCGGCGCGGCAGGGCGACGGTGGCGCCCTCCCCATCGGAACTGCAGGAGCTGCTGAACGCCTTCGGGTTCGTCCTTACCGAGAAGCAGGTCGTCCCCTCGGCAGTGGTCGATGACATCGATTTCGGCGCCGTGCGGTCCTTCATGGAGGCACAGGGCCTCGACACCGAACAGGCGCCGCAGCCGGCTCGCGAGGACGACTTGCGCAACGCCAGCGTCGTCGACGATTTCGACGGCGTACTTCGCCCCACGCTGTACGGGCTGATGGTGTTCGGTAGAGATCCGCAGGCGCATCCCCACACCCTGAGCCTGTTCGTGCAATGCGCCGCCTACGGCGGCTCGGACCAGGCCGCGGAGGTGCTGACCGCCGCAGAAGGGAAGGGACGACTGGAAGATCAGGTAAGCCGCGCCATGGGGTGGTTTCGCAGCCTTGGGAGGAAAGAGAGCTACCAGGGTCTCTATCGCAGGGACATTCCGGCGATCCCGGAGAGCGCGTTGCGCGAAGCCCTGGTCAATGCCGTCATCCACCGGGACTACGCCATCACCGGGTCCCAGGTGCTGCTGGAAGTGTTCGACGACCGCATCGTGGTGACGAGTCCGGGAGCTCTGCCGAACCACATGACCGTCGAACAGGCGCGCAGTGGCGGCGCGCCTCGCTCCCGCAACGAAATGATGGCGAACGCCATGGTCGTCAGCGGACTCATGGAGCGCCGGGGGCGAGGATGGTTGACGATGCGGCATGCGATGATGCGCTTCAACGGGACCGAGCCGGACCTCGTCAGCGACGAACGCAACAGATTCGTCAGAGTGACGTTTCGCCTGCAGCCGGATTGAGCTGGCCGGCGACGCCGGACGCCTTGCTGAAGGCGCTGCTGGAGTGATCCGACCGCACCCACCCCAACCGAGGAGAACCCCCATGCCCAGAGCCGAACCCTGGCGTTACGAGAAGCTCACCTGGCCCGAGATCAACGAGGCCGTGGCCGCGGGCAAGCCGGTGATCGCGCCCATCGGCTCCACCGAGCAGCACGGCCCCCACCTGCCCCTCGACGTGGACGTGGTCTGCCCCACGGGGGTGGCCCACGCCGCCGCCCGCCTGATCCCCGACCGGGTGCTGGTCATGCCGCCCATCGTCCACGGGTACACGGCCCACGTGATGGACTTCCCGGGCACCGTCAACATCCACTGGGAGCACTTCATCAAGTTCGTCGTCGATGTGGGGCGCAGCCTCGCCTATCACGGATTCAAGAAGATCCTCCTCCTCAACGGCCACGGCTCCAACGCCCCCAACCTCGACCTGGCGGCGCGGCGCGTGAACCTGGAGACCGACGCCGAGTGCAGCTTCCTGAGTTGGTGGAGCCTTTTGGGGGTGGACCCGGAGTTCATGAAGGGCTGGCGGGAGAGCAGGTTCCCGGGGGGCTGCTCCCACGCCTGCGAGCTGGAGACCTCCGTCTACCTCCACCTCGACCCGGACAACGTGCGCGAGGACCGCATCGCCGACGGCGAGATCGCCTTCCACCAGTACGAGTCCGACTTCCACTGGACCGACCTGCTGGGCTCCAGCCCGGCGCAGGTCACCTCGTGGACGGCGAGCTACTCGGACAGCGGCGTCCTCGGGCAGGCCAGCCTGGCCAGCCGCGAGAAGGGGCGTCTCGCCGTGGAGGAGGCGGCCCGGCAGCTGGCCCGCTGGGTGGAGGAGTTCGGCTCCCGGCCCAAGCCGCCGAGGGGCGATCACCACGGGGAGCGGCCGTCCATGCCGATGCCGTGGGGACAGCACGGTCCGCCGGAGTCGTCGGGGGACGTGCACGGGGGCTGACCGGCGCGTGAAGACCGTCGCCCACTGCGTCACCCCCTACCTGCCGCTCACGGCGCGGTGGATCCACGCCCAGATCGCCCACCTGAAGCGCTACCGGCCGGTGGTGCTCACCCAGGAGACGCAGAACCTCGACACCTTCCCCGTGGCCGCGGTCCACGACGCCGGCGCCTGGTCTGCGGCGCGCAGGTGGGCCAACCGGCTGGTGCGCAAGACGACGGGGCAATACCCCTTCTATGGCGGCCTGCTCAAGCGGGAGGGGGCGTCCCTGATCCACGCCCACTTCGGCTACCAGGGCCACTTCTGCCAGCGCGCCCGCAAGGCCGCGGGCGTCCCCATGGTGGTGAGCTTCTACGGCGAGGACGGCACCCGCTACCTGCGTTACCCGCGCTGGCTGCGGCGCTACCGCCGGCTCTTCGAGGAAGCCGAGGCCGTCCTGGTCGAGGGAAACGCCATGGGCGGGCGCCTGGTGGACGCGGGGTGTCCGCGCGAGAAGGTGCGCGTCCACCGCCTCGGGGTGGAGGCGGCGGAGATCCCCTTCCGGCCGCGGGACCCGGCGGAGACGGTGCGCTTCCTGATCTGCGCCTCCTTCCGCGAGAAGAAGGGCATCCCCCAGGCGCTGATGGCCGTGGGCCGGGCGCGGGAGGCGCGCCCCTTCCCCTGCGAGGTCGTGCTGATCGGGGACGGTCCCGAGAGGGCGCGGATCCTCGAGGCGGTGGAGCGCTCCGGCCTGGGGGAGCGGGTGCGGCTCCTCGGCGCCCTGCCCTACGAGCGGGTCCTGGAGGAGATGGCGCGCTGCCACGTGCTGCTGCAGGCCAGCCTCACCGCAGCGGACGGGGACGGGGAGGGCGGGGCCCCGGTGGTGCTCCTCGACGCCCAGGCCTCCGGCCTGCCGGTGGTGGCCACCCGCCACGCCGACATCCCCGAGTACGTCCTCGACGGCCGCAGCGGCCTGCTCGCCCCGGAGGGTGACGTGGAGGCCCTGGCCGAGTGCATCGGCGCCATGGTGGAGGACCCGGCCCGCTGGCCGGAGATGGGGCGGGAGGGGCGCCGCCACGTGGAGGGTAGCTACAACGCCCCCGTGCAGTGCGCGGCGCTGGAAGAGCTGTACGACGAGTTCGCCTGACTCGGGGTCCGCGGTCAGCGCGCGAGCCCCACGCGCTGCTGCATACCGCCCGAGAGCTCGCTCAGAGCAGCTGCTTCCGCCGCTTCTCCGCGATCACCCGCTCCACAAAGCCGGGGCCGCAGCAGGCCTCCAGGCCGCTCCCCGGAAAGCGCATCGCCCAGCGGTAGAGCTCCTCCAGGCGGCGGGCGTCGCCGTCGAGGACGGGTGCTTCGGCCCGCGCCGCGTCGAGCTGCTCGATGACGGCGGCGGCGATCCTGGCGTAGAAGCGGCCCTCGGCGCCGCCGGCCCCCTCCGCTCCCTGCCTCGCCTGCTGATACCAGCTCATGGCGTTGAAGCTCACCACCCGGACCCGCGGGTAGAAGGAGCACATCAGGTTCCAGTCGTCGCCGGCCTTGTCCTGGTCGCCGGAGGAGCGGAAGTCCGAGCGCAGGACCACCGAGGGGATGTCCAGCATCTTGGCGAGCATGAACTCCACCACCGTACCGGAGTCGAGGTCGGGCCCGTCGAAGTTGAACAGGCCGAGGTCGCAGGCCATGACCTGCTTGAGGTCCTGGTTGCGGATGTCGACGGCGCGCTCCGTGGACTGCTCCAGGTCCTGGGGCACGACGCAGGCGTAGCGGCCACCGGAGTGCTCCTCGACCGCCCCGGCGAGCAAGGCGTTGCCGGTGAGGTGCTTGTGGTCGAAGAGGTCGCCGGCGAAGTAGACGGTGAAGGGGGCCACGCCGTCTCCGGTCAGGGGATCCAGCGGACGGAGGCGCGCAGCCCGTGGGTGGACAGCTCCGCCCGGGTCTCGGCCAGGTCCAGCTCGATGGGCTCGTGGCTCCCGTCCCGCCAGACGATCCGCCCCTGACCGCGGCCGGTCTCCACGTCGCGGGACTCCGTGTAGCGCCAGGCGAGATCGAGGACGAAGCACGGGCCCAGGCCCACCGACACGCCGGCCGTCACCATCCAGACGCGGCCCAGGCGACTTCCCCCCGGGACGATGGTATCCGTCTTGCGAAAGCGCAGGCGGGTGTCGCCGATGGCGACGCGGGACAGGCCGGCGCCACCGCCGAGGAAGGGGCCGGCGCGGCCGGGCCACTGCAGGTAGGCGGCGACCAGCCCCGACAGGGAGGACAACTCGGCCGAGGCCGCCTGGATGCCCCGAGTCTGCACGAAGTTGGACCGCCCCCGGAAGGAGAGTCCGGGTCGGTACTGGGCCAGGGCCTCGAAACGCAGGACCGATGCCAGCCCCCGGCCGACGCCGATCTCGATCCCCGGGGTGGAGCCGAAGTCGCCCGCCGCGCCCAGGGGGGCGCCGTCGATGCCCTCGCCGCAGCCGTAGAGGGCGGCTGGATTCTGGCTGTTGCAGTCGACATCGTGGAAGCGCGTCTCCTCCGACAGGTCGAAGACGATCCCGCCGCGGTAGTAGAAGTCCGCGTCCCCGGGGGAGGCGCCCCCCAGGAGGGCCGCCACGATCGGGGCGATGGCAGCGCTTGCTGTCCGGCCGAATCGCATCATGCCGCCCACTTCTCCATCCTCGCCTCGTCCAGCTCGACGCCGAGGCCCGGACCCTCCGGAGGCTCGAGGGCGCCGTCGCGGTACTCGAAGGGGGCGGCGCAGATGTCGTCCACGAGCAGGCCCGGGGCGACCAGGTCGGAGGGCACGGTGACGTTGGCGCAGGCCGCGGCGAGGTGGACGAAGGCGGCCGTCCCCGGACCGAGCTCCACGGTGCTGCCCAGGAGGGCGGGGATGCCGCCGCTGCCGGCGGTGTGGATCAGGCGCTGGCCGCGGGTCACGCCGCCGCCCTGGGAGGGGATGACGTTGATCACGTCCACGGCCCGGTGGCGCACCACGGAGGCGGTGAAGGCGTCGTCGAGGTCGGCCACGTGCTCGATGATGTCGATGGGGGACTGCTCGCGGACCCTGGCGAGGACGGCGGTCACCCCGTCGGGGTCGCGGTTGATGCGCTCGGGGTGGTCGTTGACCACGGGCCGGCTCACGGCGTCGACGGGGGTCTCGCAGGCGTGGACGCCGACGGCGGCCAGCTCGCGCAGGCGCTCCACGGCCTCCTCTTCGGTCCAGGCGCCGCTGGCATCGCCGCGCAGGTAGATGTCGGGGCCCGCCACCTCCCGGAACCGGCGCACCCGCTCCAGGTCGCGGCCGGGATCGCCCCCCACCTTCATCTTGAAGGCGCGGATCCCCTCCTCCAGCTTGCCGCGCACCTCGTCGGCGAGCGCATCCAGCTCCGCCTCCACCGGCATGTCGTTGCGCATGTACGCCACCCAGCAGACCTCCACCCGGTCGTGGACTCTCCCCCCCAACAGCTCGTGGAGCGGCGCCCCCAGCCGCTTGCCCACCAGGTCGAGGAGGGCGATCTCGACGCCGAAGAGGGTGAGTCCCCGAAGCTCGGGGTGGCAGTCCGGGGGCAGGGCCGCGCCCACGGCTGCGAAGGCCTCCCGCCAGCGCCCGAGGTCCCGCCCCACGAGCTGGGCGGCGAGCAGCTCCCGCAGCTGGTCCGGCGGCAGCGGGTTCATGCGCTCGGCCATGTCCGAGACCTCGCCGAGGCCGACCGGCCCGTCATCGGTGAACAGCTCCAGGACCTGGTAGCGCGAGCGGCGGTGATCGGTGTCGGGCTGCAGCTGGTCCGGGTCGGCGGCGTAGGTCCCGTAGATCCGCGGGATCGACACCTCGCGCACGCGCACGTCCGTGATCTTCACGCAGGCTCCTCTCTCTCGGCTCCATGCACCCGAAGGCAAACAACGCTAGATTGGGCCCGAGGCGACAGGCAAGATCCACGACGGAGGGAATGATGATCGACATAGGTTTCATCGGCGCCGGCGGCATGGGGCGGCACCAGGCCGCCAGCTTCTCACAGGTCCGGGGCTGCCGGGTGGCGGCGGTGGCCGACCCCGTGAGGCCATCGGCCGAGGCCCTGGCCGCCGACCACGAGGGAGCATCCGTCCACGAGGACCACCGCGAACTGCTCGCAAGCGGGATCGGCGCCGTGGTGGTGGCCGTGCCCACGGGCCTCCACGCCGCCGTGGCCATCGACTGCCTCAAGGCCGGCGTGCCGGTCCTGGTGGAGAAGCCGATGGCCCGCACCGTGGCCCAGTGCCGCGCCATGAACCGGGTCAGCGAGAGCACGGGGACCCTGCTCATGGTCGCCCATTGCCGGCGCTACGACTCCCACTGGGGGACCTGGGGACGGGCGGTGCAGTCCGGCCGCCTCGGCTTCCCGGTGCTGTGGCGGGACTGCTCGGCGGGCATGGGCCCGGGCCGCTGGTTCATGGACGAGGAGCTGGGCGGCGGCCCCCTCCTCGACGGGGCGGTGCACAACTACGACTTCGCCAACATGATCTTCGGCGATCCCGAGAGCGTGGTGGCGAGCACCCTCAAGGTGAACCCCGCGGTCACCGCCACCGACACGGGCTCGGCGGTGGTGCGCTACCCCGGCGGCAACCAGCTCCTGCTCTCGTGGTCCTGGGGCACCCGCGGCAAGGGCATGCACGACGTCATCGGCCCCAAGGGCGGCCTCGAGTTCGGCCCGGGGCCGCAGGGTCCGCCGGAGGGAGACCAGGGCAAGCACAGCTGGTTCTGCATCACCCGCACCAACGGCAAGCAGACCCAGCTGCGGGCGCCGGCGGACTTCAACCAGATGTACAAGCGCCAGGCGCGGCACTTCCTCGACTGCATCCGCGGGCGGGCCGAGTGCCGCACCCCCGGGACCGAGGCGATCAAGGCGGTGGCCGTGGCCGAGGCGATCCTCAAGGCCGGTCCCGCCGGCGGCCGGCGGACGGTCCGCTGGTGAGGAGGAACGAGGGATGAACAGCGACCTCGAGACCCAGCAGTACCTCTTCGACCTGCAGGGATACCTGGTGGTGGAGGACGTCCTCGACGCCGGGGAGCTGGCCATGCTCAACGAGCTGATCGACGCGCGGGACCTGCCCGACAAGGAGGGCATTCAGCGCTTCGGCGACGCCTGCGGGTCCTCGCCCGAGGGGCCGGGGTTCCTGCAGTGGGGGCAGCCGTTCTGCGACCTCCTCGACCACGAGCGCATCCTGCCCATCCTGCGCTTCCGCCTGGGAGACTGCTTCCGCCTGGACCGCATCTACGGCATCCGCACGCGCCAGGGCGCGCCGCGCGGCTACCTGCACTCCGACTACGGCGCCTCGGCCATCGGCGCGCCCTCGGTGGCCGGCGAGCGCTACCACTGGCCCGAGAACGTCCTGCACACCGGGTTCGTGGTCGTCTCCTGGAACCTCACCGACGCCGGCCCCGGCCACGGCGGGTTCTGCTGCGTCCCCGGCTCCCACAAGTCCGTCTTCCGCATCCCGGAGCACATCCAGGAGGCCCACGAAGACTCCGATCAGGTCATCCTGCCCCGGGCGCCGGCGGGCTCCGTAACCCTCTTCACCGAGGCGATCACCCACGGCACCGCGGCCTGGCGGGCCCCCCACGAGCGGCGCTGCCTGCTCTTCAAGTACTGTGTCTCCCAGATCGCCTGGTCGGCCAACCGCATGCAGCCCCCCGAGGGGATCGAGCTGACGCCGCGCCAGCAGATCCTCTTCCGCGACGCCGCCGACCCGCACCGCTACTTCCCCTCCCTCTTCGAGTAACCCTCGTGGCCGCGGCCGAGATCCGCATCGAGACGGAGCGGCTGGTCCTGCGCCGGATGCGGGACGACGACCTGGCCGACTACCTCGACTGCGAGTCCCGGCCCGGCCACACCCTCTACCTGAGCCGCGAGCCCTACACGGAGGAGGAGGCGAGGGCGTTCATCGCCACCTCCCGCGATCTGCCCCTCGACGCGGAGGGCGTCTACCTGCACCTGGCCATCGAGCACAAGGCGACGGGCCGGGTGATCGGCACCAGTTGCATCAAGGTGACCAGCCGGGCCCACCGCCAGGGGGACATGGGGTGGTTCCTCCACGCCGACTGCCGCGGCCAGGGGCTGGCCACCGAGGCCAGCCGGGCGATGCTGGAGTTCGCCTTCACCACCCTCGACCTGCACCGGATCACCGCCCACTGCGACGCCGCGAACGAGCGCTCCCTCCTCATGGCCGAGCGCCTGGGGATGCAGCGGGAGGCCTTCTTCCGGGAGACCGTCTTCTTCGACGGGGAGTGGCACAGTCAGCACGGCCTCTCCATCCTGCGGAGGGAGTGGGAGGCCGGGCAGGGACGCGGGGGATGATCGAGCCGGGGGGGTCTGGCAAGGGACGGTGCCGGCGGCTCCGGCCGCGCCTCGGAGGCGCGTACGCCGGGCCTGGGGGGTGGGACTATCGACTTGGGGTGATTCGTGGGGTCGGCGAGCCCCTCGCTGCGCTCGGGTCTCCGGGCCTCCTGGATGCGTGGTGGTTG
>CAZEHQ010000119.1:0-13436 GCA_964512165.1 uncultured Gemmatimonadaceae bacterium | reverse complement strand
TGCCTTTCACTCCCACTCGCACTCGAAGTGCGAACGTTCCATGTGCCAGCGGTTGTCGAGCATCGCGTCCTGCCGGTGCAGGACCTGCAGCGAGCAGAACTGCTGCAGCGAGCTGGCGGGGTAGTCGAAGGTGAACTCCTGGACCCCCTTGCGGTCGGCCGCGGGGATGTCCGCCTCGGTGTAGATGTTCGGCCGCGTCGAGGTGAAGACCAGGGCGCGCTTGGCCCCGGGCACCTTCAGCGGCACGCGCGCCACGAAACTGACGCGGCGCACCTGTTTGGGCAACAGCAGGTCGGTGTTGTCCACCGCCGTGCCGCGCCGCCCCGCCTGGGCGAGCACGTCCGCCAGGCTGCCGAAGAACACGCGCTCGCGGTCGCCGTCGGGGATGATCAGGTAGAGGTAGGCCCGGTGCGCCCGGGTGGACACCGCCGCGCCGCCGAGCCCTTCGAAGTCCATGTGGATGGCCAGGTCCAGGGAGCGGTTCGGCGGCAGGGCGTGCAGCGACATGGCCTGGATCACCTGCTCGGCGACGCCGGCCTTCTTGAGGCGCACCAGCGAGGCCACCGAGGCGTCGCAGGCGCAGCGGCGCTCCTCGAGCATCTTGAGGATCATCCCCTCGCTGAACTTCGCCTCCGTGAGGGAGACGATGTCGTGGAGGCCCATGGGCAGCTGGTCCGAGCGCTCGTACAGGGGCGGCAGCCGGCCGCCCTCCCAGTCGACGATGTTGAAGACGTACCCCGGCGGCAGGGTGCGGTCGCCGCCGGCGGGGCTGGCCGTCCGGGCCGGGGCGGCCCCGGCGGCGAGCAGCACCAGGGCCGCGGCGCCGGTGAGGATTCCCGTCATCGTTCGGTCGATCCTTCCTTCTTCAGCGGAAGCTGCGCCAGCTGAGGAATACGGGGTGTCCGCCGCCGGCCTCAACGCCGGTGAACTCGTGCCGGTCGACGACACCGCCTTGTGCATTGATAAACTCCAGAACCACCTCCCGCGTTCCCGGCGGCACCTGCATTCGAGCCATCCAGATGGTCCGCGGCAGGGCGAGCCAGCCGCGGGTGTCGGCCGCCTCGGTGCCGGCG
Organism: uncultured Gemmatimonadaceae bacterium; assembly: GCA_964512165.1. Lineage (GTDB taxonomy): Bacteria > Latescibacterota > UBA2968 > UBA8231 > UBA8231 > UBA8231. Next base: position 12,363 of record CAZEHQ010000119.1, on the reverse strand, counting down.
CCGAAGAGGTTGATCAGGGCCCCGAGGAACTCGCTCTCCTCCTCGGCGGCCTCCTTGGCCAGCCACTTGGCCACGGCCCGGGCCACCGTGCGCCGCAGGATGACGTCCTCCTTGTCGCGCAGGGTGCGCCCGGCGATGGCGTCCAGGTCCTCCACCAGCCAGCCGCGGGACTCGGCGCCGCCGGCGCGCAGGCGCACGCCGGTGACCTCGCTGGGGGCGGGCTCGTACACCGGCAGGGCCACGCGCAGCCAGTACTCCACCTTGCCCTCCCACCCGTAATGGTACTGCCGCACGGCGCGGTCGGAGATCGTCCAGACCTCCTTGAGCTTGCCGCCCTTGGTGATCGGCACGTTGATCTCGTTCTGTCCCTTGCGGCCCACGAAGCCGGTCTCGGCGAAGACGGTCACCGTCCCGGGCCCCAGGGGCGGCGCCCCGGAGGCCTCGGGGTCGAGGCCCCAGCGCTCCTGCAGCTCCACCCACTCCGGCTCGAAGCCCAGCTCCGCGGTGGTGCGGCGCAGGTCGGCGGCCAGGGGGGGCGGCGGCGCCAGGCCGAAGGCGTCGGCGTAGGCGGCGTAGCCCTTGGCCGCGTCCCGGTAGGAGATGTAGGCGTCGTTGACCTCGCCCCCGGCCTCGTAGAGCAGGCCGGTGAGGTACTGCATGAAGGCGTCGTTGCGGTAGCCGAGCTCGTACTCGGCGGCCTCGGCGAAGTCGGAGAGGCGCAGGTTGGCCTTGCGGCATTCCACGAGGGCGCCCTGGTGGTCGCCGAGGTAGTGGTAGTTCAGGGCCCGGTAGTAGTGGATGAGGACGCGCTCGAACTCCTCGCCCGAGTAGGCGCGGATGGCGTCGTTGGTGAGCAGGGCCGCCACCTCGCGGCTGATGGAGCGCGTGTAGTGGCGGTCGATGAGCTTCTCGGCCTTCTCGAACTGGCCGTTGGAACCGGTGTAGTCGCCGGCGTAGTGGAGGATCAGCCCCTTCTCCAGCCGGTAGAGGAGCATGTTGGTGTCACCCGACGGCTTGTCGAGGCTGGCCAGCGCGCCTTCCCAGTCGCGGCTCTGCACGCGCCCCAGGCTTTGGCCCATGGTGCTCGAGTAGCCGGCGGCGCAGCCGGCCAGGACCGCCGCCAGGAGCAGGACCACGCCCGCCCCCATCCAGGCCCCCCGTCCCTTCATCCCTGATCCGGCCTCATGCCACGCTCCCGGGCGCCGCTCGCCGGCGCCGGTGCCGTCGGTGTGCACACCCCCGTTAGGATGCCCTGCCTCCGCGCGCCGTTCCCGGGCCCGCTCAGCCCGCGGCCTCCACCGTGATCTCCATGCCGTCGCGGACGCCGGCCAGCACCCTCGGGTCCTCCTGCAGCCGGCCCAGCAGGTTGACCTCGGTCACCAGCCGGCACTCGTCGCCGCGGGAGGCCGGCGTCGGGCCGTAGGGCAGGGCCAGGGAGCGGCCCTCCACCCAGAAGCAGACGGTCCCGGGATCGACGACCTGGGCGGCGTCCGCCTCCAGCGCCGTCTCCACGCCGGTGTCGAAGTAGACCTCCTCGCCCCAGGTGCTGGCCCGGGACCGGATCGGCAGGGCCGCCAGGACCGCGCGGGCCGTGGGCGTGTCGTCGAGATCGGCATGGGCCTGGCCGCCGGGCCAGTTGAGTCGGATGCGCATCCTTCCTCCCTTTCCTGCCGCCTAATCTCGCCCTGCCGCCGGCCGCGCCGCCAGAGCTTTCTGGCGGCCCTCCCGGGGCGCCGCTACCATTGCCGCCCATGACCTCCACCGACCCCGTGGTCACCGCCGTCGTCGGCTACGGCTACGCCGGCCGCTGCTTCCACTCCTACCTGGTCCGCCTCGCCGAGCCCGGGCTCTCCTTGAAGGGCGTCGTCTCCAGCCGCCCGGAGGCGCGCGAGGCGATCGCCGCCGAGGGCCTGCGCGCCTGGGAACGCTTCGAGGAGGTCCTGGCCGACGACGAGGTGGAGCTGGTGGTGCTGGCCACCCCGAACGACCTGCACGCGCCCCAGGCGATCGCCGCCCTCGAGGCCGGCAAGCACGTGGTCACCGACAAGCCCATGAGCCTCGACGGCGCCGAGGCCGACGCCATGATCGCCGCCTCCCGCCGGGCCGGCCGGCTGCTCTCGGTCTTCCAGAACCGCCGCTGGGACGGCGACTACCTCACGGTGCGCAAGCTGCTGGCCGAGGGGACACTGGGCGACCTCGTCTACGCCCAGCTCGCCTGGGGGCAGTACGGGGCGCCGCGCTCCTGGCGGGGACAGGCGGCCAGCGGCGGCGGCAAGTTCGTCGACCTCGGGGCCCACATGATCGACCAGGCCCTGCAACTGGCCCCGGGGCCGCTGCAGCGGGTCTACGCCCGGCTCTCCGACGCCGGCCTCGACAACGACGTGGAGGACCACGCCCACTGCGTCCTCTCCTTCGGCGGCGGCGCCGAGATCCACGTGGTCACCTCCTCCATCGCCCGGATCCCCATGCCGCGCTGGTACGTCCTCGGCACCGACGGCGCCCTGGCGAAGGAGGGGCTGGACCCGCAGGAGCCGGCCATGGTGGCCGGCGACATCGACTCGGCGCGCGAGGAGGACCGCGGCAACTGGCCTCGCCTGTGCCGCCACAGGGACGGCCGCCCCGTGGAGGAGGTGCTCGAGCCGGTGGCCGGCCGCTGGCGCTCCTACTACGAGAACGTGGCCGCCGCCATCCGCGGGCGGGAGCAACTGGCGGTCACGGCGGAGAGCGTCCGCGCCGCCATGGGCGTCATCGACGCCGCCCGCGAGTCGGCCCGCAGCGGCCGCGCCGTCGAGATCGCCGCTTCTTGAGCCGGCGATCCCTCGACCGGGCCTGCAAGGGCTCTCGATGGGCTGAGCCAGCGCCGCACCCTGCGTGAAAGCTCCATGACCTCGACCACCCACCTGGAACCCCTCTGGCAGGTCCCCGAGCCCCTCTCCACCCACGCTGTCCGCGTGGACGACGACACCGTGATCATCCTGAGGCGGCACGGGAATCCCGCCGGACCTCGGCTCGTCCTGAGCCACGGGAACGGCCTCGCCATCGACCTCTACTACCCGTTCTGGTCCCTCCTGGCCGCCGACTTCGACCTGGTGGTCCACGACCTGAGGAACCACGGCTGGAACGACGCCGGAGCCCTGGAAGCCCACGACTTCGATGCCTTCGCCCGGGACCATGACCGCGTAGCGGAAGCGATCGATTCGCTCTTCGGCGAGAAACCCACGGTCGGCCTCTTCCATTCCATATCGGCGCTGGCCGGGCTGCACCTTCCCTCGCGAGGCGGCCACTACGCCGCCATGGTGCTCTTCGCCCCACCCCTCTGCAGCCCCGGCGCCGGGTACAGGGAGATCGAGCGGTTGGCCCGGCAGATGGCCGACATGCTCCGGCGCCGGGCAACGTGGTTTCGGGCGAGGGAAGACCTCGTGGAGTTGCACACCTGGCTGCCCTACTTCCAGCGGGCCGTACCCGGCGTGCTGGAGCTGTTGGCCGGGACCATCCTCAAGGAGTCGGAGACCGGAGAGGGCTACGAGCTTCGATGTCCCCGCGAGCACGAGGCGCGGATCTGGGACCAGGCCCCGGGGCCGGCGGTGTCGGTGGACTTCGGCTCCCTTCGATGTCCCACCAAGGTCATCCGCTCCGATCCCGCCCTGGAGCCGGACCGTCCGAAGTTCAACCCTCCTGACGCCGCGGGTGTCGAGCACGGGTTCCTCCCCGGAACGACACATTTCCTGCAGTTGGAGAAGCCGGAGGAGTGCGTCGCCGTGACCCTGGAGTTCCTCGCGCGGCAGGGCATCGTCGCGAAGAGCGCCGCCCCTTGAGCCGGCGCCGCCGCCAGGTCTCCGGCCTGGAGGAGTCCGGCTTCGAGGTCCGCAGCCGCGACCTCCAAATCCCCCCCGAGGAGTACGCCCGCCGCCCCAAGTTCCCCGTCGTCCTGGTGCTGGACAACCTGCGCTCCGCCTTCAACGTGGGCGCCCTGTTCCGGGTCGCCGACACCGCCCGTCTGGCGGGGCTGCTCACCTGCGGCCACACTGCCCATCCGCCCCATCCGCGCCTCGACAAGACCGCCCTCGGCAGCCTCGACTACGTGGCCACCCGGCACTACCCCACGACGGAGGAGGCCGTCGGCCGCCTGCGGGAAGGCGGCGTCCCCGTGTGGGCCCTGGAGACGACGTCGCGCAGCCGCCACTACGCGCGGGTGAGCTACCCGCGGCCCGTGGCCCTGGTCCTCGGCAACGAGGCCCTCGGGGTGCAGCCCCCGGTGCTGGAGAGCTGCGACGAGCTGATCGAGGTGCCCGTCTTCGGCTTCAAGAACTCCCTCAACGTCGCCGCCGCCGCGGCCGTCGTCGTCTACGAGATCCTGCGCCAGTGGGACTACGAGCCGGGGGGCGAGGCCGCGGCCTTGCGCTTCTGAAGCTCGAGGTAGCGGCGAGCCAGGTCGCGGGTGCCCTCGTGGTCGGGCAGCTCGAGGACGCGCCGGAAGCGGGACCCGGCGGCTTCCGCCTCTCCCAGCTCCTTCAGGGCGATGCCCATATAAAGGTTGGCCATCGGCACGTACCCCCGGACCGACTGGGCCTTCGCCTTCTCGCCGAGCCCGTAGGAGAGGCTGTCGGCGGCGGCCAGGGCGCGCACCGTGTCCCGGAGCCGGGCCTGGCGCTGGGCGTTGCGGCCGATGTAGTAGAGGGCCTCGATGTGGCCGCGGGTGTGGTATCCCGGATCGCCGGCGCGGCTGCGGGCGGCGACCTCCTCGTAGACCGCGGTGCCCTCGCGCCAGCGGTCGACGCCGACGAGGGCGCGGCCGACGTAGCGGTGGAAGAGGGAGTTGTCCGGGTAGCGCCGGTGGAGCTGCTCCAGGTAGGGCAGGGCGGCGGCGGCGTCCTCCTCGAAGAGGCGGTGGATCTGGGCCAGGAAGTAGAGGGCCTCGGCGCGGGCGTAGCGCCCCTCGCGGCCGACCTGCCGAAGCTGTTCCAGCCCGAGTTCCCTGTCGCCGTCGGGCAGCAGCCACATGACCGGCCGCACGATCGGGTGGCGCTGGGGGATGACCTCGGCGAAGTAGTTGTAGATCCCCTGGCCGAAGAGGATGTCCTTGTTCTCCGGCTCCAGGCTGCGGCTCTTCTCCAGCAGCGGCAGGGAGAGCAGCCCGTCGTGGGCCGCCTTCAGGAACTGGCGCCGGTCGCCGCGCAGCCGCCCCCGGAAGCCGATGGCGCCGCCCTTGAAGAGGATGGCGTCGAAGTCGTCGGGGTCGGCCTCCAGGCGCCGGTCGCAGACGTCGATGCAGCGCTGCAGCAGCGCGTAGAACGCCTCGTCGTGGGAGCGGTCCTCCAGGTCGACGAGGATCCGCCACCAGGTGACCGTGGCCAGGAAGAAGTGGCCCAGGGGGTGGCCGGGGTCGGCGGCGATGATGCGCCCGAAGTAGCGCTCGGCCTCGTCGAAGCGGAGGCTGTAGATCAGGTCGATGCCGGCCTGGATGCGCGGGTCGGCGGGGCCGCGCAGGGTGTAGGGGGCGTCCGGGGCGGGCTGTTCCTGCGCCCCGGCCCCCGGGGCCTGCAGCAGGATCCCCGCCAGGGTCAGGGCGAGAGCGATGGGGACGCGCCGCATTGCGGGCATCGCAGTCAACCCGCTTGTTCTCGCGGCGATCTGACCGGAGGGAGGAACGTCGGAGGCATCATGGGGAAAGGGTACGACATGGCGGCATCGAGTATCGACCACGACGTCATCGTCATCGGCGGCGGCTCGGCGGGGTACGCGGCGGCGCGCACGGCCCGCGACGAGGGCGCCGACGTGGCCATCGTCGACCCCGGGCCGCTGGGGGGGCTGTGCATCCTGCGGGGCTGCATGCCGAGCAAGTCGGTGCTGCGCTCCTCGGATGTCATGTCCCTGATCCGCCGGGCCCCGGAGTTCGGCCTCTCGGCGCCGGCACCCGGCGCCGATCTGGCGGCGATCATCGACCGCAAGGACCGCCTGATCCGCGAGTTCGCCGAGTACCGCATCGAGCAGCTGCGCGGCTTCACCCTCTATGAGTCACCGGCGCGCTTCACCGGTTCCCGCGAGATCGAGGTCGCCGGGCGCCGGCTGCGGGCCCGCGCCTTCGTCATCGCCACCGGTTCCGCCATCAGCCGGCCGCCGATCCCCGGCCTGGAGGAGACCGGCTTCATCACCTCCGACGACGCCCTCGACCTGCGCGACCTGCCCGAATCGATGGTCGTCCTCGGCGGCGGTCCCATCGCCTGCGAGCTGGCCCAGTTCTACTGCCGCCTCGGCGTGAGGACGGTGATGATCCAGCGCAGCGGCCACATCCTGTCGCAGACCGACGAGGACCTCGCCCGCCCCGTGGAGGCCCGTTTGCGCGAGGAGGGCATGGAGCTGTACACCGGCACGACGCTGCACCGCCTCGAGCGCGTCAACGGCGGGGCCACCGTCCACTTCCGCCACGGCGAGGAGGAGCGCACCGCCTCGGGGCAGGTCCTCTTCCAGGCCCTGGGCCGGCGGCCGAACATCGGCGGCCTCGGCCTGGACGCCGCCGGCGTGGAGGTCGACCGCCGCGTCCTCGTGGACGACGCCATGCGCACCAGCCGGCCCCACATCTTCGCCGCCGGCGACGTCAACGGCCTCCACGAGATCGTCCACATCGCCGTGCTCCAGGGCGAGGCGGCCGGCTACAACGCCGTCCACCTGCAGGAAGAGCCGCGGCGCGTCGACTCGCGCCTCGACATGGCCGTCACCTTCACCGATCCGGCGGTGGCCACCCTCGGCCGCCTGGAGAGGCAGTGCCGGGAGGAGGGCATCCCCTACCTGGCGGCCAGCTACCCCTTCGACGACCACGGCAAGTCGATGACCCTGGGCGAGCTGCACGGCCACGCCAAGATCCTCTGCGATCCCACCAGCGGCGAGATCCTCGGCGCCGGCATCGTCGGGCCCGAGGCCGGCGAGCTGATCCACGAGCTGGCCGCGGTGATGTACTTCCGCGGAACGGTCCACCACCTGATCCGGATCCCCCACTACCACCCCACCCTGGCCGAGATCCTCACATATCCCGCCGAGGAACTGGCCGACCAACTGCAGGGAGACTGAAGAGATGAAGATCCGCGGTACCGATTTCGTCTACTACCAGACCGGGGACATCGGCCGGTCCATCGCCTTCTACCGGGACACCCTCGGTCTCGAGCTGGCGGGCTACTACGAGCAGATGCGCTGGGCCGAGTTCGACGCCGGCAACACGACCCTGGTCCTCAACGATCCGTCGATCCTGGGGGTGGGCATCGAGCCCCGGCCCGGAGGTGGGGCCGCCGCCCTGGCCGTGGAGGACCTGGCCGCCGCCATGGAGGAGCTGGAGGGCAAGGACGTGCCGGTCGTCTTCCCGGCCCAGGAGAGCCCCATCTGCCATCTCTCCTGCATCGAGGACCCCGACGGCAACCACGTCTGGCTCCACCAGCGCAAGGACGGCACCTTCGGCTGATTGAGGCGGAGGGAGCCCCGGGCTCAGGTCGGGAACCGCTCCATGTACAGGGTGCAGAGACGTTCGATGAAGGCGTCGTAGTGGAGTGGATCCCCGACCTGGGGAGCGGGTGGTGACGTGTAGAGACCGGCCTGGTCCAGCGTCATGTTGTCGAGGTCAACTGCGACAACCGCCTTCGCCTCCAGACCGGATTGCGTGGAGTCCGCTCTCTGGGAGACCGCCCTCATCTGATCGATGCAATGCCCGAGGAGGGCCTTCGGATCTCGATGTTGGGTGGCTTCCGCGCGAAGAGGAGACTTGAACGAGGAGGACCCATTGACGATCAGGATCCCTCCGGCAATGGCGGAAGAGCTGTACCGGTGCACGTGCTCGTGGTGTGCTTCGAAGTCCCGTTTCCTGTTCCTCACCGCCTTGTGGTGCTCCATCCCGAAGTGCCCTGGAGCAGGTCGAAGTTGAAGCTGAAGACCAGGTCTCCAGCGGCTGCTTGAGACCGGATCAACGCACACCTCGACAGCAGGTCTCCCACCACGGAGCAACTCAGCGAATTGCTGTGCTTGTCGGAGCGAGGGTGATACCCCTCGGACCGAAGATGACGCAGGAAGCCGTCGATGCCAGCAGGCATTGGGTCTATTCGATCTGGCCCAGCTTCAGTTGCCGGGACTGCAACCGCGTCCTGGCGATCTCGAAATAGCTCTCGCAGACCTCGACACCGATGCTGTTCCGCCCCCAGGCTCTCGCCGCAAGGTTGGTGGTCCCCGTGCCGGTGAAGGGGTCCAGCACGGTGTCGCCGACGAAGGAGAACATCCGGACCAGACGTTCCGCCAGATCCAGCGGAAACGGCGCCGGGTGGTTCCGTGTCGAGGCACCGGGCAGGGTCCATATCTGCTGGTACCACTGCTTGTGGCGATCCTGCGGAATCACCGAGAGCAGGCGAGCCGCCGCCCCAGGCTGTCGATACCCTCCCGGCTTGCGCTGAAACAGGATGAACTCCATGTCGTTCTTGACGACGGCGTTGGGCTCGTACGGCTTCCCGAGGAAGCCGCTGCCATTCTCCACCTCCAGGCGGGCGTTGGCGATCTTGTGCCAGATGATGGGAGTGAGGTTGTCGAAGCCCAGGGCCCTGCAGCGTTCCTGTATGCTCGAATGCAGGGGATAGACCACATGGCGGCCGTGCTTCTTCCGCGATAGACAGACGTCCCCTACCACGACTACCAGGCGCCCGCCGGGGACCAGTACTCGAAGGACCTCCGACCAGACTCTGTCCAGTTCATCCAGGAACGAGTCGTAGTCCGAGACGCTGCCGAGCTGACCGTCCGCTTTGTCGTACTCCTTCAGTGTCCAGTACGGCGGCGAGGTGACCACGAGGTGGATGCTGTCGTCGGGGAGGAACTGCAAGCCTCGTGCGTCGGCGTTGTAGAGCCTGTGCAGGGTTTCCGCGGACTGGCTGGCGGACTCCGCCAACCGACCGAGGGAAGGATCTCTGGCGATCAGGGGGATCGCCTTCTGCCCGTGTTCTTCCAGCAGTTGCCGGAGCGGCTCCGGCACCAAGTCGCCAAGGCTCCCGACACCGGTGGGAGAGCCCATGGCAGCCATCGGCGGTGCATCGGCAGGGCGATGTGCCGTGGTCATATCACCTCCGAAGGGGTGGGCGGGGGAGTGGCGGCCAACCTATGGGCCGGGGACATCCCGAGCAACCCTGGAGTCGACGGCGTTACGGAGGGGGGCCGGGCCGCTCGAGGCGGGGTGATCAGCGAGGGGGGGAGCCGCGCTGAGGATGGTCCTGCCAGCCCCATCAGGGGGCTCCCCTCAGTCGTAGTACTCCTGCCCGAGGTGGGTGATCAACTCCTCGCCCTGCAGGAAGCGCAGCGTGTTCTTCAGCTTCATCAACTGGATGAAGACGTCGTGCTCCGGGTACAGTTCCGGCGCCGTCTGGGGGCTCTTGAAGTAGAAGCTGAGCCACTCCTGCACACCCTTCCACCCGGCCCGCTGCGCCAGGTCGGTGAGCAGCACGAGGTCGAGGACGAGGGGCGCGGCCAGGATCGAGTCGCGGCACAGGAAGTCGACCTTGATCTGCATCGGGTACCCCAGCCACCCGAAGATGTCGATGTTGTCCCAGCCCTCCTTCTCGTCGCCCCGCGGCGGGTAGTAGTTGATCCTCACCTTGTGGTGGATGTCGCCGTAGAGCTGCTTGTTGAGGTGGGGCTGGAGGATGTACTCCAGCACGCCGAGCTTGCTCTCCTCCTTGGTGCGGAAGGAGTAGGGGTCGTCCAGGACCTCGCCGTCGCGGTTGCCGAGGATGTTGGTCGAGAACCAGCCCCTGAGGCCGAGGCTGCGGGCCTTCAGCCCCGGCGCCAGGATCGTCTTCATCAGGGTCTGGCCGGTCTTGAAGTCCTTGCCCATGATCGGCACACCGCGCTCCTCGGCCAGTTCCACCAGGGCGGGGGTGTCGACGGTCAGGTTGGGGGCGCCGTTGAGGTAGGGGACGCCCTCCTGCAGGGCCGCGTACGCGTAGATCATGCTCGGGGCGATGGCGGGATGGTCCCTCTTCAGGGCTCCCTCGAAGGCCTGGAGGCTGTCGTGCACCGGATCGCCTTCGAGGAAGATCTCCGTGCTCCCGCACCAGATCATCACCAGGCGGTCGCAGCCGTTGTCGGAGCGGAAGCGCTGGATGTCCTCGCGCACCTGCTGCGCCAGGTCCCACTTGCGACCGGGCTGCTTCACGTGCGAGCCCTCGAGGCGGCGCACGTACTCGCGGTCGAAGACCGCCTTCATCGGCTTGATCTGCGACAGCGGCTCCCGCAACTGCTCCAGCAGGCGGTCGTCGAGGACGCCGGCCTCGGAGGCGGCTGCGTAGGCGTCGTCGGGGAAGACGTCCCAGCCGCCGAAGCACAGCTGGTCGAGCCCGGCCAGCGGCACGAAGTCCTTCACCCGGGGGGAGCGGTTCTCGGTGCGCTTGCCGAGGCGGATCGTGCCCATCTGGGTGAGAGAGCCCACCGGCTCGCCCAGACCGGCCTTGATCGCCTCCACGCCGGCGACGAAGGTGGTGGCCACGGCGCCCATGCCCGGCATGAGCACGCCGAGTTTGCCGGCGGGATCCTGGATCGACTCGGGTCGGTTCACGTAGACAGCTCCTGGCTGGTGAGGGGAGATCGGCGGCCGGGGAGAGACCCGCCGCGCCACGAACCTAGGCCTTCCCTCTCATTGCACAAATCGATAGTTTCTATATCAACGATAGAGTGAATCTATCATGAATCTCCACCACCTGCGCTACTTCCTCGCCGCCGCCCGGGGCGGCGGCTTCACCCGGGCCGCCCGGGCCCTGCACGTGACCCAGCCCACCGTCTCCAGCGCCATCGCCGAGCTGGAGCAGTCCCTGGGGGTGCGCCTCTTCCACCGGGGCCGGCAGGTGGAGCTGACCGACGAGGGCCGACGCCTCGTGGACTTCGCGGTGCGCATCGAGGACCTCGTCGACGAGGCCCGGGAGAGCGTCGGCGTCGGCGAGCCGGCGACGGGAGACGGCTTCCGCTTCGGCGCCATCGACGCCGCCGTCATCTACCTGCTGCCGGAGGTGCTGCGCGGCTACGTGGCCGCCCACCCGGAGGTGGAGCTGGCCATCGAGGTGGGGCCCTCCTCCCGCCACCTGGTGGAGGAGGTGCTGGCCAACCGCTCGGAGTTCGCCGTCATCTCCCTGCCCTTCGAGGACCCGCGCCTGTGCACGCTGCCCGTCCTGCGCGACGAGATGCCCCTCGTGGTAGGCGCCGGCCACCCGCTGGCGCGGCGCCGGCGGATCTCCCTGGAGCAGGTCGCGCGCGAGCCCCTGATCCTGTTTCCGCCCGGGTCGGTGTCGCGGCGCATCGTCGACGAGGGCCTCGCCGAGGCCGGGGTGGCGCCGCGGGCGGCGATGGAGATGGGCAGCCCCGAGGCGATGCGCAAGCTGGTGGAGGCCGGCATCGGCATCTCCTTCCTGCCGCGCCTGGCCGTGGCCGAGTCGCTGGGAAGCGGCGCCCTGCGCGAGGTCCGCGTCCCGGGGGTGGCCCTGTCGCGCCGGATCGGGCTCGCCTGGCGGCGGGGCCGCTGGTTCGGACCCGCCGTGCGCGCCCTCGTGGAGGCCTTCCTCGAGACCTACGGGATGGTCGACGACTGGCGCTCCGCCACGGCCGCGGGCTGAGGCGGAGCGGCCTCAGCGGCGGCGGGAACGGGCGGCCGTCGCCTGCGCGGGCCGGCGCGCCTTGAGCGGCGGCCGGAGCACCTGGCCCGCTGCCGCCGCGCTTGCCCGACGCCTGCCCTCGGCGTGAGGGGAACGGTGCGCACCCTCGCCGCCTCCAGGGCTGCTGCCTCAGCGAGAGGCGGCGCCCGGACCGCCGCGCCTCGGCCAGCCGGGGGGGGTGGACTACGGCCTGAGCGAGAGTGGATTGGCGGCCGGCGCACCTCCACCGGCCGCGCCTTCGGCTTCAGGCGGAGGCGGGACGGCTGGGCTGTCCGCCGTGCAAGGGCAGGTCCAGCCGCAGCGTCGGCCCCTCCACCGGCGCCAGCGACTCCGAGCCACCGGCGCCCTCCGCCTCCAGCAGTACCCCGGCGCGCTCCACCAACTCCACCACGTCGGCGCCGAGAAAGACCGGGTGCCGGGCGGCCACGCTCCGCAGCCGCCCGCGGCTGCGCCGCCACAGCCGCCGCCGCCCGCGCGGGTTGCCGGCGTGCCACTTGATCAGCGCCGCCGCCAGCTGGATCAGCCCCTGCAGGTAGGTCCGCGTGGTCTCGTCCTCCGTGGCCCGCCAGGCCGCCTCCCACCACTCGTGGGACTCCCACCAGTAGGCGTGGTTGAACAGATCCGCGCCGAGCAGGTAGGCGGGGTGGGTGCTCCAGTTGCCGCAGGTGAGGGGGGCGCTGGCCGGCTCGGGCTCGCCGTGGCCGTG
>CAZEHQ010000118.1:0-13529 GCA_964512165.1 uncultured Gemmatimonadaceae bacterium | reverse complement strand
CCGCGCCTCGCCGCGGACCTATGAACCCGCGGCCGGCGAGGTGGAGCTGCGCGTCAAGGCCGGCGGCGGCGTGCTCATCCACGGCAACCTCTGGCACCGCGCCCTGCCGACGCTGAGGGCCAAGCGCCGCATGCTGATCCTCAGTTACACGCCCTCGTGGCTGCGGGCCTCGCCGCACAGCGGTCCCCAGCCGGAGGGCGGCCTGACGCGGCGTTTCCTGGAGGGAGCGGACTTCGAGGCGCGGATGCTGCTGGGGGTGGGGGGGTATACGTGATGGCGGAACCACCCTTCGATCTGGACAGCGCCCACCGCTGGTTCGGCATCGAGCTGAACAACCGCACCATGGATTCACTGGAAGCCGGCGAAGTCACCCCCGAGACAGCCGAGTCACACATCCACGCCGCCCACGCCAGCTGCCACCACTGGATGCAGGTGGGGACCGTCGCCAATCACGCCAGGGGCGAGTTCGCCGTGGCCAGCGTCTATGCAGCCGCCGGGCTGGGAGAGGCGGCCCTGCGTCACGCGCGGCGATACCTGGAACTGGTGGAAGCCCACCCGGAGGAGATGTCCGACTGGGACGCGGCCTTCGCATACGACGCGCTGGCCAGGGCCTGTGCCGCCAGCGGAGATGTCGATTCAGCGCGTCAGGCCAGGGAGCAGGCGAAGGCAGCGGGCGAGGCGATTGTCGACGAAGACGATCGCGTCTACTTCATGCGCTGGTTCGAAGGCGGGAACTGGCACGGGCTGCAGGAGGGATAGCCCGGCGCCGTCTCAGTGCGACCGTTCGCGGTTCAACTCGTACTCGTAGATCACCCTTCCCAGCTCGGCGAGGAAGGGGAACCCCACCTCGTCGTACTCGTACTCCCCGTCGTTGAAGATCCCGTTGTCGTTGACCAGCAGGACCGCGGTCAGGAGGAACTCCACGTCTTCCTCCAGGTCGACGACATAGGCGTTGTCGACCATGTAGCCGTAGGCCAGACCCACCTTGTTGAAGATCCGCACCTTCGCCGGCATGGGGGCCTTGCTGTCGCCGAACATGAAGAACTTCACGTAGCTGTCGTAGTACGTCTCCGGGTCGTAGGTCGGATGGCCGCACTCCCGGGGCAGCATGGACATGCATCGGTGCAGGAAGGCGTAGTCGTCGGCCCTCAGGTCAAAGCGCCGGTGGACGGGCAGGGTATCAGGGAAGAGGGCGGCCACCAGTAGCTCCTGCAGCACTTCCACCGACATGTAGTTCGATCCGGCGAAGTCCTTCGGCGCCGCCACCAACTCGCCGCCGCGGATGTGTCCCTTTCCCTTGAGGATCGGCGCGGGGGAGCGCCAGGTGTGGGGGTTCACCAGCATGGGCTGGCGGTACAGGATCTCGTCTCCCCGGTAGAAGGTGAAGGGATTGGTGCGGCGGTTCTCGTCGGCGGATCTGGCCACCGCCAGGCGGTGCGTTAGCCGCGCGTCGTCGAATCCCTTCTCCCACAGGCCCTCGTTCATGCGGTGCTGCCCGAGGAACTCGTAGAGGCGGTTGTAGGCGTCGTTGTCGCTGACCGCGAAGAGCTTGCGGATGTAGTGGGCGATGGTGGGCAGTCCACCGGGGGCGGTGGAGTCCTGGTGCACGGAAGTCTGGCGGCTGTAGGCGCTGTCGATGCGGACCGCCTCGTCCCGCGAGAGTCCAAGGCGGTTCAGCTTCTCCAGGGCCAGCAGGGCACCGGCCAGCTTGATGGCGCTGGCGGGGTAGAAGTAGGAGGCGGGATCGACGCGGTAGCGATGGCGGGTGAAGCGGGGACGGTTGCCGGCGGCGCGGTCGATCTGCGTGTAGAGGATCTGCAACTCGTGGCGCTCGGCGTCGGCCAGGACGGGCGCGCAGACGGGATTCGCGCGCAGCAACGAGTCGATCAAGGCGGTCCCTTCGGCCGGCGCGGCGACGAAGCAGGCCAGCAGAGAGCCGGCAACCGCCGGGAGACGCGCAGTCCACAGGAGGGTTGGCAAGGGAGGCCGAACTACTGCCTATCCCAGATCTGCACGTTGTGCAGGGGCAGGTCGAAGGGGTACTCCCCGTACTCCAGGACCGGTATGCCTTCCTCGTCCGTCCTGACCACGACGTGCAGCCGGTGTGGTGAAACGCCGGTGTCCACGCGCTCGAGGAACTGCCACCGGTCGCCGTCGTGGGAGGTGATTCGCACCATGGTCCACTCGATCCCCTCGCCGTCGGTGTAGGTACCGTCGGAGGCCTGGGCGCTGTGCGGCGGGTCGGGGGGCAGGACGAAGCTCTCGCCGATGGTGGAGGTGGAGTTGGGGTTCGTGTGGTCCACGAGGACCCAGGTGCCGGGGACGGGGACCTCGACCCCGTTCTGATCGACCGGCCATACGTGGTCCCGCTCCTGCGGCTCGGAGACCGGGTCGTCGCCGCCGCAGCCGGAGAGGGCGGTCAGGAAGAGTGAGGCCAGAAAGGCGACCGGGGACAGGTAGGGGATTCCGGGGGGTTGCCTGGTCTGCATGGTGAGGTCCCTGGGTGAGGTCGCCATTGGCGGGCCGACCGGCGGTTCCGGTACTATACCCCGAGACATATGACGTCAAGAGACCATCGGGCGCCGGAGTTCCCGCTGCGGCAGGCGATCACAGGGGGCAAAGTGAGACCATACGGGGGTCGGGGCCGGGGGTTCAGGGTGTCCCGCCTCGTCAGGGCGGCCGCGGCCCTTGGGGTGCTGGCCGCCCCCGCCGGCGCCGAAGAGATCCCCGCCATCCAGGCCGTGCGCACAACCGCCACCGCCCCGCGCATCGACGGCCGCCTCGACGATGCCGTCTGGCGGCTGGCCCCGGCCGCGGCCGGCTTCCTCCAGCGCGAGCCCGTGGAGGGCGCTCCGCCGAGCGAGCGGACCGAGGTGCGCATCCTCTTCGACGACGGCCATCTCTACTTCGGCCTGCGCTGCTTCGACAGCGAGGCGGACCGCCTCGTGGCCAATCTCATGCGGCGGGACGCCGAGCTGGAGAACAACGACAACATCCAGATCCTCCTCGATCCCTACAACGACGGGCGGGGCGGCTTCTTCTTCAGCACCAATCCCCTGGGGGCCCGCCTCGACATGCTGCTCACCGATGAGGGCCGGACCCGCAACGAGGCCTGGGACGCGGTCTGGCGCAGCCGCGCCGCGGTCGACAGCCTGGGCTGGAGCGCGGAGGTGGCCATTCCCCTGGACCAGCTGCGCTACCCCGACAGCGAAGGGGCCGTCTGGGGCCTCAACATCGGCCGCGCCATCCGCCGGAAGAACGAGGAGGTCTTTCTCGTGCCTCCGCCCCAGACCTACGGTTTCCGGGGCCGCTACCGCACCTCGCGCCTCGCCCTCCTCACCGGGATGGGCCGGCTCCGCAGCCGGCCCCCCATGGCCCTCGTGCCCTTCCTGCTCAGCGGCGCCCGCCGCGACTTCACCGCCGGCGAGGGCGAGGAGTACGACCTCGACCCCGGCGTGGACTTCAAGTACGGCCTCACGACCTCCCTGACAGTGGACCTGTCGTACAAGACCGACTTTGCCCAGGTCGAGGCCGACCAGGAGGAGGTCAATCTGACCCGCTTCAGCCTGTTCTTCCCCGAGAAGCGCGACTTCTTCCTCGAAGGGGCCGGCATCTTCGAGTTCGGCGAGAGGGTGGAGAGGCAGGGCGCGGGAGGCCGGCCGCCGACGCTGCTGTTCTACAGCCGGCGCATCGGCATCGAGGAGGGCCACAGCGTGCCCGTGGTGGCCGGGGGCAAGCTCACCGGCCGGACCGGACCCTACCAGATCGGGGCCCTGCGCATGACCACCCGGGCCGGGACCTTCGTCGACGAAGAGGAGGAGGACACCCTGCGCGTGGACCGGACCGACTTCACGGTCCTGCGCCTGAGGCGGGACCTGCCCGGCCGCGCCAACGTGGGTCTCATCGCCATCGACAAGGAGCCCGGCTCCGGGGCCGCGTACAACCGCACCGGCGGCGCCGACTTCACCCTGTCGCTGATGGAGGCCGCCCTCAACCTGCGCGGATTCGCGGCGAAGACGTGGACGCCCGGGGTGGAAGGCCGCGACCGGGCCGGCCTGGTGGAGCTGGACTTCCGCCGGGGCCGCTTCGAGACCCGGATGGGCTGGCTGGACGTGGAGGAGGAGTTCGCCCCCGAGGTTGGCTTCGTGCCGCGCGCCGGGATCCGTCGCTTCAAGGGCCGGGGGCGCTACCGGCCGCGCCCGCGGGCCGGGTGGGTCCGGCAGCTCTCGATGGGACCGCAGTTCACCTACCTGACCGACCGGGAAGGGGTCCTGCAGAGCCGGGACCTGGAGCTCAGCGCCTTCGTGAACCTGGAGGCGGGCGACTGGATCGGGGGGCGCCACCGGCGGCGCTACGAGCTACTGGACGAGCCCTTCGAGATCCGCGAGGGCCGCGAGATCCCCCCGGGCCCGTACGAGTTCGGCAGTTGGCAGATCCTTCTCCGTTCCAGCTCGGGCCGCCATCTCTCCGCCCGCCTCGAGGGGGAGCACGGCGACTTCTTCAACGGCACGCGCAGCCGCTTCACGGCGGAGACCGCCTGGCGTCACATGGTCCGCCTGGAGCTGGAGGGACGCTACGAGATCAACCGCATCCGCCTGCCCGACGGCGCCTTCGACACCCACCTCTTCGGGCACCGCTTCCTCTACTCCTTCTCCCCCGACATGTTCGTGCGCGGCTTCGTGCAGTGGAACAGCGCCGGCGAGCTGGCGGGCGGCAACTTTCTCTTCAACTGGCGCTGGCTGCCGGGCAGCGACTTGTTCGTCGTCTACAACCAGGTCTGGGATACCGAGGACGGTCTGCGACAGGCCAACCGCTCCCTGCAGCTCAAGCTGTCCTGGCTGTGGAAGCGCTGATCAGAGCCCCCGTTCCTGGATGATGTTCTCCGTCACCACGCGGCCGTCGAAGAGGTGGATGATCCGGTGGGCGTGGTCGGCATAGGCCGGCGAGTGGGTGACCATGACGATGGTCGTGTCGGACTCGTTCAGCTCCGTGAGCATGGCCATCACCTCGTCGCCGTGGCGGGAGTCGAGGTTGCCCGTGGGCTCGTCGGCCAGGATCAGCCGGGGCTTGGCGACGACGGCGCGGGCCACGGCCACCCGCTGCTGCTGGCCGCCGGAGAGTTGCTGCGGGAAGTGCTTCTCCCGGTGGGCGATCTGCACCTGATCGAGGGCCTCGGCGACGCGTTGCCGCCGCTCCGCGGCGGGCAGCCCCAGGTAGAGCAGGGGCAGCTCCACGTTCTCGTAGACGGTGAGCTCGTCGATGAGGTTGAAGCTCTGGAAGACGAAGCCGATCGTCCCCTTGCGCAGGTTGGCGCGGTTGCGCTCGGAGTACGAGGCCACCTCCTCTCCGCACAGCCAGTACTCCCCGTCCGACGGGTTGTCGAGCAGGCCGAGGAGGTTGAGCAGGGTCGACTTGCCGCATCCCGAGGGCCCCATGATGGCCACGAACTCGCCCTCGTGGATCTCGATGTTGACGTTGTCCAGGGCCGTGGTCTCCACCTCCTCGGTGGTGAAGAGCTTGCGCAGTCCCTGGGTCCGGATCAGGGACTCCCTGCCGTTCCCGTTGCCGTTGGTCCTCTCGTCCGTCATGGCCTCTTCTCCGTGTGCATGGGTTTGGTTTCCGTGTGTCACTTGAGGACGAGGACGTCCATGTCCTCGCCGAAGCTCTCGTAGCCGGAGGTGATGACCCGCTCCCCCGGCTGCAGTCCCTCCAGCACCTCGTAGACCTTCGGGTTCTGGCGGCCGAGGCGGATGTCCCGCCTCACGGCGCGGTCCCCCGCCGGCTCCAGCACGTAGGCCCAGTGCCCGCCCGTGGCCTGGTAGAAGCCGCCCCGGGCGACCTGCGTGGCCTCCTCGAGATCGCCCAGCTCCAGGCGGATCTGCAGGGTCTGGCCGCGGCGGATGCCCTCCGGCGCGTCGCCGTCGAAGACCAGGTCGACCTCGAAGCGGCCCTCCTCCACCTCCGGGTAGACCTTGCGGATCACCAGGCCGAGGGTCCCGCCGTCGTGGTCGAACTGGCCGCTCTGGCCGCGGTCGACGCGGGCGATGTAGTGCTCGTCGATGCCGGCCCTGACCTTGAACCCGTCGACGATGTCGATCTTGCCCAGGCGGGCGCCGGACCCCTTGCTCTCGCCGATCTCGGCGGCGAGGGCGGTGAGTTGCCCGGAGACCGGGGCGCGGACGGTGAGGTCGTCGAGGCGCCGGCGGATGATCTCCAGGTTGCGCTCCATGCGCTCCACCGCCGCCCGGGCCTGCACCACCCGGTCCACGGCCAGCAGCGAGTCCTGGCGGTGGGTCTCGCGGGTGAGAGCGAGCTTGCGGGCCTGGAACTCGTAGTTGTCGCGCAGCTTCTCGTAGTCCTGCAGGGGCATGATCGCCGCCAGGTCCTCCTGCGACAGGGAGGCGTAGCGTTCGAAGTTGCGGCGGTCGATCTGGGCCCGGTACTCGATCTCCATGAGGCGCTGCCGGGAGCCGAGCAGGTCCTGCTCCATGGAGAGGCGGTTGCTGTGCAGCTCCTCGATCTTGCGCTCCAGCCCCGACTCCTGCTGCAACACGTGCAGCTCGAGCTCGGGATTGGCCAGGCGCAGAAGGGGGTCGCCCTCCGTCACGTTGGCCCCTTCCTCGACGAAGAGGCGCTGCACCTGGCCGCTCTCGAGGGCGTCGAGGTAGACGGTGCGGATGGGCAGGACCGTGCCGCGCACCGGGGTGTACTCCTGAAAGGGGCCGTGGACGACCTCGGAGATCGTCAGCCGGTCGCGGTCGACGTTGAGCTTGCGCACGCCGCTGTCCTTGAGCAGCCCCCAGGCGGCGAAGACGACGAAGAGCCCGGCGCCGGCGGCCCCGGCGATCCTGCGCGGGGGCCACCTCCGCCTGCTTATCTTCCTGTCCATCGCGGCGCCGCTGCCGGTGCTGCCTTCGGCGGTGCCGCCTTCGACGAGGGCCGAAGCGAGGGGTATCTGAACGGTTGTGGGCATGATGCTTGCAGTTTCTCCTGTTGCACGCTCTGCGATCGCAGACCGCAAGATGCATGCCATTTCCCCCAAGATACTGGAGCGCAACAGGATGAGCACTTTTGGCCCGAACCGCCCGAGAGACGGAGGTGCACGCCGGCGATACACGCGGTGTCCGTTGGCGTACACCGGGAGGCTGTCATGAGGCCCGCCGCCGAGCCCAGGGTCCTGGTCGTCGACGACGATCCGGACGTCCTCGTCGCCGCCCGGCTGCTGCTCAAGCAGGAGGGCTACCAGGTCCGCACCGAGGCCGACCCCCACGTCATCCCCGCGGTGCTGCGCGACGACGCACCCGACATCGTGCTCCTCGACATGAACTACAGCCAGGACGCGGCCTCGGGCCGCGAGGGGTTCTACTGGCTGCAGCAGATCCGCCAACTCGACCCCGAGGCCGTGGTCATCCCCATCACCGCGTACGGCGACGTGGAGATGGCGGTGCGCGCCGTCCGCGAGGGGGCGGTGGACTTCGTCCTCAAGCCGTGGCAGAACGAGAAGCTGCTGGCCACCCTGTCGGCGGCGGCGCAGCTGCGCAGCTCGCGCTCGGAGGCCCGGGGCCTGCGCTCGCGCCAGGACCAGCTGGCCGCCGACCTCGACCAGCCCTTCGTCGACATCATCGGCGACTCGCCGCCCATGCGCGAGATCTTCGACACCATCGCCAAGGTCTCCGCCACCGACGCCAACGTCCTGATCCTCGGCGAGAACGGCTCCGGCAAGGAGCTGGTGGCGCGGGAGATCCACCGCCGCTCGGCGCGCGCCGGCGAGGTCTTCATCTCCGTCGACATGGGCGCCGTCTCCGAGAGCCTCTTCGACAGCGAGCTCTTCGGCCACGTGAAGGGCGCCTTCACCGATGCCCGCTCCGACCGCGCCGGCCGCTTCGAGGTCGCCTCGGGCGGCACCCTGTTCCTCGACGAGATCGGCAACCTGCCGCTGCCGCTGCAGGCCAAGCTGCTCACCTGCCTGCAGAGCCGCGAGGTGGTGCGCGTCGGCTCGAACAAGCCTGTCCCCATCGACGTACGCCTCCTGTGCGCCACCAACATGCCAGTGTACGACATGGTCGGCGAGGGCGGCTTCCGCCAGGACCTGCTCTACCGCATCAACACCATCGAGGTGCGCATCCCGCCCCTGCGCGAGCGCCCCGGCGACATCAAGGCCCTGGTGGACCACTACCTCGACCAGTACGGGAAGAAGTACGGCCGCCCGGTGCGCGGCCTCTCCGGCGGCGCCCTGGAGAAGCTGCGCGCCTACGCCTGGCCGGGGAACGTGCGCGAGCTGCAGCACGGCGTGGAGCGCGCCGTCATCATGACCGAGGGCCCCCGCCTCGAGGCCGACGACTTCCTGCTCACCGCCCCCGCACCGGCCCCCGCGGGGGAGGCGGATACCTTCGACAGCTACAACCTCGAGGACGTGGAGCGGGTGGTCATCGAGCGCGTCCTGCGCAAGCACCAGGGCAACGTCAGCCACGCCGCCCGCGAGCTGGGCCTCACGCGCACCTCCCTGTACCGGAGGATGGAGAAGTATGGCCTCTGATCGGCCGCGGAGCCGGCGATCGGTGTTCGGCAACTTCCGCGCCCAGGTGGTGGTGCGCGTCCTGCTCCTGGGCCTCACCCTGCTGCTGTTGCCGCTGTCGCTGCGGGATCTCGCCTACCCGGCGATCCCCCTGGTCATCGGTGTGCTCGCGGCCCTTCAGGTGTGGTCGCTGATCCGCTTCGTGGACCGCACCAACCGCGACCTGGCGCGCTTTCTCCAGGCGGTCCGCTACGCCGACTTCTCGCAGACCTACGTCACCGGCGGCCTCGGGTCCTCCTTCGACGAGCTGAAGCGGTCCTTCAACGAGGTCCTCGACGCCTTCCGGGCCACCCGCGCCGAGAAGGAGGAGCAGTCCCTCTACCTGCAGATGGTGGTGCAGCATATCGGCGTCGGCCTCGTCGCCTTCGACCGGCAGGGCGAGGTGTCGCTGATCAACAACGCCGCCAAGCGTCTGTTGCGGGTCAACCGCCTCGCCAATGTCTCGGACCTCGAGTCGCGGGGCCCCGGCCTGGCGCAGACCCTGACCACCCTGGGCCCGCGCCGGAAGGCCCTGCTGCGCCTGGAGGAGGACGGCGAGGTCCGCCAGCTGGCCTGCTTCGCCGCCCTGTTCCGCACGGGGGAGGAGGAGCACCGCCTCGTCTCGCTCCACGACATCCAGTCCGAGCTGGAGGAACAGGAGATGGAGGCCTGGCAGCGGCTGATCCGGGTGCTCACGCACGAGATCATGAACTCGATCACGCCCATCGCCTCATTGTCCGCCACGGCCGAAGGGTTGCTGCAGCAGGAGACCGTCGCCGGGGAGGACGTGAGCGACGTGCGCACCGCCGTGCACACGATCCACCGCCGGTCGCAGGGCCTGCTGCAGTTCGTCGACGCCTACCGCGACCTCACGCGGGTGCCGGCCCCCGACTTCGAGATCACCCCGGTGGGCGGCCTCTTCGAGCGCGTGACCCAGCTCATGGGCCACCAGTTCGAGGAGGCGGGGGTGGAGCTGGTCCACGCCGTCGACCCGCCCTCCCTGGAGGTGACCGCCGACCCCGGGCAGGTGGAGCAGGTGCTCATCAACCTGCTGCGCAACGCCTGCGACGCCGCCGGGGGGCGCGACGGGGCCCGGGTGGAGCTGACCGCCTTCATGGACCGGGACCGCGTCGTCATCGACGTCGCCGACAACGGGACCGGCATCGTCGAGGAGGCCCTGGACAAGCTCTTCATCCCCTTCTTCACCACCAAGCAGGACGGCTCGGGGATCGGCCTGAGCCTGTGCCGGCAGATCATGCGCATGCACCGGGGCACGATCTCGGCGCGGTCCGAACCGGGGGTGCGGACGGTGTTCTCCTTGAGGTTCTGATACGTTGCCATAACAGGGCGTTCATGGCATTTTACTGCCATGAAATTCGCCCAACTGCTCGAGATCGTCGGCGAGGAACCGCTCTTTGAGACCGGCCTGCTCCTCTCCGGCGACGTGGCCCCGGCGGATGTGCGCCGGCAACTGTCGCGATGGACCCGGTCCGGGCGCCTCTACCAGCTGCGACGCGGGCTGTACGCCCTGGCGCCACCCTTCCAGAAAGCACCACCTCATCCCTTCGTGGTAGCCAACCGCCTGGTGCGCGGCTCCTACGTGAGTTGCCAGGCGGCCCTGAGCCACCACCATCTGATCCCGGAGTTCAGCACCGTGGTCACCAGTCTCTCCACCGGCAGGCCCGGACGCCGGGAGACCCCTTTCGGCCGCTTCGTATCCCATCACCTCAGTCCCGCGCTGCTGTACGGATACCGGGCGGTCGATGCAGGAGACGGCCAGCAGGCCTTCGTGGCCCGTCCGGAGAAGGCCCTGCTGGACCTGGTCCACCTGCAACCAGGGGGCGACGGGCTGCCCTACCTGCACGGGTTGCGCCTGCAGAATCTCGATCTCCTCGATGCCGCCGAGCTGAAGCGCCTGGCCGGGCGCTCCGGCAGCCCGAAGCTGATGCGCGCGGCAAGGAACGTGGCCGCCTTGATCGAGGCCGAAGCGCGGGAGTACGAGACGCTGTGAAGGATTATCTGGCCCAGCAGGTGTCGGGCGCCCGGACCGCAATCCTCGGCCGCAACCTGGTGCGGGAGTATCTGCAGGCGCGCATCCTCGGGAGCCTGCAGCGCGCCGGGGCCATGATCCCCCTCGCCTTCCAGGGCGGCACCTGCCTGCGCTTCCTCTACTCCATCCCGCGCTTTTCCGAGGACCTGGACTTCGCCCTGGAGCGGCCGGAAGCCGCCTGCGATCTACGCGCCTTCCTGCGGATGATCCGGACGGAGCTGGCAGCCGAAGGCTACGCCGTCGAGCTCAGGGTGAGGGACGGCAGAGTGGTGCACTCCGCCCTCGTCCGCTTCGCCGGACTGCTGCACGAACTGGGGCTGTCGCCCCATCCGGAGGAGGTGCTCTCCATCCGCGTCGAGGTCGACACCCGGCCGCCTTCCGGGGCCGGCCTGGCCACCACGCTCATCCGCCGCCACGTCACCCTTAGGCTGCAGCACCACGACCGGGCTTCGCTGCTGGCGGGCAAGCTGCACGCCGTGCTGCAGCGGCCCTGGCCCAAGGGCCGCGACTTCTACGACCTGATGTGGTACCTGAGCGATCCCGAGTGGCCGGCTCCCAACCTGGTCCTGCTCGACAACGCGCTGCGGCAGAGCGGATGGGAGGGGGATCTTCCGACCCGGCACACCTGGCGGCGAATCGTCCGTCGCCGGCTGCAGTCGGCAGACTGGGATCGCCTGAGGGCCGACGTGGGCCCCTTCCTCGAGCCGGGGGCCGAAATCGAGCTGATGACCCGGGAGAACCTGGAACTGGCCCTTGGCGCGGGGCCCTGACGGCCTCGCTCTACCGGTGGCGCAGGCGGGCCCTGCCTGCGCCGGGTCCGCGGGGCCGTCCCTGCCCGGCAGGGGATCGGCAGGCCGGCAACTCCGCGCTGTCCACGGATGGACACTTCTGTATCGCAGGCGACCATCCGGCGCGATGCAGGAAGCCCCCGCTGATGCCGCAACTACCGGTCGCAGAAGGAGTAACGCCTGGTGGCGCGGTTGTTGCTGCGCGGAAGCCATGATCCTGGTTGTCAACGACGATCCCATCGTGACCACGAGCCTGGCGCTGTTGCTCAAGCAGGCCGGCTACCGCTCGGCCACCGCCGCTTCGCCGGGGGAGGCCCTGCAGCGGCTGGAGCACGGCGACTGGGAGCTGGTCCTGCAGGACATGCACTTCTCCCGCTGGGCCAGCGGCGAGGAGGGCCTGGAGCTGCTGACCGAGATCAAGGGCCGGCAGCCGCAAGTGCCCGTCGTCCTGATGGCGGCCTGGGGCTCCAGCGACCTGGCGGCGGAGGGCCTCAGGGCCGGGGCCGCCGATTGCGTCATCAAGCCCTGGACGAACGAGCAGATCCTGCGGGTGGTGAAGACAGCCCTGGGCCAGGCTTGACTAGGTCCACGATCGCTCCTACCTCGGACCCGAGGAGGGACCCGCCATGGGCTTCGGGACGGCACGAGGGACGGCTGCGAGGATCACCGGCCGAGCGATCCTGTCCACCTTGACGATTTCGCTGCCGGTGGTTTCGTGCGGCGGCAACGAGGTGACCATTCGAATAGAGGGAGGCGACGGGAACAAGGTCCGGCTGGACGCCGGCGAGGTTCGGCCCGGATTCAACCGCGTCGTCGACGCGGGATCCGTTTCCTTCGGAGATGTCGAGGAAGGGGCCTACGCCATCCACGTCGTGACGAGCCAGCGGCTGATGAGCGACAGCCTGAAGGTGGAGCCGGCGCCCGTCACGGGCGTTCGCAGCTATGGGTTGACGGTCACCATCCCCGGCGGCGGCAACGGCGGCTATCAGCCTCAGGGAACCATCCTCTACGCGGCCACGCCGGCGGCGGTGCTGGACTGGGATCTCTACACCATCCCCGCCGCCGGCGGGGAACCGACCCGCCTCACCGACACTCCCGAGTTCGAGCAGTACCCCGCATGGTCCCCGGACGGCAGGGAGATCGCCTTCGCCCGCGGCCACGTGATGACCAACATCGACATCTACGTGATGGCGGCGGACGGCGGCGGCGAGCGCCGTCTCACCGAGCACCCCGAGCGGGACGAACAACCGGCCTGGTCCCCCGACGGCGGCACCATCGCCTTCCTCAGCCATCGCGACGGCGACGTGGGGATCTGGCTCATGGACCCGGACGGCGGCAACAAGCGCAAGCTGGCGCTGGGACGGGAGCCGGCGTGGTCTCCGGACGGAAACCACATCGCCTTCACCTCCGGGCAGTACGACGGCAATGACGAGATCTACCTCGTCGACGCCGATGGCTCCAACCTCCGGCGCCTCACCCACGACTCCCACTACGACTGGCACGCGGCCTGGTCTCCCGACGGCAGGCGCCTGGCCTTCAACTCCGAACGCTTCGGGGGCGAGGAGCTGATGCTGGCCGATGTCGAGAGCGGAAGGCAGGTGCGCGTCACGGTGGCCAAGCACACCTTCGAGCAGGACCCGACCTGGTCACCGGACGGCCGGGCCCTGGCCTACCAGGGGAAGATGAACTTCCGGGAGGACGGCACCCTGGACGTGCACTTCAGCAACTGGACCGGCAAGCACACCCCCCAGGGCGCCTTCGACATCTTCATCGTGTCCCCCGTCGGCTTCGACTGGGATCAAGTCGAGGAGCGCCCGGCCATGCCGGTCAACCTCACCAACACCCCCGACTGGGAGGAACGGTCGCCCAGGTGGCGTCCCTTCTGAGGGCAGGTCACCGCGTGCGGCAGCGGCAACCTGGCACCGCTCAGCACCCGTCACCGCCTGGAGCGGCCGGACCCCTGGCCGCCGGAGGGAGCCTGGCGGAGGTGAGTTGCGATCTGTTTCAAGGACTCCGCCATGTCCTGGTCTGGCGGCGTGCCGAGGCTGCGGAAGCCCTCGAACTGTCCTGCATCCAGCAGGAACTTCTCGGAACGTGGCTTGCCGTCCAGATCCTGGTAGGAGACCGCAACATGGAA
>CAZEHQ010000117.1:0-13567 GCA_964512165.1 uncultured Gemmatimonadaceae bacterium | reverse complement strand
CCTGCTCGTACCGCTCGAGGGACTTGAGGTGTTCCACGGCGTTGGAGGTGTTGTCCAGGGTCGAGTTGTAGTCGAGGTCGAGGCGGAACTGGGGCGGCACCACCTCGAGGATGGCCTGGATCCCGGCGTGCATGTCGTACCACGTGCGCGCCTTGAGCTTGGCCGACATGTAACCCGCCTTCACCGCGGCGCGGCACTGGCGGGCCCAGTCCCGGGGCGGCATGTCCATGGCCCACCACGACAGCGGCGCGTAGTCGCGCACCTGGGAACCCAGGAGCTGGTGGACGGGCACGCTCTCGTGCCTGCCCACGGCGTCGAAGAGGGCCATCTGCACGCCGGCGCCGAGGTCGTCCTCCCACATCAGCTCGTCCGCCTCGCGGCCCACGACGCGCTCCTCGATCCCGTCGGGCACCTTGGCCCAAGTGTAGTTGGGGATCGTCTCGCCGAAGCCGACGACGCCGTTGCTCATGGTGAGCCGGCAGATCTGCACGATCCGCCAGTGGGGCAGCCAGTACTGCATGTGCCTGCCGGTGTGCTTCGTGAAGGGAAGGTCGAGGAGGGTCAGCTGGACGGATTCGACTTTCACGGTTGATCTCCCTTGCGCACGGGCAGCTCGAGGAAACTGGCCGAGGCGCGGTCGTGGTGGATGGCGTGGGTCGCCTTCCGGAAGTCCTCCGGAAGGGCCCAGGCGATCTGGTCGACGAAGGTCTGCGGGTTGCGGTCGCAGACCGGGAACCACGAGCTCTGCACGTGCACCATGACGCGGTGCCCCGGCAGAAATGTGTGGTTCACGTGGGGCATGAGGACGCGGTAGGGCAGCACCTGCCCGGGCGGGATCGGCGCCGCCTCCTCGAAGCTCTCGCGGTAGCGGCCGCGCAGGATGTCGCCCGAGATCATGAACTGGTAGCCGCCCATGTCCCGGTCCGCCGGGACCTCGGCGGGGTATAGGTCGATGAGCTTGACGACCCAGTCGGCGTCGGTGCCGGTGGTCGAGGCGAAGAGGGTGGCCGACGGCTCACCGCTCAGGGTGAGGGGCTCCCGCAGGGTCTCGCTGACGAAGACGAGGACGTCGGTGCGGTCGGAGAAGGGCCGCTGATCGTCCACCAGCCAGCGGAACCAGGTGCCTTCCCCGGCGAAGGGCGGGATGATCGGCCGCACCCGGTAGGGCACCGGGCTGGCCGGGTCCGAGACGTACTCGGTGCGGCTCTCGCTGGCGGCGGGCGCGTCGAAGGAGAGGCCGCCCTCGGGCTGCAGGTAAAGCCGCCGGGTCTCGGTCTCACTCTGCGGCGGCCAGCTCCGGTACTGGCGCCAGCGGTTGCTGCCGGTCTCGAAGGCCTGCACCCGCGGCAGCGGCTCGGCCGGCTTCTTCCGTTTGAGGTGGCGGTCCCAGAAGGGCTTGAGCATGTCGCGGCGGAAGCGCAGCCCCGTGTCCTCCCCCCACTTGAGGCTGCCGAGGGCGGAGCCGTCGCCCCACGTCTGCGCGTGGGACCAGGGGCCGATGACCAGATGCGTGCGCGCCCCCCGGGGGTCGTTCTTCGCCATCGCCGCGTGGCTGAGCACGGCGCCGTAGAGGTCCTCGGCGTCGAAGAGGCTGTGCACGCTGAGGACGGGCACCCGCCGCGGCGCCCGCGCCAGGTGCTCCTGCAGGGCCTGGTCCTTCCAGTAGTCGTCGTACGCCGGGTGGTCCAGGAGTCGCCTCCAGGCCGGCAGCCGGTCGGCCCCGTAGCGGCGGCCCAGCTCGCCGATGGAGCCGGCCTCGAGGACGGCCTGGTAGTGGTCGCGGTAGCCCCAGGGGATGGAGTGGCTGGCGTTCTTCGTCGAGGTCTGCCGGTAGACGTACTGGAGCATGACGGTGCGGAAGGCCCCGTGGCGGTAGAAGTCGTCCCCGAGCCAGGAGTCGACCATGGGGTTGACGGGGACCGCCGCCTGCAGCGCCGGGTGGGGGTCGATGAGGGCCATGAGGGTGAGGAGGCCGTCGTAGGAGGTGCCGGTGATGCCGACGCGGCCGTTGTTGCCCTCCACGTTCTCCACCAGCCACTCCACCGTGTCCCAGGCGTCGGTGACCTGATCGACCTCGCCCTCGTTGAAGGGCCCGCGCACCGGCATGGTCATGGTGTACCTGCCCTTGGAGCCGAAGCGGCCGCGCACGTCCTGGTAGACGAGGATGTAGCCGTCGCGCACGAGGTCCTCGTCGGCGGCGGGCAGGACCATGGCGATGTCGGGGCTGTGGGAGCGGGTGCCGCGGCCCTTGGCGTCGTACGGGGTGCGCGTCAGCACGATCGGCATCTTCCGCGACACGCCCTCGGGGATGAAGATCAGCGTGAAGAGCTTCACGCCGTCGCGCATGGGCACCATCGACTCCTGGCGCGTGTAGTTGAACTCCCCCGTCCGGGTCTCGAAGGTGCGGGGGATGTCCCCCCGGCGGGTCACGTCCTTCGACCTGGTGCCGCTCTTGCGTTTCGCCATCGCTTCCCGTCCCTGTGTGGTTCTGCTGGATGAAGGGGGGTCATTGTAGGCCCTGGTCCCCACCCCCGCCACGAGGGACGGAGGTCGCCCGCGCCTTTGCGGAAGGGTAGCTTTGCCGCCATGGAGATCCGCGAGCTGGCCGAAGCCGTGCTCTTCGGCGACACCCTGGAGCACAAGCTCACCGCCTCCGGCCGCCTGACCGACGAGCGTCCCGGGCGCCCGCTGACCTCCCCCGACGCCCCGGGGCGGCCGCCGGAGCTGGCCCTGGACCGCTGGAGCGACACCGGGCGCGTCGCCTTCGACGAGGTGCGCTCCCTGGAGCGCGACGAGGACCGCGGCCTCGTGCTGCACTTCTTCGCCAATCACGAGCTGATGGCGGCGGAGCTGATGGCCCTGGTGCTGCTCAAGTTCCCCGACGCCCCGCCCCGGTTCCGCCGCGGCGTCGCCCGCACCCTCCTCGACGAGCAGGAGCACCTGCGCCTCTACCTGGAGCGGATCCGCGGCGCCGGCGTCGCCTTCGGCCAGATCCCGGTGAGCGACTTCTTCTGGCGGGCCATCTCGCCCATGCCGACGCCCCTGGACTTCGTCACCCGCCTGAGCCTCACCCTTGAGCAGGCCAACCTCGACTACGCCCCCCACTACCAGCGGCTCTTCCACGAGTTGGGCGACGTGGATACGGCGGCCCTCATGGGGCGCATCTACCGCGACGAGATCGGCCACGTGCGCCACGGCCTGAACTGGTTCAACACCTGGCGCGCCCCGTCGCAGAGCGAGTGGGAGTCCTTCCGCCAGGCCCTCGGGTTCCCCCTGAGCCCGAGCCGCGCCAAGGGGATCGGCTTCAACCGGGAGGGCCGCCTCCGGGCGGGACTGCCCAGGGCCTTCGTCGACGAGCTGGAGCTGTTCGTGCACTCCCACGGCCGCTGCCCCCGGCTGCACTGGTTCAACCCCCTGTGCGACCTGGCCGCCGGCCGGGGCGCCCCCTTCACCCCGCCGGCGCCGCTGCGGGACCTGTCCCGCGACCTGGCGCTGCTGCCCGCCCTGCTGGCCGCCCCCGACGACATGGTGGTCGTCCCCGAGCGGCCGCGGCTGGCCTACCTGCAGGAGCTGCGGGGGGCGGGCCTGCCGGTGCCGGAGCTGGTGGAGTGGGACCCGGCTACGCAGCCGGTGCCGAAAGCCCTGGACGGGCGGCGGCTCACCGCGCTGCGGCCCTGGGGCTGGGCGCCGGACAGCGTCGCCGCCCTCGGCCCGCTGGCGGACCAGCTGCCGGCGGGCGAGCCGGCGCCGGGGAGCCTCTGGGACGCGGAGAGGCGGCAGCTCTACTCCAAGGCCTGGAGCGCCGCCTGGCTGGCGGACATCCTCCCGTCGCTGCGCGAGGAGGAGGGGGACTGGCTCTGCGGCCCGGAGGTGGTGGGCGCCTCCTGCGCCACGGAGGCGGAGGCCGCGGCGGCGCTGGCCGCTGGATTCGACGGCGGCTGGCCCCGGGCGGTGGTGAAGGCGGCCTTCGGGACCGCCGGCGGGCGCCGGATCTTCCTCGACTCCCCCGGGCTGGCGGAGCATCGCCGCCGCTGGCTGAGAGGGGTCCTGCAGGAGGACGGGGCCGTCGTCGTCGAACCCTGGCTCGACGGCGTCCTCGACCTGTCGGCCCAGTACGAGATCGAGGACGACGGCTCCCTGCGCCTGGCCGGGATCACCCGCTTCCTCACCGGCGGCGGGGGGCGTTTCCAGGGGGTCGTCCTGCACGACCTCGTGTCCGGCCTCGACCAGGAGACGAGACGGTTCCTCTACGGCGACGGGCGCGACGGCCGGCGGCTGCAGCGGCTCTGCCGCCGCCTGGGCGACGATCTCGGGCGGCGGCTGCCGCCAGGCTTTCGGGGGCCCCTGGGGGTGGACGCTCTCGTGTACCGGGACGGGACGGACGGCGGCCTGCGGCTCAAGCCCGTGGTGGAGCTGAACCCGCGGCTGACCATGGGCCGCGTGGGCCTGGCCCTGCGGAAGCGGGTGCTGGCCTCCAGGTCCGCGGTCTGGCGCCTGTGGCGGCTGAAGGACCTGCGCGCCGCCGGCCATGCCTCGGCCGCGGCCTGGGCCGACCGCCTGCGGCAGCGCCTGCCCCTGGAGATGTCGGGCGACGGCCGGCAGATCTCGCGCGGGGCCGTGTTCACCAACGATCCCGCCGCCGCCCGCGCCTTCGTGGGGGTGCTGGCCGTAGCCGACGAGCCGCCGACGGACGACCTGCTGCTCGCGGCGCCGGGTGCGGATGGCTGATCTCGTCCTCGACGTCTTCACCCACGAGGGGGCGGGAGGCAATCCGCTGGCCGTCCGCATCCTCGACGAGCCGCTGGAGTCGGGCGAGATGATGGCCGAGGCCGCGGCGCCCGACAGCCGGGAGACCGCCTTCCTGCTGCCCCCGGCGGCCGTCGGCGGACCCTGCCGCGTGGAGGTGTTCACGGCGCGCCGGCAGATCCCGTTCTCGGGCCACGCCGCCCTCGGCGCCGCCCGGGCGGCACGCGAGCACCTGCTGCCGGGAGAGCCGGAGGAGGTGGTCCTGGCCATGGCCCTCGGGGACGTGGACGTGCGCTTCGAGAGCGGGACCGCCTGGCTCACGGCGCCGACCATCGAGCTGGGCTCCTCCTGGCCCGCCCCCGAGGTGCGTGCAACCCTCGGGCTGCGCGGTCCGGCTGGGGCGCTGGATCTGCCGCGGCTCACCGGAGCGGGTCTGCCCATCCTCATCGTCCCCCTCGCCGGGCTGGAGGAGCTGCACGCCTGCCACCTCGACGCCGCCGCCTTCCGCGCCTTCGGGGTGCGCATGGTGCGCCACAGGGCCCTCCACACCCGGGTCTACGCCTTCTGCCGCGAGACCCGCTCGGAGGAGAACCACCTGTCGGCGCGTCTCCTCCTGCCGGGGGATGAGGAGTCGCTGGAGGATCCGGCCAGCGGCGGCGCCGCCGCCTGCCTGGGGGCCTGCCTGTCGGTGCAGGGCGGCCTCGACCCCGCCGGCGGCGAGCTGCGCATCGAGCAGGGCTTCGAGATGGGGCGGCCGTCGCTGCTGCGGCTGCGGACCGCCTCCCACGGCGGCATCGAGGTGGGGGGTGCGGTCCGGCCGGCGCCGGCGGCATCGCCCTGACCGGGTTGTCGCCGGCGGGTCCCAGGCCCTTGCTTTGCGGAGGCTCCAGACCCTGGAGGTGCCCGATGAACCCCGCCCGCCGAACCGCCTCCCGCCTCCGGCTCGCGCTGCTGCCGCTGGGCCTCGCCTTTCCCCTCTCTCTCCACGCCCAGGACGGGGTCATCGACTTCACCCTCTCCCGCATCGACACGGGCGAGGTGTGGGTCAGCCCCTACTTCGGGTACAACGGTCCCAAGCTGGTCTTCGACGGCGACGACTTCTACGCCGTGGGCATGTGGGGGCTCGACCCGTCCACCGCCAGGGGCGTCGTCTACCGCGGCGGCGAGGAGGGCTGGGAGCGGTTCTACGACTGGGGCATCCACGACTACCAGCCGGGCCTGGTCCTGCTCGACAGCCAGAGGCGGCTGGTGCTCGTCCACCCCCGCCTCCTCGACGGTCCCCGCATCCTCCACCAGCAGAGCCGCGGCGACCCGGACAGCTTCGAGGAGGTGGCCCTGCCGGCGGGCCTGGGCAAGGCGGGCTACGTCGGCGCCGTCATGGACGGCGACCGCCTGATCCTCGGGTACATCGTCGACCCGGCCACCTACTCCTTCCTCGTCGCCTGGGTCGATCTGGACACCGGCGAGTGGGGCGGCCCCCACCTGCTGGCCCGGGAGCAGCGCGCCGAGGAGCCCTACACCACCTGGCTCTACCCCGTGATCTGGCCCGACGGCGACGGCTTCCACCTCGTGGTCAGCAACAACGCCGACCTCAGCTCCTACTACAACCGCATCAACTACCTCTACGTGCCCTACGCCGACCCGCTCTCGGCCGAGATCGAGGTGGTGGCCGACGTCGTTCCCTGGACGCAGAACATCGCCTATGCCGAGGCCCTGTGGAGGGGAGCCGACGGGGCCCTGTACCTCACCGGCCAGTACGAGCCCGAGGGCGGCAACAACCGGCTGATGGTCTACCGGCGGGACCCGGGAACCGGGCAGTGGGAGGAGGTGGTCATCGGCGGCGCGGCGGTGGCCGCGGTCTACGAGGCGCCGGCGCGGCCCGGGGAGTTGTGGATGACCGTGACCCACGGCGGCTCCCTGCTGCTCTACCGCGCCGAGGAAGGGGGCCGCGGCTGGACGCGGGCCGAGGTGGCCAGCTTCGACGGCCACGGCCTGCAGGGCGTGTGGTTCCTCTACGGGATCTCGCCGTCGAGCGGCAGCCTGCTGCCCGACGGGCCCTGCGCCGTCTTCAGCAGCGGGCCCCATCCGAACCTGGAGCTGTGGTTCGTCCGCTTCCGCACGGCGCCGCCCACGGCGGTGAGCGGCCTCGCGGCGGCCACGCCCGGGGCGAGCCGGCTGGAGCCGGCCTATCCGAACCCCTTCAACGCCGGCACGGTCCTGCCCTTCGAGATCGCCCGCGAGGCGGAGGTGGACCTGCGCGTCCACGACCTCCTCGGCCGGCCCCTGGTGACCCTCCACGCCGGGCGGATGCCCCCGGGCGCTACCGGGCGCGCTGGGACGGGACCCTGGCCGACGGCAGCAGCCTCGGCAGCGGCGTCTACATCCTGCGGCTGCGCGCCGGCGGCGACAGCTACACGCGGAAAGTGATGGTCCTGCGGTGAGCGCCATGACGACCGGGATCCACGGCCAGGTCACGGAGATGATCGGCGGCACACCGCTGATCCGCCTGCGGCATCTGTCGCCCGAAGGCGGGGCGACGATCCTCGGCAAGATGGAGTACCTCAACCCCGGCGGCAGCGTCAAGGACCGCATCGCCCTGAGCATGGTGCGCGACGCCGAGGCCCGCGGCGTGCTCAAGCCGGACACGACGATCGTGGAGGCCACCAGCGGCAACACCGGCATCGGCCTGGCCATGCTCTGCGCCGGCCTCGGCTACCGCCTGATCCTGACCATGCCCGAGACGATGAGCTTCGAGCGCCGCGCCCTGGTGACCCGCTACGGCGCCGAGGTGGTGCTCACCCCCGGCGACCAGGACATGGGCGGCGCCGTGCGCCGCGCCGGCGAGATCATCGACCGCAACCCGAACTGCCTGGAGCTGCGGCAGTTCGAGAACCCGGCCAATCCGGAGGTCCACCGCCGCACCACCGGCCCCGAGATCCTCGAGGCCACGGGGGGGAAGATCGACGCCTTCGTCACCGGCGTCGGCACCGGCGGCACGATCACCGGCGCCGGGCAGGTGCTCAAGGACGCCATCGAGGGCATCGAGATCGTCGCCGTCGAGCCGGCGGCCTCGGCGGTGCTCTCCGGCGGCAAGGGCGGCCCCCACGCCATCGAGGGGATCGGCGCCGGCTTCGTGCCGCCCATCCTCAACCGCCAGATCATCGACCGCGTCCTCACCGTGGAGGACCGCGACGCCTTCGACATGACCGAGGCCCTGGCCAGCCGCGAGTCGCTCCTGGTCGGCATCTCCTCGGGGGCCAACGTCGTCGCCGCCCGGCAGGTCGCCGAGGAGCTGCCCCCCGGGGACACGGTGGTCACCGTCCTGTGCGACACGGGCACCCGCTACTTCTCGGTGGCCGAGTACTTCCGCGACCGCGACGCCCTCGGCGGCGGCTGGCTCTGAGGGCGGGCGGTGGCGATTCAGCGCACCGAGAGAGCCTTCGAGAGCCGCTTCCGGCGGCAGCTGTCCCAGTGGCACCGCGGCCATCCGCTGCCGGGGGTCCTCCTCTGCGGCGTCCTGGCCTGGCTCGCCTTCCAGCTGCGAGACCTGCCCTGGCCGCCCTTCACCCTCGCCGGCGGCCAGCACCCCCTGAGCCCGGTGCTGCTGGCCCTGCTCCTCGGCATGGCCCTGCGCAACCTGGCGCCGGCCACGGCCGCCCTGAAGCCCGGCGCCGACTTCGTCATCCGCCGGGTGCTGCTCGTCGGCATCGTCCTCCTCGGGGCCAGTCTCGACTTCCACGACCTGGTCCGCATCGGCCTCGGCGTGCTCGCCGGAGTCGTCGTCCTCATCGTGCTCATCGTCCTGCTGGCACGCGCCCTGGCGCCCCGCCTCGGTCTGGGACGCAAGCCGGCCCTGCTGGTGGGCCTGGGCACCGCCATCTGCGGCACCTCGGCCATCGTCGCCGCGGCGCCGGTGCTGGAGTGCGAGGAGCGGGAGGTGGCGGTCTCGGTGGCCACCGTGAACCTCCTCGGGGTGATGGCCATGCTCGCCTTCCCCGCCCTGGCGGCCCTGCTCGCCCTCTCCCCGGAGATCTACGGTCTCTGGTGCGGACTGGCGATCCACGCCACGCCGCAGGTGCTGGCCGCCGGTTTCGCCCACCCGGGGGACGGCCAGACCGCGGGCGAGGTGGCCACCATCGTCAAGCTCGTGCGCATCTCCATGCTGGGGCCGGCGGTGGTCGTTCTCGGCGCCCTCTACGCCCGCCACCGCCGCCGCCGGACGGCCTACGTGGGCCGGCGGGTCGACTACAGGGGACTCGTGCCCGGCTTCCTGCTGCTGTTCCTGCTCGCCGCCTTCCTGCGCACCACGGGGTTCCTGCCCGACGTCACCTTCCACATGACCGACCGCTTCCTCTTCGGCGAGGGGGACCGCACCTGGAACCTGGCGCAGTTGGCCTCCGGCGCGGCCAAGTGGCTGATCACCGCCGCCATGGCCGCCGTCGGCCTGATGACGCAGTTGCGCGCCCTGGCCGTCGGCGGCGCCCGGCCCTTCGGCCTGGGACTGGCGTGCAGCCTGGTGCTGGCCGTCCTCGGACTCGCCTACGCGGCTGTCTGAGCGGCCGCCGCGGCCAGGCCTCGCGGGAGCGCCTCCCGCCTCACTCTCCCTCCGGACGCGGCGACAGCTCCCGAGCCGCGGCGAGCAGCACCTCCCGCGCCAGCCTTACCCGGTAGGTCGGGTTTACGTACTGGAACCGGATCCGGCCCTCGGTGACCAGGAAGACGGCGGGCACGGGCAGCCCGGGACCGCCCTCGGGCCGGAAGGCGACGCCGTAGGCGTGGGCCAGCTTCAGCTCCGGGTCGGAGAGCAGGGGCATCCCCAGCCCCCAGTCCACCGCGGTCTTCGCCAGCACCTCCGGTGGATCGATGCACACGGCGATGATGCGGAATCCCAGCTCCTTCAGCGTATCGGAGTCTGCTTGCAGTTGAACCAACTGCTTGCGGCAGTGCGGTCACCAGTGGGCGCGGTAGAACACCACCACCGCGGGAGACGCCTTCAGGGCCTCTCCGAGATCGAACGGTTCGCCGGAGGCATCGGGCCACACGCCGCCGGGCGCCTCGCTGCCGATGAGGAGCGGCCGGACCCGGTCCGGGGCCTCGGGGATCGGGTGCTCGTCGGCGCCGGCCAGGCAGGCCGCCAGCAGCGCGGCGCCGATGGGGATCGAGTATCTGGATCGCATGCGTTGCACCTTGCGGAGGGAGGATGGGGGGGCGGTTGCGCGAATGATAGGCGACGGGCGCCGGGATGGCAGGGCCGCGGACCGTCCCGTAGATTCCCGCCGGCGAACCACGGACCCACGTAAGGAGCGAGACGATGACGGCCACCCTGCCGGCGGAAGAGAAGCGGACCTTCTTCGAGGAGCACGGCTACCTCGTGCTGGAGGGCATGCTCGACGAGGGCGAGGTCGAGGCCTGCGCCCGCGAGATCGAGCGCCTGCACGCGCTCGCCGCCGGGCTCTCGGAGGAGGAGCGGAGCCGGCGCAGCTTCCAGCTGGAGCCCTACGCCGGGGCCGGGGCCGGCGGCGGCCGGCCGGTGCTGCGCAAGATCGAGAGGACGGGGAAGCACTCCGAGGTCTTCCGCGACCTGGCCGCCCACCCGCGGCTGCTCGAGACGATCCGCATGCTGATCGGCGACGATCTGCTCCTCTTCCGCAGCACCCTCATGCTCAAGCCCGCCCATCACGGCTCGGCCCACGGCCTGCACCAGGACTCGCCCTACTGGCCCATGGAGCCGCCGTCGCTGGTGACGGTGAGCATCGCCCTCACCGACAGCGATCCGGAAAACGGCTGCATCCAGGTGATTCCGGGCAGCCACAAGTGGGGGGCGCAGAGATGGGGCCGCATCACCCGCGAGCGGGACCAGCCCCTCACCGACCGCGAGGACGTCGACATGAGCCAGTGCCGGGAGGTCCCCCTGAAGGCGGGCAGCGCCCTGCTCTTCCACAGCCTGGTCGTGCACGGCTCGGGCGCCAACAACAGCCCGCGGCCCCGGCACACGGCGCTCTACGCCTACTTCCCGCCGACGGTGCGCTACCGCCCGGCCGAGGGCCGGCCACGGGAGATGACCTTCCCCGTCGTCCACGGGCTCGGCGGCCGCACCGAGCTGACCCTGACCGCCGACTGAGCCGGCGCCCCGACCGATGAAGCTGATCGTGTTCTCGAAGATGCTCGCCGGCCTCGGCGTGGACGAGCTGGGAGACCTCGCCGGCCGCCTCGGCATCGACGGCTACGACCTCGCCGTGAGGCCCGGCCACCCGGTGAACCCCGGCAACGTCTCCGAGGCCCTGCCGCCGGCGGCCGAGAGCCTGCGGCGGCGGGGGTTCGACATCCCCCTGATCACGGCCGACACCGGCCTGGTCGACCCCGGGGATCCCGGGGCGCTGCCGCTGCTGAAGGCGATGGCCGCGGCCGGCGTGCCGCGGGTGAAGCTCGGCTACTTCAAGCTCGATCCCGCCGCCGACTACTGGGAGGCCGTCGACGCCGGCCGCGACAGGCTGTCCCGCTGGGGGGAGCTGGCCGCCGCCCACGGCGTGCAGGTCGTCTACCACACCCACTCGAACCGCTGCCTGGGGCTGAATGCCGGCATGCTCGCCCACCTGCTGCGCGGCCTCGACCCCGCCCGCGTCGGCGCCTACCTCGACACCGGGCATCTGGTGGGCGAGGGCGAGGAGTTCGCCGTGGCCCTGGCCATCCACCGGGAGCACCTGTCGGCGGTGGCCCTGAAGGACTTCCTGCTGCGCCGCGAGGAGCGCCACGGGCACGGCCGCAAGGTCCGGGACGTGGTCGAGGCCGGGCAGGGGATGGCCGATTTCACCGCCGTCTTCGAGACTCTGCGCGACCACGGTTACGGCGGTCCGGCGTCGATTCACTGCGAGTTCCACCTCCCCGCCGACGGGTTCGACGCGGCCGTGGCGCGCGAGGCGGGGTTCTTCGTCGGCCTGCGGCGCCGCGTCTTCGGCTAGGCCCGCCCCCTTGCCCAGGCGCGGCCTCACCCTGCTGGTCATCCCCGAGGAGGGCGGGAGCACCTACGAGTTCAAGGTCGCCCGCCTCTACCTGTGGGGCCTGGCCCTCATCGCCGCCGCCGTCGTGGGGCTCCTCGTGGTCGGCTGGCGCGCCCAGCAGAAGGCCGGCTACCTGGCGCAGCGGGTCGAGCGGCTGGAGCGCGACCGGGCGATGCTCGCCGAGGAGGTGGACTCCATCGCCGAGCTCGAGGAGATCCTCCAGGGGCTCAAGACCCGTCACGACCAGCTGCGCATGCTCACGGCCGAGGCCTTCGGCCTCCCGAGGGCGGAAGCCGCGGGGCCGGCCCCCCGGGAGCGGCAGGCCTTCATCCCCCTGACCCACCGTCTCCGCCACGGGAACCTGACCTCGGTGCCGACCCTGAAGCCGGTGCGCACCCCCGTCTGGAGCCCCGCCGACCCGGGCGTGCTGCTGCGGGCCCCGGGCGGAACCCTGGTGCGGGCCAGCGCCGCCGGACGGGTCGAGCACACCCGCTTCGACCGCTCCTCGGGATGGTACGAGGTGGGTCTCGACCACGGCCACGGCCTCAGGACGAGCTACGCCGGCATCGGCGCCATGTCCGTCGAGACCGGGGATTACGTGCACAAGGGCCAGCCCCTCGGCCTGACCGCCCGCCCGCCGGGAGCGCCCCCCGGGCTCCGCTTCCAGGTCCTGGAGCAGGGCCGCGACCGCACCGCCGCCTGTCAGCAGCTCTGGCTGTGAGGGGCGCCGGGGAGCCTCCCCGGCCTCCGCGGTACATGCGAGAAGGGGCCCACCGGACGGCCGGTGGGCCCCTTCTTTGTCGATCCCGCGGTGCAGCCGAAGCTGCCCGCTCCTAGTACATGTCCCCGCCCGGAGGACCGCCCGCCGGAGCCGGCGGCTTCTCCTCGGGGATCTCGGCCACCAGCGCCTCGGTGGTGAGCAGCAGGCTGGCGATGCTGGCGCCGTTCTCGATGGCCGTGCGCGACACCTTGGCCGGATCGGTGACGCCGGCCTTGACCATGTCCTCGTAGGTGTCGGTGAGGGCGTTGTAGCCCACGGCGCCGGCCTTGGAAGCCACGTTCTGCACGACGATGGCGCCCTCGAGGCCGGAGTTGGCCGCGATCTGGCGCAGCGGCTCCTCGAGCACGCGGCGGATGATGGCGGCTCCCGTGGCCTGGTCGCCTTCGAGCTCCAGCTCGTCCAGGGCCTTGATGGCGCGGATGAAGACGACGCCGCCGCCGGCGACGACACCTTCCTCCACCGCCGCACGGGCGGCGTGCAGGGCGTCCTCGACGCGGGCCTTCTTCTCCTTCATCTCCGTCTCGGTGGCGGCGCCCACGTGGATGACGGCCACGCCGCCGGCCAGCTTGGCGAGCCGCTCCTGCAGCTTCTCGCCGTCGTAGTCGGAAGTGGTCTCGTCGATCTGCATGCGGATCTGCTGCACCCGGCCCTTGATGTCGGCATCCTTGCCGGAGCCCTCGACGATGGTCGTGTTGTCCTTGTCGATGACCACCCGCTTGGCCTGGCCGAGATCCTCGAGGGTCACGCCTTCGAGCTTGAGTCCGGCGTCCTCGGAGATGACGCGGCCGCCGGTGAGGATGCCGATGTCCTCCAGCATGGCCGTGCGGCGGTCGCCGAAGCCGGGCGCCTTGACGGCGGCGATGCGCAGGGTGCCGCGCAGCTTGTTGACCACCAGGGTGGCCAGGGCCTCGCCCTCCACGTCCTCGGCGATCACCAGCAGGGGCTTGCCCAGCTGGGCGACCTTCTCGAGCACGGGAACGAGGTCGCGCATGTTCGAGATCTTCTTGTCGTGGATCAGGATGTAGGGCTCCTCGAGGACGGC
>CAZEHQ010000116.1:0-13594 GCA_964512165.1 uncultured Gemmatimonadaceae bacterium | reverse complement strand
TTTCTCCAGCACTACCCGATCCTCACCCTGTCGGCGATGACGGGCCGCCGCGCCGCGGACTGTCTCGACACCTCGGCCGCCGTGGCCGGCCGCGCCCGCGCCCGGGTTCCCACCCCGGGGCTGAACCGGTGGCTCCGGGAGGTCACTCGACGGCTGGCGCCGGGCGGCGGTGGGGAGGTGAGGATCCTCTATGCCGCCCAGACCGGAGTTGCGCCGCCCTCTTTCGTCCTGTTCTCCAATCACCCGGACCGGATCAGCCCGTCCTACCGCCGCTTCGTGGAGAACAACCTGCGCGAGAGCATCGATCTGGTGGGGACCCCCGTCCGCATCCACTGGCGAAGCAGGCGCCCGGGCAGAACTTCGGAGCGAAAGGGGGCGGGGCCGGGATGAGTGAGCACAAGCCGGGGATCGGAAAGTTGTACTACAGCATCGGCGAGGTGGCGGAAGTGACGGGACTGCCGCCGTACACCCTGCGGTCCTGGGAAAAGGAGTTCCCCTGCATCCGACCGAAGCGGGTCCGGGGCAAGAACCGCGCCTACCGCCCCCGCGACATCGGCATCATCCTGCTCATCAAGCGGCTCCTTCACGAGGAGCGTTACTCCACGGAGGGCGCGCGCCGGAAGCTGCGCAACGAGCCGGAGCTGGTTCAGAAAGCGGCTGACGGCTTCCGGGCGGAGCCCCGCGGCAACCGGCTTTCCGAAGGGGGCGGGGAGACCGGGCAGGCCGCCCCGCAGTGGGATCCCCGAAGCGGAGAGGTGCGGCCCGGGGCGATTCTCGAGGAGCTGCGCCGGATAGCGAGGTTGCTGGAATAGCTGCCCTGGGTGCCGGACCCCGTCCCCCTCAACCTTGCTCAACGCCATAATTGTCTGTATTTTTTGGGACTTCGGCAGGCTCGTCGTGCCTGCTGGTGACCGGGAGAGCCATGAGCCATGGCCGAACCAGAGGCCAGCGACGACCGGGCGGACCGATCTGCACAGCCGGAGGCCCTGCGCCCGCTGCTGTTCGAGATTGCGGAGCCCGTCGTGGCCGACCACGGCGCCGAGCTCGTCGATGTCGAGATCTCCGGGTCGGGCAGCTTCAGCGTCCGCCTGTTGGTCCACCGCGAGGCGGGCGTCACCGTGGATCTGTGTGAGGCCATCTCCCGGGAGCTTTCGGATGTCCTCGATATCGAGGATCCCCTTCCCGGTCGCTACCGGCTCGAGGTAACTTCACCCGGCCTCGAGCGGCCATTGCAGACCGACGCCGACTTTCTGCGCGCCCACCGGCGCAGGCTAAAGGTCGTCACCTGCGATGGCCGTACCGAGTTCGGCCGTCTCTCCGGGTTCACGAAGACCTCGATCGAGCTCGAGCGCAAAGCCGGCCCCCGAAGCGTCGCCCGCGGCGACATCGCCCGGGCCACCATCGAAGTGGAATTCTGAACGGAGTGGGATGAACGCTGAGTTCAACATCATCGAAGCCTTGGGCCAGATCGCGCGTGAGAAGAACGTGGATCGCGAGATGGTCATCCAGACCCTGGCCGACGCCCTCGTCTCGGCTGCCAAGCGGCGTTACGGCAACGTCGACAACTTCGAGGTCCAGACCGATCCGGCCAGCGGCCGCATGCGGGTGGTGGCCCGCAAGACCGTCGTGGAGGAGGTGAGTGTCCCGGAGCTTGAGATCGAGGTCGAGGAGGCCCGCCGGATCGATCACCAGGCCCAGATCGGCTCGGTGGTGTTCGAAGAGCTGAACCTCGCCGACTTCGGCCGCAACGCCATCCAGACGGCCAAGCAGATCCTGATCCAGCGCGTGCGCGAGGCCGAGCGCGAGCACATCTACGAGGAGTTCGCCAGCCGCATCGGCAAGATCGAGTCCGGCACGGTACAGCAGATCAGCCACGGCGACATCATCATGAATCTCGGACGAGCCGAAGCCGCCGTGCCCCTCAAGGAGCAGATCCGGCGCGAGCGCTATCGCCAGGGCGACACGGTGCGCGGCTACATCTTCGAGATCCTCAAGTCCAGCCGAGGCCCCCAGGTATTGCTCTCCCGGACCCATCCCGAGTTTCTGCGCAAGCTGTTCTCCCTCGAGGTCCCGGAGATCGCGGAAGGGATCGTGACCATCCACGCAGTGGCCCGGGAGCCGGGGGAGCGGGCCAAGATCGCGGTGAGCTCCAACGACGAGCGGGTCGATCCGGTCGGCGCCTGCGTCGGCGTCAAGGGTTCGAGGGTACAGGCCATCGTCCGCGAGCTCTCCGGAGAGCGGATCGACATCGTCCCCTGGATCGACGAGGCCGACATTTTCATCTCCCGGGCCCTGGGCCCGGCCACGGTGTCGCGGGTCATCACCGACGGCCGCCGCCATCATGCCCAGGTGATCGTCGACGAAGAGCAGCTCTCCCTCGCCATTGGCAAGTCCGGACAGAACTCACGGCTCGCCGTTCAGCTCACGGGCTGGGGCCTGGACATCATCACCGACGAGGAGTATCAGCGGCGCCTCCGCAGGTTGGAGGAAAGCAAGGTGGAGTTGCGCCGCCTGGAAGGCGTCAGCGAGCTCATCTCCCTCAGCCTGGCGACGTCGGGCTTCATCTCCATCCGGGGCATCGCCCAGGCCGAGGTCGACATGCTGCGCACCGTCCCCGGCCTGGAGGGAGAGGGGGAAGCGGCCCGCTTGAAGGAACTGGCCGTCGCCTATGTCGAACAGGCGGAGGCCTCCGGCGAGGAGCTCAGGCCGGCCACGCTCGAGGAGCTCGAGGCCGCCGAGAGAGCCGCCGCCGAGGCCCGGGCGGCGCAGTTGGCCCGGGCCCATGAGGAGGCCGAAGGCGGTGGTGAACCCCCGGAGGAACCGGGCGGCGAGGGCGTAGAGGGAAGCGAAAGCGAAGCTGTGAGCGCAGCCCCCGGGGAGACCGAGGCCCCCACCACGCGCCGACCCTTCGAAACCAGTTGACCGGGTAAGCGGATCGAGGAGCTCTCTTTGGAAAAACGCCGGGTGTATCAGGTAGCGAAGGAGAAGAAGCTCTCCAGCGATGCCCTCATCTCCATGCTGAAGGGGATGGGGCAGGACGTGAAGAGCCACATGAGTGTGGTAACTCCCGAGATGCTGGAGGCGATCACCAGGAAGATCGACGAGGAGAAGCAGTCCTCGATCGAGGAGGTGCAGCGGCAGAAGGTCAAGGAGTCACAGCGCAAGGCCGAGGCTCGAGCCGCACGCAAGCCCACGGATGCCAAGGAGGAGAGCAATCCGCGGGACGGCCGCCCCACCGGGCGCCGGCCCGATCCGGCCCCGCGCCCCGGGATGCCCGCCCCCGCGCCCGAGCGCCCCGACGATGGCCGTCGCCGCAAGCGGCGGGGAGGCAAGGTCGACGAGGAGATGCTCAACGAGCTCCGCGAGACTCACACCGCGGATCGGCCGGCCGAGAAGGCCCCCGCAAGTTCCGACGTCAGCGGTCGCTGGCGGGCCGGCGGAGGCCGCCAGAGGCGCCGCAAGCAGGTCGATTCGCAGGCGGTCCAGGAGAGCGTCCGCAAGACCCTGAGCCAGATCAGCGAAGGACGCACTCGCCGGCGATACGACCGCTCACGCGATGAGGGGGGCGAGGAGGACGAGTCTCAGGAGACCCAGGTTCTCCACATCAACGAGTTCGCCACCGTAGGCGAGTTGGCAGAGGCCCTGCACGTCCGGCCGGCGGAGGTGATCGCCGTCTGCCTGCATCTGGGCGTGGTGGTGACTATCAACCAGCGCCTCGACATGGACACCATGGTGACCGTGGCCGACGAGTTCGGGTACGAGGTCAAGCGTCTCGAGGCAGCCGAGGATGAAGAGGCGGAAGACTTCGGGGACGACGGTCTGGCCGACGAAGGAGATGTGGGAGAGCCGGCACCTCGGCCGCCCGTGGTCACCGTCATGGGACACGTGGACCACGGCAAGACATCCCTGCTCGACTACCTGCGCAAGACCAACGTCGTCAAGGGCGAGTCCGGGGGCATCACCCAACACATCGGCGCCTACTCCGTCCGGGTCTCCGAGGGGCGGTCGATCACCTTCCTCGATACCCCGGGACACGCCGCCTTCACCGCCATGAGGGCCCGCGGAGCCCGCATCACGGACCTCGTCATTCTCATCGTCGCCGCCGACGACAGCGTCATGCCCCAGACGATCGAGGCGATCGATCACGCCCGGGCGGCCCAGGTTCCGATCGTCGTGGCCATCAACAAGATCGATC
Organism: uncultured Gemmatimonadaceae bacterium; assembly: GCA_964512165.1. GTDB lineage: Bacteria > Latescibacterota > UBA2968 > UBA8231 > UBA8231 > UBA8231. Next base: position 9,399 of record CAZEHQ010000116.1, on the reverse strand, counting down.
TGCCCACCGCCGACCCGGAGCGGATCAAGCGCGAGTTGGCCGAGCACAGCGTCCTCGTCGAAGGGTGGGGCGGGCAGGTCTCCTGCGCCGAGGTCTCTGCCACCACCGGGGCGGGGATCGAGCAGCTCCTCGAAGCGGTTCTCCTCGAGTCCGAGGTTCTGGAGCTGAAGGCCTTTCCGGAGAAGCGAGCCCGCGGCACGGTCGTCGAAGGTCAACTCGACCGGGGACGAGGCGCCGTGGCGACCGTTCTCATCGAGGATGGCACCCTGAGCCAGGGCGATCCCTTTGTCACCGGTATGTACGGGGGGCGCGTGCGGGCCCTGATGGACGAGCAGAATGCCCGCCTCAAGTCGGCGGGCCCCGGGCAACCGGTCCAGGTCCTGGGGCTGGGCGGGGTCCCCCAGGCGGGCGAGGTATTCACCGTCGTCCCCTCGGAACGCGATGCCAAGGCCATCGTCACCAGGCGCCAGCAGATCAAGCGGGAGCAGGACGCCCGCAGGAGGAGCCTAACCCTCGGCGACCTGCAGCACCAGATCCAGGAAGGCCGCATCAAGGACCTCAACGTCGTTGTCAAGGGAGATGTGGACGGTTCGGTGGAGGCGATCACCCAGGAGCTGGGCGGCATCACTCACGAGGAGGTGCGCATCGCCGTCATCCACGCTGCCGTCGGTCCGGTATCGGACAACGACGTGATGCTGGCCTCCGCCTCTGGGGCGGTGATCATCGCCTTCCACGTGACCATCGAGAGTTCCGCCTCGGCCATGGCCGAGGAGAACGGCGTCGAGATCCGCGAGTACAGCGTCATCTACGAGGTCGTGGAAGAGCTGAGAGCCGCCCTCGCCGGCCTCCTCGCCCCGAGTCTCGAGGAGCGCATCATCGGCACCGTCGAGGTGCGCCAGTTGTTCTCCTCCTCCCGGGCCGGCAACATCGCCGGGTGCTACGTGCAGGACGGCCGGATCGCCCGCAGCAGCACGGTCCGGCTGCGCCGCGAGGAAGAGATCGTCTGGGAGGGCCGGATCGCTTCGCTGCGCCGGTTCAAGGATGACGTGCGCGAAGTGCTCGAGGGGTTCGAGTGCGGGATCTCCCTGGAGGGACACAACGATGTCCGCGAGGGAGACCTGATCGAAGCGGTCGACGTCGTCGAAACCGTGCGGACCCTGTAGAGTTGCGCCTCGGGTGCCGTGGTCGTTCTGGTCAGCGAGGTGCAGTTGTATCTGCCCGACGCCCACTCCCTCAAGCAGAAGCGCCAGGTGCTCAACAGCATCAAGGAACGTCTGCACAACCGGTTTCACCTCGCTGTGGCGGAAGTCGATCACGCCGATCTGTGGCAGCGCAGCACCCTCGGCATGGCAGCGGTGAGCAACTCCGGGAGGCAGGCGGACGAGGTGCTGGCCAAGGCGGTGAATTTCATCGAATCCGACGGACGGGTGCAGATCATCGACTACACCATCGAGGAGCGCTGACCTTGGCAAGCAGCCACCGAGTGCAGCGCGTGCGCCTGCAGTTGCTGCGGGAACTAGGCGAGATCGTGCACCGGCTGCGGGATCCCCGCCTCGGGTTCGTTACCGTCATGGACGTGGAGATCCCGAGCGACGACCTGAGCCACGCCACCCTCTTCGTCAGTGTCCTCGGCGACGCAGCAGAGCAGGAAAACGCAATGGCCGCGCTGGAGAGCGCCCTCGGGTACATACGCCGCGAGTTGGCCCGGCGGTTGACGATCCGGCACGTGCCGGAGCTCGCCGTCCGCTACGACCACACCTCGGAGCGTGCGGCCCGGGTCAACGCCATCATCGACGGGCTGCCCGGCACCGGTGGCGGCACGGCGGAGGCTCCGCCGCCTCGTGGATGACCGTGGACGGGATCGGGGGCGTCCTCGTCGTCGACAAGCCCACCGGGCCGACATCGCACGATGTGGTGGCCAGGACTCGCCGGGTCCTCGGGATCCGACGAGTCGGACACTGCGGCACCCTCGATCCCCTGGCTACGGGTGTTCTCGTCCTCTGCGTGGGCCCCATGACCCGGTTCAGCCGCTGGCTGACCGGCGGCGACAAGGAGTACGAGGCCTGCTTCCGCCTCGGGGCGACGAGCGATACCGACGACGCCCTCGGAAAGATCACCGAGACGCCTGCCGCGGCGCCCATGCCCCGGAGCCAGATCGAAACCGTTCTCAAGGGCTTCCTCGGAGTCATCGATCAGGTTCCGCCCGAGCACTCGGCGGTGCGCGTCCGCGGCGTCCGCAGCTACCACAGGGCCCGGCGCAAGGAGGCGACGGGGCTGGTGGCGCGGCCTGTCCGCGTCGACCGGTTCGAGATCGTCGGCTACGAGCCGCCCCGGCTGCGCGTGCGCGTACTCTGCGGCCAGGGCACCTACGTCCGCTCCCTGGCGCGGGACCTGGGCCGGGCCCTGGGTTGCGGCGGACTCGTGGAAGAACTGAGGCGCCTGCGCGTTGGTGCGCTGACGATTCGCGATGCCGTCGAATGGGCGGCCCTGGAGCGGCAGACGGCGGCGGACATGTTCCTGGACGCACGCCGGGCCTTGTGCGGAGTGCTCGGCTTCGTCGAGATCGACGGGGGAGGGGCCGAGGCCTTCTTCCATGGGCAGCCGGTACCGATAGCGGCGTGCCCCGGAGAGAGGGCGGTCTTTCACGAGGCCGGTTTTCTCGGCGTGGGACGAGTCGACGAGGAGGGCCGACTGCACCCCCTCAGGGTGGTGGCGGAGTGGCCCACCCTGCCATGAGCCGGCCGCTCAGGGCGCCGCGACAAGGCGCCGGCGGAAAGGGCCCGTCGGTCATGACCCTGGAGGGCATCGTCGTCCGCGGCGAGGGCCGGGGCCGGCGGCTCGGGTTTCCCACCGCCAACCTGCGAGTCCCTGCCGATGCGGAGCCGCCGCGCGGCGTCTTCGCCGCCCGGGTCCATCGGGCGGGGGCCGAGCTCGCGGCCGTAGCCAACATCGGCACGCGCCCGACCTTCGTTGGACAGGAGGTTTCGGTGGAAGTGCATCTCCTGGACTTCGAGGGAGACCTGTACGATGAGCGGCTGCGCGTCACCCTCGACCGCCGTCTTCGGGGCGAAAGGCGCTTCGACACGGTCGAGGAACTGCGGCGCCAGATTGCCGGAGATATCCAGCAGGCCCGTTCCCGATGAGGGAGGGCTCACACAACAACATCGGAGGCTAGGACGTTGTCGATTACCGCTGAACGCAGGAAAGAACTGGTTGTGAGATTCGGAGAGAAAGAGGCCGACACGGGGTCGGCGGCGGTGCAGATCGCCATTCTCTCCGAGCGCATTCGCAATCTCACCGAGCACCTTCGGGTGCACGGGCGCGACTTCGCGACTCGGCGCGGCTTGCTGAAGCTCATCGGGCGGCGGCGCCGTCTGCAGCAGTACCTGCAGGGGAAGTCGCCCGAGGCTTACGCGGCACTGATCAAGAACCTCGATCTGCGCCGCTGAGGTCCCTGGCGCCCAAGCCGGTCCGGAGCACGAACGATCCGTCACCCTCCTTCTGCCAGGGATGACGGGTCCCACCCAAGAACGCCACACAGGAAAGCACCGAAAAAGATGACACACAAAGTCGAGATGGACTGGGGCGGGCGCACGCTCTCCCTGGAGAGCGGCAAGGTCGCCGCAAGAGCCAACGGAGCCGTGTGGGTCCGGTACGCAGACACCATCGTGCTGGTCACCGCCTGCAGGTCCCATCGCGCCGAGGACAGGGGCTTCCTGCCTCTGACCGTGGAGTACCGCGAGAAGGCGTACGCCGCCGGCCACATACCGGGGAACTTCTTCAAGCGGGAAGGCCGCATGGGGGAGAAGGAAACCCTCAGCGCGCGGATGATCGATCACATGATCCGCCCCCTGTTCCCCAAGAAGTTCCCCCACGAGATCCAAGTCTTCGTCTCGGTCCTCTCCGCCGACGGCGAGAACGACGCTGACATCATCGGGATGGTCGGGGCCTCGGCCGCCCTTTGCCTCTCCGACCTCCCCTTCGAGGGTCCCATCGCCGCTCTTCGAGTCGGGCGCGTCGACGGCGATCTCATCGTCAACCCAACCCTCTCGCAGCTCGAAGCGAGCGACATGGACCTCATCATCTCGGGTGACCGGGACAGCATCGGGTCCGTCGAGGGTGGCGCCGAGGAAATCTCGGAAGCCGCCCTCCTGGAGGCCCTCGAGTTCGCTCACGAGCACATCCAGGAGGTCCTCGATCTCCAGGAAGACCTCGCCGAGAAGGCCGGGCGCCAGAAGATGGAGTACTCGCCGCCGGTCATCGACACCGAGTTGGTGAAGGCGGTGGAGGAAGCCGCCGCGAAGCGGATCTCCGAGGCGAATCGCTGCGGAGACCGCGACAGGCGCGGCGCCCTGATCGAGCAGATGGAAGCCGAGGTCGCCGCCGAGCTGGAGGAGCGTTTCCCCGACGCGGGCAAGGCCATCGGCGAACTGCTCTACGACATGACCAAGGCGGACATGCGGAGGATGGTGCTGAGCGAGGAGCGGCGCATCGACGGCCGCCAGCTCGACGAGGTCCGGGAGGTGACCTGCGAGGTCGGAGTCCTGCCCCGGGCGCACGGCTCGGCCCTGTTCACCCGCGGGCAGACCCAGGCCCTGTGCACCTCGACCTTGGGGAACAAGTTCGACGAAAGGATGATCGAGGACCTGCGCGGCAAGGCCTTCAAGTCCTACTACCTCGACTACAACTTCCCCTCCTACAGCACCGACGAGGTCTCCTTTCCCCGGGGTCCCGGGCGGCGGGAGATCGGGCACGGCCACCTGGCCGAACGGGCCCTGGAGCCCGTGGTCCCGGTGGTGGAGTCCTTCCCGTACACCGTCCGGCTGGTTTCCGACATCCAGTCATCGAATGGGTCCACGTCGATGGCCACCGTGTGCGGCAGCTCCCTGGCCCTCATGGACGCGGGCATCCCCATCAAGTCCGCCGTCACCGCATCCGGCGTCGGTCTCATCAGCGAGGGGGAGGAGTACGCCATCCTCACCGATATCCTCGGCGACGAGGACTTTCTCGGCGACATGGACCTGAAGGTGGCGGGCACCGAGGAGGGGATCACGGCGGTGCAGATGGAGAACAAGATCGCGGGCATCCGCCTCGAGATTCTGGAGGAAGCCCTCGAACGGGCCCGGGTGGGGCGCATGCACATCCTCGATATCATGAACGCCTGCATCGACACCCATCGGACCGAGCTGTCCCGGCACGCGCCGCGTATCGAGTTCCTCAAGATCGACCAGGAGAAGATCGGCGCCGTCATCGGCCCGGGAGGCCGGACGATCCGAGAGATCGAGAAGAGCGGCGCCAGCGTCAGTGTCGAGGACGACGGCACGATCACGATCTCCGCCGTCGAGGCGGAGGCCGCCGACCAGGCGCGGGCGATGATCGAGGCGGTCACGGCCGAGGCCGAGATCGGCGCCGAGTACGAGGGCACGGTGAAGCGGATCATGCCCTTCGGCGCCTTCGTCGAGATCCTTCCCGGCAAGGAGGGGTTGCTCCACATCTCCGAGCTCGACCACCACCGTGTCGACACGGTGGAGGATGTCGTCGCCGAGGGAGACCAGGTGGCGGTGAAGGTTCTCGACATCGACAACGCCGGCAAGATCCGGCTCAGCCGCAAGGCGATGCTGCCGAGGAGCTGATACACCAAGACCCGGCGCGGCAGGCGCGGAAAGAAGACTACCGAAGCTCGCGGAAGGCCCTCGGCATCGGTAGTCTTTCTGTTGACGGAGTGGACGATCGTGAGTGACGACGGCCCGGCGCCGGAGGATGTGATCGCCTCCCGGATCTCCGACATTGCGGAGAGGGAGGGTGAGCGCGTTCAGCTGTGCGGCTGGGTCTACAACAGCCGCTCCAGCGGCAAGCTCCATTTCCTGCAGGTGCGCGACGGCTCCGGCATCATCCAGTGTGTCGTCTTCCAGGGAGAGGTGGCACCGGAGGTCTTCGAAGGGTGCCATCAACTGCCCCAGGAGTCGGCAGTGGTCGTACGGGGCCGGGTGCGTGCCGACCCGCGCTCGCCCCTCGGTTACGAGGTGGGGGTGGAGGATCTGGAGGTGGTCCACCGGTCCACAGAGTACCCCATCTCACCCAAGGAGCACGGCGTCGCTTTTCTGATGGAGCATCGCCACCTGTGGCTGCGCTCCGTGCGTCCCAACGCCGTGCTGCGGGTGCGCGCCGTGGTCATCGACGCCTGCAGGGAGTACATGCGGCGCGAGGGTTTCCTCCTCATCGACGCCCCGGTTCTCACCCCCGCCGCCTGCGAGGGAACGACCACCCTCTTCGAGACCGACTACTTCGGGGAGACGGCCTACCTCACTCAGAGCGGCCAGCTCTACATGGAGGCGGCGGCCATGGCCTTCGGCAAGGTCTACTGCTTCGGCCCCACCTTCCGCGCCGAGAAGTCGAAGACGCGGCGCCACCTCACCGAGTTCTGGATGATCGAGCCCGAGATGGCCTACTGCGATCTGGCGGGCAACATGGAGGTCGCCGAGGGATTGGTGACGCACGTGGTGCAAAGGGTACTCTCGGAGTGCCGCCGCGACCTGGAGGCGTTGGAACGCGATCCGGCGCCCTTGGAAGCAGCCGCCGAGGGAGAGCCCTTCCCTCGGATCTCCTACGATGAGGCGATCGAGATCCTGCGCGAAGAAGGAAGCGATCTGCCCTGGGGAAGCGATCTCGGCGGCGACGACGAGACCCTGCTGTCGAAGCGCTTCGACCGGCCCGTCCTCGTCCATCGCTATCCGGCGCAGATCAAGGCCTTCTACATGAAGTCCGATCCCGAGGACCGGCGCCTGGCCCTGTGCGTGGACATGATCGCTCCCGAGGGATACGGAGAGATCATCGGGGGCGGCCAGCGGGAGGACGATCTGCAGGTCCTGGAAGCCCGCATCGCCGAACACGGGCTCCCAGCCGAGGCCTTCGCCTGGTACCTCGACCTGCGGCGCTACGGCTCCGTGCCGCATGCCGGTTTCGGCATGGGCATCGAGCGCGTCGTGGCCTGGCTGTGCGGCACCCGGCACGTGCGCGAGACGATTCCCTTTCCCAGAACTCTGCAGAGACTCTACCCCTGATCGATGGCAAAGACGGCTGACCACCCCGACTCGGCGGGATCCTACGACTTCCAGCGCATCGAGAAGCGCTGGCGCGAGCACTGGATCGCCGAGGGCACGTACCGCACCGCCGCCCCGGGAGATGAGGGCTACGACCCGGAGCAGCCGCGGTGCTACATCCTCGACATGTTCCCCTATCCCAGCGGTGACGGCCTGCACATCGGCCACCCCAAGGGGTACATCGCCTCCGACATCTACAGCCGCTTCAAACGCATGGAGGGATACAACGTCCTCCATCCCATGGGGTTCGACAGTTTCGGACTCCCCGCCGAGCAGTACGCCATCGAGCACAATGTCCATCCCGCCGTCTCCACCGACCAGTGCGTCGACCGGATCCGCGCCCAGCTCCAGTACCTGGGCCTCGGCTACGACTGGGACCGGGAGATCTCCACCTCCCACGAGGACTACTACCGCTGGACCCAGTGGATCTTCCTGCAGCTCTTCGACAGCTGGTACGACCCGGACCTGGAGTGGCACGACGACTCGGGGCGGTCGGTCCGCGGGCGGACCCGTCCGATCTCCGAGCTCGTGGACTCCTTCGGGAGGGGAGAGCGGCGGATCACGGACCAGGACCGGCGGTCCCTGGAAGGAAGCCCGGTGGAGGCCGGGTGGCAGGAGCTGTCGGAGGCGCAGCGCCAGGCGGTCCTGAACAACTACCGCATGGCGTACCAGAAGGAAGTCACGGTCAACTGGTGCCCCGGCCTCGGCACGGTCCTGGCCAACGAGGAGGTCACCGCCGAGGGACGCAGCGAGATCGGCGACCACCCGGTATACAGGCGGCCGCTGAAGCAGTGGATGCTGCGCATCACCGCCTTCGCCGACCGGCTCCTGGAAGACCTCGATGCAGGGGCCCTGCCCGACGGCCGCGGCGGCACCTACGCCCTGGACTGGCCGGACTCGATCAAGCTCATGCAGCGCAACTGGATCGGACGCAGCGAGGGCGCCGAGGTCCGCTTCGATGTGCTCGGCGCCTCAGGCTTCCCCGGCTCAAGCCTGGAGGTGTTCACCACCCGGCCCGACACGCTCTACGGAGCCACCTTCATGGTCGTGGCGCCCCAGCACCCCCTGTTGTCGGCGGAAGACCAGGTTCCGGAGGCCTGGCCGTCGGACACGCCCGACGCCTGGAAGGGGGAGCCGGGAGCCTCCTCGCCCAAGGAGGCCGTGTCCCGCTACGCGGCCCGGGCGGCTCACTCCACCTTCTCGGTGGCCGGGAAGGACCAGGAGAAGAGCGGCGTCTTCACGGGGATCTTCGCACGCCGTCCGATGGACGGGCAGCGCATCCCGGTCTTCACCGCCGACTATGTGAGCATGGACTACGGCACCGGAGCGATCATGGCCGTCCCCGCCCACGACGACCGGGACTACGCCTTCGCCCACAAGTACGGGATCCCGGTCGTCGAGGTCGTCCTGCCGCCCGGGGAGGCGGCCGGCACGTGCCCCTATACGGGGGATGGATGGTCGATCAACTCTCCCGGCGCGGCTGGTGATCCCGCAAGCGACAGCCCCTTTGCGATCTCGGGTCTGGCCACGGCGGAGGCGAAATCACGCATGGTGGGCGCCCTGGAAGCCGCTGGCGTGGGCCGAAGGGCGGTCACCTACCGCCTGCGCGACTGGGTGTTCTCGCGCCAGCGTTACTGGGGAGAGCCCTTCCCCCTGGCCACCCATCCCGATGGCTACACGGTGACCACCGGCCTGCCCGTGGTCCTCCCCGAACGAGAGGACTTCCGGCCCAGTACCTCGGAGGATCCCGACACCCCGGTCACTCCGCCCTTGGGGCGCGCGGGCCGGGAGTGGACCCAGGTGGAGGTGGGGAATGCCCTCTGCGACCGCGAGCTCAACGTCATGCCCCAGTGGGCGGGATCGTGCTGGTACTTCCTGCGCTTCATCGATCCTCACAACGAAGGAGCCTTCTGCGATCCGGAGAAGGAAAAGAGCTTCATGCCCGTCGATCTCTACATCGGCGGCGCCGAGCACGCGGTGCTCCACCTGCTCTACGCCAGGTTCTGGCACAAGGCGCTCTTCGACCTGGGGCACGTGAGCTCCCCGGAGCCCTTCAAGAAGCAGTTCAGCCAGGGCATGGTCACCGCCGACGCCTTCACGGACGACCGGGGGGTGTACATCGACATCCGCGAGGTAGCCTTCGACGCCGAGGGCGAGCCCATCCACGCGCAGACCGGGAAACGGCTGTCGAGACAACGGGGGAAGATGGGGAAGCGCTACAAGAACGGGCTGCCCCCGGAAGAGGTAGGGGAGGAGTTCGGCGTCGATACCCTGCGGCTGTACGAGATGTACATGGGGC
>CAZEHQ010000115.1:7057-13671 GCA_964512165.1 uncultured Gemmatimonadaceae bacterium | reverse complement strand
GGGATGCAGCGTGACCGGTGTCGACATCACCACGGCCCTGCTTCAGGATGCGCGATCCGCTTCAGAGGAAGCAAACCTCGATCTTGAGCTTGTCGAGACGGACATGAGGGACCTGCCGTGGCCCGACAGGTTCGATGCGGCATTCTGCTTCTGGGGCAGCTTCGGATACTTCGACGACAGCGGGAACAGGCGGTTTCTCGAAGCAGTGCATCGAGCCCTGCGAGCGGACGGGCGGTTTGCCCTGGACATTCCCAATGTGGCGGAGACACTGCTGCCAAGATTCGCGCCCCGCAGTTGGAGCAAGGCAGGTGAGACGCTTGTCCTGGAGGACAGGAACTACCGGCACGAGGAGGGCCGCATCGATTGTGAATGGACCCTGATTGCCAACGGAGTCACCGAAACCAGGACGAGTTCCATGCAGGTCTACGGATTTCGGGAGTTGACCCTTCTGTTCTCGGAGGTGGGATTCGAGGTGTGTGATGTCTTCTCGTCCCTCGATTGTGAGCCGTACGAGCTGGGGAGACGTGCATTCTTCGTGGTGAGGAAGAGGTAGTCGGCCGTGAGATCCCGCCGCCACAGAGCTTACGCCTATATCACCAAGGGGCCCCGGCTTCTGCTCTTCACTCAGCCCGAAGCGCCGGAAGCGGGTATTCAAGTGCCAGCTGGAACGATCGAGGCTGGAGAGAGCAAGGGAGGAGACCGGTCTGACTGGACTCCGACTTGACGCGCTTCCCGAGCTATCGGCAACTGTGGGGACAAGATCGAGTTGCTCCGCGAGTCAGTGGGATGAGTTCCGTGTTGCTCTTCGATGTTGGCGAGACGATCCTCGACGCCGTCGGTCACCAGGACGCCCTGATGGAAGCGCATCGAGGTGCCCTCGCCCAGTTCGGCTTCGAGCTGTCTGCCGAAGAGTACAAGGAGTTGGACCGGGAGAAGATGCTGCAGTTCGTTCCAAGCCCCATGCACGCCATCACCTGGCACTGCGCCAGGCCTGACGTGGGGCTCTTCGATGAGATCACCGCCGAGGTCCGATCGCACTATCCCGAGATCCGGGTCCTCGGATTCGAGCTGTATCCCGGAGCCGCTGCAGTCCTCGAGCAGCTCGCCCAGGAGTACACCCTTGCCCTGGCGGGGAACGCCCCGGCCAGCATCACGGAGGTCCTTGACGAGCTTGGTGTGCTGCGCTGGTTCCGCCACAGGGAGGTGTCAGGAAGCATCGGGGTCAAGAAGCCCGATGAGCGGTTCTTCCGTACAATACTCGACCGCGCCGGATTCCCGCCTTCGGAGGCGGTCATGATCGGCGATCGGCTCGACAACGATATCATCCCAGCAAAGAGACTGGGCCTTCGGACCATCTGGTTCCGGCAGGGCAGATATGCTGCCCTGGAACCGCGAGTGCCGGATGAGCTGCCGGACGAAACGGTTTGCGACTGGGAGGGCCTTCCCTCGGCGATAGGACGAGCATGCTGCTGACAACCGCGCAACTGGACGAGTTCAAGGCGGAAGGGGCGGTCCCGGTCCCGGGACTGGTGCCTCCCGACGTGCTGGAGGGATGGCAGGGGGAGTTCCGCCGCGCCTGCTCCGACGAGGGTGTCGATCTCGACGACCCGGCCACGTGGCCCGCCGGGCGGTACGCGCCCGAGGGCGGGTGGCCCAAGCTGAGCCCGTGCCTGTACGACCTGCCCGGCCTGCAGTCCATCGTGGAGCAGCTCGGCGGCGGCGCCTTCGCGCCCTCCCATCCGGCGGGGCGGCCGTGGTCGCCGCAGGTGCCGATGACGCGGGTGATCCTGCCGAGCGCTCCCGGCACGGAGTGGGCCCCGCCTGTCGACGGGCACCTCGATGGGTACGCCACGGGCTGGGGCGGCGGATTCATGGCCTTCTTCGTGGTGCTGTTGTGGGACGTGAGCAGCCCCAGGGGCGGCGGCACCGCGTACTGGCCGAGGTCACACCTGGCGAACCACCGCTACTTCCTGGAGCACCCGGAGCGCTTCGACGGCTCGTATCTGTTCACGGAGCCGGTGCGCAGCGGAGGCCACCGGGCGATCCTGGAAGGGGACCCCGGCGTGGGCGAGGTGGAATGCATGACCGGCCGGGCAGGGGACGCGATGCTGTTGCACGGCCTCACCACCCACGTCAACTCGTCGAACGAGGCGGGGTCAGGGCAAGCGCGGGTGGCGCAGTTCGCGCGCTATTCCCACAGGAAGATGCGCGAGCAGGCGCCGATGGTCATGTTCCCGGACAAGGACGGCAAGCCGTGGACGCCCCCGCCGCCGGACAAGGACCGGCCCGCGGAGCAGGTGCATGGGACGGGGTTCCTGCCGCTGGATCACCCGGGGCGGAAGCTCGAGCGCTACGACGTGCCGCGGAACCTCTGGAAGTACTGGGGGCCCGCTCTCAACACCTGACTCCGCCCAGCGGGTTCGCTCTACGCCGCTGGCGGATGCCGCCCCCCGAGCAGCTGCTCCAGGCGGCTGCCGGCGGGCGGGCCCTCGCTCTCCGGGACCGGGACCGCGTTCATCCAGCCGAATCGACGGTAGGCCCAGTCCACCGCGTACTGTGATTGCATCAGGTAGCGGGTGCGGCCGGATGTGTTGGGAGCCCCGCGGTGCCAGCACTGCGGATCCTGCAGGTAGATGTCTCCCGCCTTGCAGAACACGGAGACCGGGCCACGCCCCTCGAACTCCGGGTTCTCCGGGTCGTTGGGGTCCTTCCCCGAGAGATGGCTCCCCGGGACGTATTGTGTGGGCCCGTGTTCCATTCGGTCGATGTCGGTGAGAGCCATCTGCACCGTGATCCACAGCACCGGCGGCGGGATCCGCGGGTCGTGGCGGGGAACGTCCTCGGGCACGGGGAAGTGGAGGGAGCCGTCGACGTGCCACCTCTCGATGGCCACGCCGGTCTCGTTGCGCAGCACGTTCTGACCGCAGAACCGGCAGTTCGGCCCGACCACCGCCTCGGCCAGGCCCAGGATGGGCTCGCGTACCAGCATGTCCCGGAAGATCCGGTCCAGGGCGATCGTGCCCCGCAGGATGAAGGGCCGCTTCGTGTCGCCGCGGGACATCTGCACGTGGCGGCGGTCGTGCAGGCAGGGGTCTTCCACTTCCGCGAGTTGAGGATCGTCGAGCAGCTCGTCCGTCTTGTCCCGCAGCGCCTGCATCTCACCCTCTTCGAGCACGCCGGGGACGTGAGCGAAACCGTCCCTGTGGAAGGCGGCGGCGATCTCCCGCGTCTTCTCTTCCGAGAAGCGCTCACCGGACTGGATCGGAGTTGTCATGTGTCCTCTTTCGGGTTTCGTCCTGCTTCTCGCGTGAGGGTATGGCGCGCCTCCCGGCGCGGCAACTTGGCGGGGGGCATCAATCCGCCAGCGGGAGCAGCATGCCGTCTTCGCCGCCGATCATGTCGGCTGTCCCGATGTAGAAGTCCCGTCCCACGAGGGCCGCGGCCACCGCGTCGAGCTCGTGTCCGCTCAAGCCGGCCCGCAGGCCCCGCGCTCCCAGCCGGGCCAGACCCCTGCGCAGCCCCTCGCGGTCGTGCTGCTGCCGCGGCAGTCCCCACACGTCGAGGGCGCCGCCGGGGTAGCACTCCACGGGCACGAAACCCTCCGCCTCGATCTGAGCCTTGAGCCTGAGCCCGCGCTCGGTGAGCATGCGCATCGGCCCCAGGGTGATGGGGAAGAAGCGGATGCCCAGCCGCTGCAGCTCGCGGTCGCACGGCCGGAAGTGCTCGCCGTTGCGGTCGCCGATCTCCCCGCGGCCCGGCGGCAGGCTGAGGGGCGCGTCGATCGTCACGAGGTCCGGGCCGGCGTCGCGGATCAGGTCCAGGATCTCGGTGTCCTCGAAGGCCAGCTGCGTGCGTGCGCGGTCCCCGGTCAGGATGCAGATGCCGGTCGGTCTCGCGGGCGAGCCGGCCAGGTCGATGCCGGCGATGACCGAGGGGGATGGGATCGGGGTTAACATGGATGGCAGCGGTGTGGGAGTCGCCTGAAGGATAGTCCAACAACGGGTGGCTCGTGGTCCCGGTCAGGGCGGATGCATACGTTCTGTTCACCATGCAGAAACTCGTTTCACAGACGGAAACCCCCGGCACCGTGGCATCGCTGAAGGCCGATCTCCGCGCCCTCGGTGTCACGCCGGGCATGGTGGTGCTGGCCCATTCCTCCCTGAGCGCCATGGGCTGGGTCTGCGGCGGACCGGTGGCCGTCATCCTCGCCCTCCAGGAGGCCCTGGGCCCGGACGGGACCCTGGTCATGCCCACTCACACGAGCGACCTGACCGAGCCGAGCCGGTGGGAGAGCCCGCCCGTGCCCGAGTCGTGGTGGCCGGTCATCCGCGAGGAGATGCCGGCCTTCGATCCGGACCTCACGCCGACCCGCTCCATGGGCGTCATCCCCGAGACCTTCCGCAAGCAGAAGGGCGTCATCCGCAGCGACCATCCCCACGTCTCGGTCTGCGCGCGCGGCCCCCGGGCACAGGAGATCACGGCCGACCACTCCCTGGCCAACGGCCTTGGCGAGGACTCGCCCCTCGGGCGGCTCTACGACCTGCGCGCCCACATCCTGCTCCTCGGCGTGGGACATGAGCGCAACACCTCCATGCACCTGGCCGAGTACCGGGCCGACTATGCCACCAAGCGGACCATCGAGGACGGGGCGCCGGCCGCCGAGGGATGGGTCGCCTTCTCCGAGTTCGAGACCGACAGCTCCGACTTCGACCGCGTGGGCGAGGCCTTCCTGCAGTCGGAGGCGGGCCATGCGGTGCGCCGCGGCCGGGTCGGTCTCGCCGACAGCCAGCTGATGCCGCAGCGGGACGTGGTGGACTTCGCGGTCTCCTGGCTGGCAGAGAACCGGACGAGCTGATGCCGGACTGGGACTTCAGCCGAACCTGGTATCACGGCTCCCAGCAGGAGTTGACGCGGCTGCGGTCCGGCAGCTCGATCACCCAGAGCCGGGACGTGGCCAAGGCCTTCTCCCACAGACCCTCCCTCCTCTCCATGTCCGATGAGAGCCTGAAACACGACGGCGTCACGCCGGGATACCTGTACGTGGTAGCCGAGGAGATCGTACCTGACGACGTCCATCCCCATCCTCACCCGGTCAACGCCGAACGCTGGGAGTGGCTGAGTAGCCGGGAGCTGAGGCTGGAGTTGATCGAGCGGACCCGGGTGACGGCGGAGGAGAGCCTGACGGCCGCGGAGATCGCGGAACTGAGGCGGAAGCAGGAGGAGAGGGGAGAAGAGTCGTTCGCGGATGGAGCCGTGAAGGAGGACTCACCATGAAGACACACATTTTCCTGCCACTGTCGGTTCTGCTCTGCATGGGGTGCGCCCACAGCCGCTTCGTCCTGCACGACCCGGCGCGGCCAGGGCCGGCGGACGCCCGCCGGTTCGAGCTGACCAGCAAGGACCGGCTGTCCATCTTCTTCCGCGAGGACGGAGGCGTGGACAGCACCTGCGCAGTGGATGAGGGCGAGATCCGGCCCGTCACCGTGAACGCCATCGAGGCGGACGGGAAGTACCTCCTTCTGGCATCGGAGGAATGGAAGACCGTGCGGCAGATCCCCCGCCGCTATCTCTCCATGAGCGAGGTCCGCGTCCGCTCGCCCAACTCCGTTCACGACAGGCCCACCGTCGCCCTGTCTCTCGCCGCCATCGAGGAGATTCGTGTCGAGGAGAAGAGGCGGGGGTGGCCGTCCGTCCCCGAGCGGGTGGAAGAGGTCCCGCGTTGGTTCTTGCAGGGGGCCGTCACCGGATTCACCGCCGTGGGTTCCTTCCTGTACAAGGACCGCTGGAAGGGAGACCGGGAAGTGGCGGCTGCCTCATCGAGGGGTTTCAACCCGTGGGACAGCGACGACCGGGCGTTCCTGCTGGCGGCGTCGATGGTGGGCGGCGTCGGCGGCGCGGTGCTGTACCCGGCGGCGAGGTTGCTCTGGCCCGAGTCCCGTCGAACCTGGCGCAGCCACCGAACGCGAGGCCAGGGATTCCGCCTTGCCGAGGTGATCACGTCTCCCCGGGCCGCTCGGTAGCCTGGATGGCAGCGGCACAACGCGACACATGAAACGGCGAGGCCTCATGTGCGATTCTCGGCGCCGCGAGTATCTCAATGGCGAAGGAAGATCCCAGCGGCTGTCCCGGCTCGCCCCCCTCGCCCTGGCCGCGCTGCTGGCGCCCGCCGGCACCACCTCCGCCGCACCACCCATGACCGAGTGGAAGACCACCCTCGAAGGCGAAGCCCTCGCCGGCTGCACCCGCGACCGCTTCACCGGCTACTGCGCCGACGAGGGCGGGCTCTGCCTGGCGCCGACTTGGCTGATCGCCGATGCCATGGCGCGCAGCTCCAAGATCCGGGAGAGCCTGACTCCCGGCGTGGAGGCGAAGAAGCTCTTCGACCTGCCGGCGGCGGTGGAGTCGGTGGAGGTCCTGTTCCACGGGGGCGGCGGCACCGAGGAGGAGCCCCTCCTCATCTCGGTCAACGGGCACGAGATCCGCCACGTGCAGGACCTCGAGAGGATGCTCACCGGCGGCTGGGACCGTGAGACGATCCCCGGCCACTATCTGCGCCCGGGCCGCAACGAGCTGGTCTTCTCCGGCGCCGGGTCGCTGGTCATCGACGCCGACGA
>CAZEHQ010000115.1:0-6957 GCA_964512165.1 uncultured Gemmatimonadaceae bacterium | reverse complement strand
CGGCTCGACGGCGCTGTACGCCGCGGACCAGTGGACCTCCTGGCGCACTGCCGATTCGGGGGAGACCCTGCCCGGGGCGCGGTTCGTGCAGTGGCGGGCCTTCCTCTCCAGCGGCGATCCCGCCGTCACCCCGCTGTTGAAGAGCGTGACCATCGAGGCCTCCGGCCGTGCCGTCGGGGAGAACCGCGGCCGGATCGAAGTCATCTCAGCGCCGGAGAACGACCTGGCCGTCTCCTCCTACCCCTTCGACTACGCCGACCCGCACCACCCGCGCATGCGCCACCTGCGGGAGAAGTACCGCCTGGAGGAGGTCGTGGCCCCCGGGCAGACCGAGATGGAGCGGTTCGCCCTGCTGCGCCAGTGGGTCCGCCGCCAGTGGGAGGGGTGGAACGACAACGAGTACAACTACTGCCCCCAGTGGGACGCCCTCGAGATCCTGGAGCTGGCGCCGCAGAACCTGGCCCTGGGCATGTGCACCCACTACGCCGCCGTCTTCAGCCAGTGCGCCGGCTCCCTCGGCTACCACGCCCGGCCCGTGATCGTCGACCACCACTGCCTGGCGGAGATCTGGTCCGACGAGCACGGCAAGTGGATCCTCCAGGACCCGGGCCTCCTGCCCGGCCACGAGGTCGCCTTCCAGTACGAGGAGGCCGGCGTGCCGATCAACGCCCTGGAGATGCACCGCCTCGGCGCCGCCGGCCGCATGGAGGACCTGGAGTTCGTGCCGCCGCCGCCCGTCCCCGACGAGCGGCTCCGGACAATGTTCGCCCAGCTCTACCAGCGCTTCGGCATGCCGTTGCGCAACGACCACCTCTACCGCCCCGAGCCGCAGGAGCTGGAGCAGGGGATGGACCAGTACCACTGGGACGGCCACCTGTGGTGGACGGACAGCCTCGACCCGAGGTATCCCGAGTACTCGCTGCAGACCAACCGGCCCGAGGACTTCTACTGGGACCTGAACCGCACGCGGATCGACCTGCAGGACACGGAGACGGCCGCGGCCCTGACGGTGCGGCTCTCGGGCCCCATCCCCCACCTGGACCGCTTCGAGGTCAGCGTTGACCAGGGGGAATGGGAGGAGAGGGCTTCCTCCTTCGAGTGGGAGCTGCGCCCGGGGCGCAACCGCCTGCGGGCGCGGGCGGTGAACACCATGGGCCTGCGGGGGCCGGAGAACCGGGTGGAGCTGGACTACCGCCCGGGCTGAGGTCGCCTCTACTCGCATGGACACACCCCGCGTCTTCGGCTGCACCTACCGCGGACTCATCGTCGGCACCCTCGGGTGCATCGTCGTGGGGGCGGGGTTCAACTACTCCACCTACGTCCTCCGCGTCGGAGCCTTCTCCACCTGGCACTACACCATCGGCGCCAACCTCATGCTGTTCCTGATGGCGCTGGTCGTGAACCCCCTGCTGGGACTCCTCAAGCGCGACTGGGTGCTGACGCCGCCCGAGCTGGCCCAGGTCTACGTGATGTGGATCGTCGGCTCCGGCGTCGCCACCAACGGCCTGCCCGACTACCTGCTGCCCCACATCACCTCCATGGCCTACTACATCTCCCCGGAGAACGCCTGGGCCGAGGCGGTGATCCCCTACATTCCGAGCTGGGTGGTGCCCTCCCATTACTTCCAGGACATCCGCGGTTTCTACGAAGGGTCCGGCGACGGCACGGTGCCGTGGGGGATGTGGCTGCCGGTCCTGTTGATCGGCTGGGGGCCGATGGCGATGTGTCTCTGGGTCGCCATGGTCTCGGTCGCCGTCATCCTGCGCAAGCAGTGGATCGACCACGAGCGGCTCGTCTACCCGATGATGCAGCTGCCCATCGCCATGATCCAGGACGACGCCGGCGAAGGCGCGCGCCCCGGTCTGGTCAAGCCCCTGTTCCGCAACTGGATCTTCTGGCTCGGTTTCATCCTTCCCTTCATCATCGGCGTCAACAACGGTCTGGCCCGCTACTACCCCCTGGACCCGATCCACGTGGGCGGGCAGTACGTCTACCTCTTCCGCGAGGTCGCGCAGGTGCGCCTCGGCATCAGCTTCATGATGCTCGGGTTCGCCTACTTCATCCGCCGCGACGTGACCCTGGGGATCTGCTTCTACTACTTCGTCTACATGGCCTACCAGGTCATCTCGACGCTGACGGGGGGCGGCGACACGGACCCGCTCATGAGTCCGTGGACGCGCTCGCCGACGACCTTCTCCTTCGAGGGGTTGGGCGCCTTCATCGCCCTGGTGGTCGTCGGCCTGTGGAACGGGCGGAGGCACATCGTGGCCGTCGGGCGCCGCGCCCTGGGTCTGTCGTCGGAGGTGGACGCCAGCGAAGGGGACGAGATCATGTCCTACCGCACCGCCGTCCTCCTCTTCGCCGGCAGCTTCTCCTTCATCTGCTTCTGGCTCTGGCTCCTCGGGCTCCCGGCCTGGATCGCGTTCCTCTACCTGGGGCTGGCCTTCCTCCTCTACCTGGGGATCACCCGCGTCGTCTGCGAAGGCGGGATCCCCTGGTTCGCCTGTCCCATCATCGCCTCCGACGCCATCGTCGGCGGCCTCGGGACCCGCGCCCTGGGACCGACGGGGATCGTCGCCCTCGGGTTCACCTATGCCTGGGCGGCGGACATGATCATCCTGGTGATGACCTGCGCGGCGCAGAGCCTCAAGGTGGTGGAGGAGAGCATCCGCCGACACCGCCGGATGCTCCTGGCCAGCATGCTGATCGCCATCGCGGTGTCGATCTGCGGCGGCATGGCCGTCTTCCTGGGCACGGCCTACGAGCACGGGGGCCTGAACATCACCCACACGCTGAAGGAGCAGGGGTACTACCAGTGGCAGGACGCGGCCGCCCGGCTGCAGACGAGTACCGGGACGAACTGGGGCTATTGGGGCCACACCGGCATCGGGGCGCTGGTCATGGGGCTGCTGATGTTCGCCCGGCAACGCCTCGTGTGGTGGCCCTTCCACCCCATCGGCTTTCCAGTGAGCCTGGCGACGTACAAGATGTTCCTCAGCATCCTCATCGCCTGGGCGATCAAGACCGCCGTCCTGCGCCTGGGAGGACCGCGGCTCTACAACACGCTGAAGCCGCTGTTCCTGGGACTCATCATCGGCGAGTGGAGCCCGAAGATCGTCATCCTGGCCTGGGAGTGGGCGCGGCAGAGCCTGTGAACGATGGAATACCCCGATCCACGGGTTGCGGCCGGACAGGACGCGATGCGCCCCGCCACCTCGCCGGGGCCGGCGCCGTCGAGGAAGGTCAGTCCGTTGCGGCGGCAGGCGTTGTCAGTAGTGGTACCGCGCCTGCAGGAAGTCCACACGTCCTTCGCTCACCATGTACACTATGCGATGCTCTTCCGTCAGGCGCCGCGACCACGTTCCGGACGGGAGATACTTGAGGGGTTCCGGTTTGCCGATACCCGAAAACGGATCGCGGAGAGTGGCCTGTATCAGATCAAAGGCGCGAAGGGCCGTCTTTCGGTTGGTGTTTACCCAGTAGCGCAGATCTTCGACGAATTCGGGATGGAATACCCCGATCCACCGGCGACTGGGCTCTCTCCTATTCCCCTTCTTGGACAAGACCGAGTTCCCTGCGGAGATCCTCAACCGAGGATGGAGACAACCTCTGGCCCAGTGCGCGGTTGATCGCCGTGAGAAGGCGTTGGGCGTTCCTGGGCGATCTGAGCAGATGAGCGGTCTCGAGGAGACTGGCCAATTCCTCCGCGGAGACCAGGGCGACGT
Organism: uncultured Gemmatimonadaceae bacterium; assembly: GCA_964512165.1. Lineage (GTDB taxonomy): Bacteria > Latescibacterota > UBA2968 > UBA8231 > UBA8231 > UBA8231. The sequence goes on along the minus strand of CAZEHQ010000115.1, from coordinate 3,232 downwards.
CTTCGGCATTGCGACGCCGGATGATCACGGGCTCGCGAGACGAGGCGACTTCGTCGCAGAGCGACGCCAACTCCGATCTGGCCTGGGTATAGGTCGTGATCGTGGTCATTCGTTCTCCTTGTGATATGTACCGGCTTACTGTACATGTCAGGGGTGTCTCTGTCAACCGACTTCATCAACGGCCTGCCAGGCGGCACACGCTGATCATCGACCACTACTGCCTAACCGGCCGGCAGTTCACGTATCGCCACAAGGCACATGGCCGGTGCTGTCTCACTGCAAGGTCGGTGCTCCCCGGCGCGGTCACCCGGAGGACTTGCGTCTCGCCGCGGGCCTTCCCATCAGGGCGCTGCCGTCGACGCGGGACGCCATCTCGTCTTCCCGGTTGAAGAGCGAGCACGTCCGCAGGGACAGGCAGCCGCAGCCTATGCAGCCGGTCAGGCTCTCCTTCAGCCTCTCCAGCGTCTCGATCCGCTCCTCGAGCTGATCCCTCCAGCCCCTCGACAGCTTCGCCCACTCCGCCTTGTTGGGCGTGCGCCCGCTGGGGAGGCCGTCCAGGGCCGAGCGGATCTCGCGGAGGGACACGCCGATCCTCTGGGCTGCCCGGATGACGGCGACGCGGCGCAGCACCGCCCGCGGATAGCGCCGCTGGTTGCCGCCGGTCCGCTCTGACGAGATCAGTCCCTCCTCCTCGTAGAAGCGCAGGGCGGACGCGGCGACTCCGCTTCGGGCAGCCACCTCACCGATGGTCAGGGACTCCGCAATCTCGGCCATGGGAAGATTCTCCTTGACTTCAAGTATACTTGAAGTTGCAGGTTCGGTCCACGGCTCATGGAGAGCCGCCGAGCGAAAGGAGAGAATCATGCAGAAGCCGGAGGCGAAATCGCTGGAGGCGGGGACCCTGGAGGAGATCAGGCACAAGGGACGAGTCCTGGTCTCGGGCGGACCCGTACCGATCGTCGTCTTCCACTCCGACGGGAACCTCCACGCCGTCGACAACCGCTGTCCCCACATGGGTTTCCCGTTGCATCGCGGCACCGTGGAGGACGGCATCCTGACCTGCCACTGGCACCACGCCCGGTTCGACCTGAAGAGCGGCTGCACCTTCGACCTCTTTGCCGACGACGCCGCGGTCTTCCCGGTCGAGGTCCGGGACGGGCGCGTGTACGTCGACGTCTCCGCGTCCCCTCGCGACCCGGTCGAGGGCGGTCTGCGCCGGCTCGAGGAGGGCATGGACCAGAACATCCGGCTGGTGATGGCCAAGGCCGTGGTGGCCCTCCTGCGCGCCGGGGCCGACCCGGACGAGGTGGTGCGGGCCAGCGGCCTCTACGGAGCGCGCCGGCGGCGCTCCGGGTGGTCCAACGGCATGACGATCCTCTCGGCCATGGCCAACGTCGGCGACCACCTCGAAGGCGACGAGCGCATCGCCCCCCTCTACCAGGGGATCCTGCACGTGGCGTCGGACACCAGCGGCCAGCCGCCGCGGGTGCCGCTGCGGCCTCTCGAGAGCAGGGAGATCCCCCCCGACGCGCTCCGGCGGTGGTTCCGGTACCTCATCGAGGTGCGCAACGCCGACGGCGCCGAGCGCACCCTGCTGGCCGCCATCGAGGGCCCTTCGAGCCCGGCCGACCTGGCGGAGATGATGGTGGCGGCGGCGACCGACCACTTCTACCTCGAAGGCGGTCACGTCATCGATTTCATCAACAAGGCCTTCGAGCTCCTCGACCGCATCGGCTGGGAGCACGCGGCCGATGTCCTGCCCTCGCTCATCCGCCAGCTGAGCGCCGCCCAGCGCAGCGAGGAGCAGAACAGCTGGCGCTCCCCCGTCGACTTGGTGACGCTGCTGGGGGATACCTTCGAGTCGCTGGATCAACTGTTAGAGGAAGGCCGGGCGAAGGAATGGCAAGGCGGTGGCGAGTTCACCGAGACGCTCCTGCAGGACGATCCCCACGCGATCGTGGAGGAGCTGAACGCGGCGTTGAAGGAGGGCGCGCGCCCCGTGCAACTGGCACGGGCGGTGACGATGGCCGCGGCCATGCGCATCACCCGGTTCCACGTGAACAACGAGTTCTCCGACTGGATCGCGGTGCTCCACACCTTCTCGTACGCCAACGCCCTCCACCAGATGCTGAAGAGGGCCGAGTCGCCGGAGATGCTGCGCGGCGTCTATCACGGGGCGATGCGGGTCTACCTCGACCGCTTCCTCAACGTCCCGCCCGCACGCCTGCCCGACGAGGGAGCGGCCGCGGCGGACCCCGGCGAGGCGCTGGAGGAGTACCTGCGGCTGCTCGACCAGCAGCAGCAGGTCGACGAAGCCGGGCGGCTGGTCTCCGGCTACCTGGTGTCAGGGGGTGAAGCGGAACCGCTGTTCCGGGCGCTGGCCGAGTCTCTGGTAAGGGAGGACGCCGAGTTCCACAGCTTCCAGATGCTGGAGGCCGCCATCCGCCAGCACGGCGAGCGCACCGACGTTGGCGAGCGGCGGATCCTGATGGTGGCTGCCGCCCGCTACCTGGCGGCCAAGGCGCCGACCCAGCGCGAGCTGCTGCAGACGCTGCAGATCGCCCAGCGGCTGCACCGCGGAGAGGCTGTGTACGAGACATGAGCCGGGGGGAAGGCCCCATCGAGCGGCAGCGCATCGAACGAGCCGCCCGCCTGTACTCGGCCAACGAGGGCGCCGGCCGGGCCCTCGGCATCGACCCGCGCAGCTTCAGCCGGCTGTGCCGCCGCTACGGCGTCGAGACGCCCTACGCCCGCCGCCTGCGGGAGCGCCGGGAGGCGCGGCAGGGCAGCTCCTGAGCTGGGAGGAGCGGGCAGGGGCCAACACTTCAGATGCCGAGGTCTCGGCGCAACTCCTCGGCACTGTCGAAGCGCTGGCCCCTGCCTTCCTCCAGTTCCTTCATGGCCTCGACAGTTGTCGAGTTGGGAGCCTGGCGCTCCCGCTCCATCTCGAACCCCTGGAGCAGGTCCCGCGCCACGGTGCCCTGGCTCTGGGCCGGCGCCTCGGCGCCGAGGAGGTGGCAGAAGGTGGGCACCACGTCGGCGGCGTGGATGTAGCCGAGCTTGTCCGCCGGGCGCTCGTAGCCCGCCTTGACGCCGGGGCCGGCCAGCAACCACGAGCCGAAGCTGGAGGAGTCCCGGCTCTGGGTCGGCAGGAAGCCGCCGTGGTGGGCGCCGTACACGTTGGGCGCACCGACGCTGGCGTCGCCGGCGATGCCCCGCCACTGGCCGTAGT
>CAZEHQ010000114.1:924-13701 GCA_964512165.1 uncultured Gemmatimonadaceae bacterium | reverse complement strand
GTTTCGGCACAGGGGTGTTCGCAGATGAACACCCCTGCCTCCTCAGGTCAGCTCCTGCCCTTCGAAGGACCTGCCCCAAGCAACTGCCAGGACGTGGGTTGCTCCTAAAAAGTGGGCCTTGCTCTTTTCACTATAAGTGCTATTTTCATCACATGATGAAACATATCGATTCAATGAAATCTCTGAATCCGAAGGCTGTGGCCGCCGTTCGCGACTTTCTCGGCGCGGTGCCGAGCCTGGAGGTCGATTCGGTCGATCTTGAACAGCGAGTTGGAGCCAACCTCCAGATCGATGGACGGGTCCGCTTTCGCCATGGTGGGCTCTGCTATGGTCTCCTCATCGAGGTCAAGTCGAATGGGGCCCCCCGCTTTGCCCGTGCGGCAGTCTATCGACTCGAGAGTTGCGTGGCGCAATTGCGCCGGTCCAGTGAAGCAAACGCCGGCTGGCGCCCTATACCGATGCTCGTGACTCCCTACCTGTCGCCGGAGTCGCGGGCCATCTGTACCGACCACAAGGTCGCCTACCTGGATCTGGTCGGGAATGCGTGGCTCGCATTCGACACCGTCTACATCGAACGCGCGGTCACACAAAGGCCCCGCTCCGAGGCCCGTACGCTGCGCTCCATCTTCACCCCGAAGGCGGCCGCCATCTTGCGCGTCCTGCTGCGCGACCCGGATCGAGCATGGCGCGTCGCCGATCTGGCGACACAGGCCAGGGCGAGCTATGGCCACGTGAGTCCAGCCGGACGCCCTGCTGCAAACGTGGCGCGAGAACTATCGCCGCCCGGCCGGCCAGTCCATCACCGGATACACCCATCTCCATGGAAGGCAGCTTGACGAGCGGCTGCGGGGCAAGCTCAACCCGTACAGTGGGGGCCCGCGTGCGATCTTCTCGCTGCACTCCGCTACGCAGTGGCTTGCGCCCTTCAGCCGGAGCGGAACCCTGACCTTCTATGCCGATGAACCTGGTGCGGAGGTGCTGAGAGAAGGGTTGGAGCTGACGCCCGCCACAGGGGGAGCGAATGTAGTCCTGCACGTCCCTGCAGATGAGAGCTTGTTCGACGACGCGAGCGAACCGGGGCCAAACGTGTTCTGCACGAGCCCGATCGTAACCTATCTCGATCTTTGGAAGGGCAGTGACCGCGAGCGCGAGGCTGCGGATCACCTGGCTGGTGAGTTCTTCCCATGGCTGAAGTAGAGCCCCAGTACGCCTCCGACTACGACGACCGCACGACCGTTGCCGTCAAGTCGGTGCTGGTCGAGATCGGCCAGATTCTCGGAACCTTCCAAGGCAAGTTTGCCGTGATCGGTGGCGCCGTTCCCTGGCTGCTGCTGAGCGATGCCGATATGCCGCACATCGGAACCCTGGACGTTGATCTGAGTCTCGACGCGGAAGCCTTGGGCGATGGGGAATACGTGCAGCTTGTCGAGTCGCTCCTGAAGCAGGGCTACCGCCAACGGGAGGGCCTGCGCCGCTTCCAACTCGTGCGCACCGTACCCGCTCGGGACGGCGGAGGCGATATCGACGTCGTCGTCGACTTCCTGATGCCGCGCGACGCCACGATCGCAAGAAGCGTCCCTCCGATCGTGGCCAACTTCGCTGTGCAGCGGGCCGACGGCGCCGACCTTGCCCTGAGGTTCTATCGGGTCGTCGCCATCGACGGCGACATGCCCGGCGGCGGGGTGAACCGCGTTCAGATCGCCGTCGCGTCCATACCCGCACTGCTGGCCATGAAGGGCTACGCCATCACGAAACGCGCAAAGCAAAAGGATGCCTACGACATCTACTACAGCATCCGCAACTTCCCGGGCGGCGTCGAAGCCCTCGCCGCGGCAACGAAGCCGCTCCTCGACCTCAAGACGGCGAGGACGGGTTATCTCCACATATCGGAGAAGTTCCGCCAGCCGGACGATTTCGGGCCGATCAGCGTGCGGCAGTTCGTCGACCGGCCTGACTTGCTCGGAGATCGTACCGCCGACCAATGGCAGCAGGACGCCTTCGGGCAGGTGGACGCCTGGCTCTCGGCCTTGGGCTGGAGGTGATCCGTGACCGCGGCGCCAAGTGTCGGGATCCGCTCCAGGGACATGTCGATCATCGACAGAGTGTTCGACATGGAAGACGGCTATGTGCTGGATTTCAGGAATCGGACCTTCGCGGAGTTCTTCAAGGTCTCCACCATGGACCCTCAGGCTCGCGGCTATGCCTTCGAGAAGTTCCTGAAGGACCTCTTCGACGCCTACGGGTTGTCTGCGCGCGCCTCCTTAACGGCTTCACCGAGGATGGGCTGCACGCATCTGGGCGCCGCAGGAGTGTCGTATGCATGGATGGACTCGATCTGCACGAGGTCCTGTCGGGTGCCCTTGATCTGGCAGAAGTCATCGCGCTGAAAGTCAGGCGCGCCGCAGAAAGCGGTGTGGCTTTCGTAAGTGCGCGATGGGGGCCGGGCATGCGCCGCTAGGACCCGTCCAGGATTGCCCGCGCCGCCTCGATCCGGCCCACGGCCGCCCGGTCGGCCTCCAGGGCCGCGGCGATCAGCCGGCGGGCCTCGGCCAGCTCGTCGGCGGTGTACTCCCCCCGCTGATGGGCGGCTTCCACAAGGGCGGACAGGGTCTGCAGCGCCCGGTGCTCGCGGTCGTAGTCGTCCGCCGCCGCTGCCAGCGGTTCCGCCGCTTCGGGCAGCAGGCCGGTCAGCTCGCGCATGTAGTCGGCGGCGAGCTCCCGCCGCCAGGTCAGGATCTTGGCATGATGGCGCGAGGGCTGGTCGATCACGGCGGCCGAGTCGAAGGCCGCGACCCAGGCCTCGTAGGCGGCCAGGCCCTGGGGCCGCGCCTGGGGGCGGCCGGCCTGCTCGAAGCGCGTCCCCTCCGCCAAGGCGACGGCGTTGCCCAGGGCCATGAGGTGCGTGGCCCGCTCGTCCGCCTCGGTGGGGGCCTCCCAGACGGTCACGTTGAACCACCCGCCGGGATCGCCGGGTCCGAGGGCGTCGTAGCGCACGACGTAGTCGACCTCGACGAAGGGGTGGCGGACGGTGTAGGTCTCGCCTTCGGGGTCGTAGCCGACAATGAGCCCCCAGCAGTAGGCGTGGTGAGCGGGGTGATCGCTCTCCTTCTGCTCCAGGCTCATGGGCTGCCACACCAGCACCGGGATCCCGCGCTCCAGGCTGGCCACGGCGGCATCCCGCCCCTCGGACCTCAGCGCCGGCCAGTCGACATCGGCGCTCTTGTCGTTGGCTTCGTACACGCGGAACCGGCCCAGCTCCGGCAGCAGGTCCACGGCCAGGCTCCAGTCGAGGTTGTCGTGGAAGACCATGCCGCCCCCTTCCTCCATGGCGAACTGGAAGGCGTGGCCCAGAACGCCCTGGAGGCGCGCCATCGTCCACTCGGGGCGGCCGGCGGCGGCCATCAAGGGATGGAGGCAGGAGGCGAGGGTGGTGCCCTTGTGGGGCTGCAGCGGCTTGACGTCGACCGTGACGTTCATGGGCCCGGGCTCCAGTTCCCCCGCACCGTGGGCATGACAGATGGAAGCGGCGCCCAGGACGGCGAGGACCACCCCACCGACCTGGACGCCGCCGGTCACGGGATCAGCCGCCGAGTCCCCAGGTGACCGACAGCTTGATCCGCCGGCCCTTGGGATCGTGGGTGAAGCCGTCGTACGCCTGCTCGATGTTGACCAGGGGCGGCCGGGTGTCGAGCAGGTTCATCCCCGAGAGCACCATCCTGGCGCCCATGGGCAGGCTCCACAGAAAGCTCACGTCCAAGGTGACGAAGGATTCGATGGTGCCGAACAGGTCGCTGATGGCCTCATTGCCGGAGTCCAGCGACCCCCGGTCCTCGTAGGACGAGATGTAGTTCAGGTAGCTCACGAGGCCGTAGGCATTCCAGTGATAGCCGGCCGATGCCCGCCCCTTCAGCTTGGGGAGGGAGGTGGCGATGGGGTTGCCGAAGTTCAGGTAGCCGGCGGCATCACCGCCCTCCTGTAGCTCCAGGTCCCCCAGCATCAAGGCCTTGGTCTCGTACTCGAGGATGTAGCTACCGTCCAGGCTGGCGGAGAGCTGTCCCATGCCCGCTGGCCTCCGCGCCCCCAGGTGCACGTCGAATCCCGAAGTCTTCACCCCCGGCCAGTTGACGATGTCGACCTGCACCCGCTCGAGCGCGGAGGCCTCGCAGGTGCCGGTGCCGATCCCGTCCGGGCAGACAATGAACTGCTTCAGGGCCTCGTTGTTCTCATCGTACAGGGCGGTGATCGCTCCGTGCGGCATGGCACCGATGACATCGCTGAAGTCGTAGCTCCAGTAGTCGACCGTCGCATCGAGGCCGGCCTCCGTGGCAAAGACGAGGCCCGCGTTGTAGGTGAAGGCCCGCTCGGGCTTGAGGTCCTTGCTGCCGATGCGATCCACCGTCTGGTAGGCGCCCGTCTCGTTGATCCACTCGAGCGTCGACAGGGGGCTCTCGTTCACGTCGTCCAGCGACGGCGTGCGGAACGTCGTCTGCACCGAGCCGCGCAGGAACAGGGACTGGGTGGAGGACTCGGCGATCTGGTAGCGCCACCCGACCTTGGGATCGAAGCTGCTCGCCACGTCGTGGAACTCGTAGTTGGCGGCCAGCTGGGTGTCGAAGCGCGACCCCAGGCTCAGGGGGATCTCCGCAAAGAGACGGTGCACCGTCTGCGATACGTCATAGGGGTTGTTGACGTTGGTGAAGGCATAGGGACCGAACCTGTCCTCGGCCGAGCAGGTGTCATCACCCACGACCGGGCAGGGGTTGATGGTCACGTCGCCCGCGTCGTTGGGATCGCCGCTGGCGTTCAGCAGGCGGAACTGGTAGCCCGTGGCGTAGCTGGCCACGTCCTCGATCCAGGTTCCGGTGAGCGTAGCATCGGCAACCAGCATGTCCGCCGTGCTCTGCAGATCGACCTCGTTGTTTGCCAGCCAATGCCGCAACTCGGGGCTGTTGGCGAGGTTCGGGCGGAAACCGGGGTTCGCCCGGGTCGCATAGGCCGAGCCATGCTGGTCCGTGAACTCGATGGCATTGCCGAAGGGGTTGTAGTACTGGCAGTTGCCCTGGCCGGCCACTTGGCCGCTGAGCGGGCCGAGCCGCATCCCGGCCAGGGACCCGGGATCCGCCTCCACGCCGACGCCGCAGTCGGGTCCGCCGAAACCGCGGAAGCCGAGGAAGAGGCGCTCGATGTACACGCCCGGCAGGTTGTAGTTGCCCTCGGTGCGGGAGTAGGAGAGGCCCAGGTCGAACTGGGTCTCCCGACCGCCGATGGACACGAAGTCGCCGTTTGCCGAAGCCGCCAGACGCATCGTGCTGGAGTCGCGGCCCAGGATGCGTCCGGGACCCGAGTTGCCGAAGGGGCGGCCGTTGAAATACCAGTTCTCGCCGGCCTGGCATTCGGCGTAGTACAGGTCTCCGTCGGCGGCGCCGTACTCCTCGCAGAAGGCCTCCCGGCCCGGGTGGTCGGCCGCCACCTCCATGATGCTCGTGTCCGTCAGCGGGAAGGGAGGGTACGAAGGAGTGGTGTACCAGTTGGGGATGTCGGCCCGGGCCAACAAACCCTCGACGTGGTATTCCATCCCATTGTCGAGGGCGCCGTTGATCTCCGCGAAAGCGCGGGTATGGCTCATCTCCTCGATCAGGTTCTCGTACTGCTGGTAGCGGAAGCGGCAGGTCCAGGACTCCCGGAAGCCGCCGAAGGACTCGCAGTCGGGGGCGTGGATGGCAGCGGTCCACGGAGCCGGGGCGCCGACGGCGAAGGTGCCCGGGTTCCCCAGGCTCGACCATCCGAGGCGCTGGCCGCCGCCGTGCCACGGCTGCAGCAGGTAGTCCCTCTCGGTGGAAGGCAGCTCGCTGCGCCCCCGCCACTCCGCGGAGACGACCGCATGGGCGCCGCCGAACCGGCCGCCCCATATGGCGCCCACGTCGGAGTCGCCCGCACCGGCCAGGTACTCGTGCGCGGCGGAAACCTCGAAACCCGTGAAGTCTGAGCGGGTCAGGAAGTTGGCGACCCCGGCCACCGCGTCAGACCCGTAGATGGCGGCGGCCCCCTCCTTGAGGACCTCCACGCGGTCCAGGGCGATGGAAGGGATGGCGTTCACGTCGACGAAGCGTCCGCCGATGAGGCGCGCCGGCACGTAGGTCTGGCGCCGGCTGTTGATCAGCACCAGGGTCCGCGAGGCTCCGAGGCCGCGCAGGTTGACGTTGGCGATGCTCTCGGAGAGGGTGGCGGCCTGGTTGGCGTTGTACCAGCTGCTGCGCTCGCCGATCACCCCGTGGCTGGCGCTCAGGTTCTTGAAGAAATCGACCGCCTGCGGCGAGCCCTGCTCGGCCATCTCGTCGCGGCCGGTGACGGCGACAGCGTAGGTCGAGCTGATGTGCGAGTCCTTGATCGCGGTGCCGGTGACCACCACCTCCTCCAACTGGACCGCGCTGGCCGTCAGCTGAACCTCGACCGTCGCGGTCTCTCCGGCGACGACCATCACGGTGGTGCTGGTGCTCTCGTAGCCGATCAGCTCGACGGCGACCATGTGCTCGCCGGCGGGCACCTTGCGGAGGGTCAACCGGCCCTCCTCGTCGGAGAACCCGCCGACATCGATGGCCTCGATGAAGACCGCGGCCGCCGGCAGGGCCTGCCCGCCGGCCTCGTCGACCACGGTGACGGTCACGCCGCCGGTCCCCTGGGCGTGGGCAGATCCCGGCCAGAGCAGGGCCGCGGCGGCCAGGATGGCAAGACACCGATTCAGGATTTTCATCAGATTACCTCCCTTTGGGGCGTGGAACAAAGAGCCCGGCCGCAGCCTCCATCGGCGATGCAGCTGCCTTCCGGGCCCGAAAGACGAAAGGGCAACCCATCTGCAACATGGGCTGCCCTTCGGGGTCCGGAAGGATGCTGCAGTTCGTCCGGGTCGGCCAATGATTGTAGTCCAATGACCTGGGGGACACAAAAGGGACACAGAGACGATCGGCGAAGCCACCGAGCGTCCTGCCGGTCAGACCAGCACAATGGCCAGGCCGGCCACCCCGTTCTGGAGAGTGTGGATCGCGGCGGTGACGAAGTAGGCGTGCCCCCAGGAGCGCGGTCTCCAGGCCAGCCAGGCGATGGAGAACACCAGGAAGGTCCAGAAGATGCACAGCCCCCAGGCGACGGCGCTGAGGGAGTGCAGGAAGGCCCACACCGCCGCCGAAGACAGGGCAACCGGCAGCCGGCGGCCCCGCCACAGGCGCATGAGCAGGGCCAGCAGGGGCGCCATGAGCAGGGTCTCGGCCAAGGGCGCGAAGAGGACGACCATCAGCAGGAACAGCGACGGCGACATCGCCCTCAGAGGCGCCATGGGGTCCTCGCCGAGAAAGAGATCGTGCCCGAGCAGCTGGAACACGATCGACAGGACCAGGGCCATGGCCAGGGTCGGCGCCATGGCCAGCGGCCACGCGCGCAGGACATAGCGCAAGGGGTGCACGCTGGTGTCGAGCAAGGGCCGGGCGAGGTTGTGCCAGAGCGGTTCAGCCGGTCGGTCCATGGCTCGATAGTCGCCGAAGGGAGAGATCCCGGCAAGGCGGTTTGCCGTTTCTCGCGGCGCTCCGGTAGATTGCGCCCTCCCCCGGCGAACTCCGGGCGTCATCGCGTACGACTTCCACATGCCTCCTTCCGAGCCTCCCCGTGACTCCCGCCAGCGGCGCGAGACCGCCGGCTGCCGGCTGCGCGAAGCCGTCTGGCGCGGCGACCCGGCCGCCGCGGCCGCGGCCCTCGACCTGGATGGGGGAGCCATCGACGAGCCGGGGCCGCACCCGCGGTGGGGCGGCCGCCCCGCCCCGCTGCAACTGGCCGCCGAGCAGGGACGGCTGGAGATCGCCCGCCTGCTGCTGGATCGCAGCGCAGACGTGGAGGGCGACATCGAGGGCTACGGTTGGAGCCCCCTGCAGCTGGCCGCCCACCGGGACCACCGCGAGGTGGCGGAGTTGCTGCTGGCGTGCGGCGCCCGCCTCGACATCGCCGCCGCCGCCCTGCTCGGCGATGCCGCCGCCGTAGCGCGGCTCCTGGAGAAGGACCCCGCCCTGGCCGCGGCGCCGGCCCTCGACGGGGCGCCGCCCCTGCATTTCGCCGCCACCCGCCCCGTGGCCGAGCTCCTTCTGGAGGGCGGCGCCTCCCTGCAGAGCGTCGACTCCCGGGGCGCCACGCCGCTGGACTCGGCCCTCGGCCGCGGCCCCCGGGGCCGGTCGGTGGCGGCCCTGCTGATCGAGCGCGGCGCCTCCCCCGACCCCTGTCAGCTCGCCGCCCTCGGCTGGACCGAGCGGCTGCTGCGCCGCATCGACGCCGATCCCGCGGCCCTCGGCTTCCGCGGCCGCATCGGGGTCAACGAGGTGGTGGGGACCCCCCTGCATGCCGCCGTCCACGGCGGACACGGCGCCCTGGCGGCGGTCCTCATCCGACGCGGCGCCGATGTCGGCGCGCGGGCCGACATGGGGCAGACGCCCCTGCACCTGTGCGCCACGGCAGGCCTGGCGCGACTCCTCGTCGAGGCCGGGGCCGACCCGGCGGCGGTGGACGACGAGCACGGGACCACGCCTCTGGCCTGGGCGCGCGTCGGGCTGGAGATCCACGGGGACGGCCCGGCGCGGCAGCGGCTGGTCGATTATCTGGAGAAGGTGACGCCCGGGGCCCCCTGACAGGCCCGGGGAACTACAGGCCCGCGGGCAGGAGCACCAGCTCGGGCACCCGCGCCCGGCCCGGCGTGGCGGCCACGTACAGGCAGGCGTCGGCCACGTCCTCCGGCTGCAGGGCCTTGGCCATCACCTCGGGCGGGGTCGGCGTCGGCCGCTGCAGGACCAGGGGGGTGTCGCACAGGCCGGGGAAGATCACGGTGGTGCGGATGCCGTTCTCGCGCTCCTCCTCGAAGGTCCCGTGGGCGAGGCCGGAGATCCCGCACTTGGTGGCCTGGTAGGCGACGCCGGAGACATCCGGCTTCTGCACGCACCCCGAGGAGAGGTAGATGATCAGCCCCGAGCCCTGGCTGCGCATGGCCGGCAGCACCGCCTTCGTGCAGTGGAAGGCGCCGGTGAGATTGGTGGCGATCATGTCGTCCCAGGTCTCGCGGGAGAGCACCTGCAGGCTGCGCTCCGGGATGTTGGTCCCCGTGGCGTAGAGCAGCACGTCGATGCGGCCGAAGGCGTCGAGGGCGGTGCGCGCGAGGGCGTCCACCTGGGCCGGTTCGGTCACGTCGGCGGGACAGGCCAGGGCCCCGTCGCCGATCTCGGCGGCCAGGGCCTCCAACTTGCCTGCGCTGCGAGCGGCCAGCACGACCTTCGCCCCGGCTCCCGCGTAGGCCCGAGCCGCCGCCCTCCCCATTCCCGAGCTGCTGCCCACGACCACGGCCACCTGGCCGTTCAGGTCTGCCATCGCGTCGCCTCCTGTCAGCGGACGTCGTAGTAGGTGGCGTAGAAGTCGCGGCTCTCGCGGCGCACCCATTCACGGTCGCGGCCGCGCTCGCCAAAGCGGCCGAGACCGAACTCCGCCAGATCCTCCCCCGGCTCCCCGTCGAGCACCCATCCCGCCAGCCAGCGGCCCACGGCGGCGGACCCGGCGATGCCGAGGGCAGCGCAGGCCGAGGCCACGTAGAGCCCCTCCACCGCCGGCACCGGCCCCAGCAGGTAGCTGCCGTCGGGCGCGAAGGAGGTGACCCCCTGGGAGTACTCGGCCACCTGCAGCCCGGGCAGGGACGGGAAGAGGGGGGCCAGCCGGTCCGCGGCCCCGGCGATGGTAGCGCGCGGCTCGGGCAGGTCGGAGGTGCGGAAGCCCTCGTCCAGATCGACGAGGTGCGGGTCCGGCTCGAAGAAACCGTAGAGGTAGCCGCCGCGCTCCGGGCGGACGTAGCAGCTCACCTCGGTGACGCGGACCACCGGGTGGTCGGCGGAGACCCCGGCGGCGGCGGTACGGGCGCGCTGGTGGCGGATCGTCTGCAGGGGCAGCTCCTCGGCGCCGAAGCGGCGCAGGAGCCGGCTGGTCCAGGGGCCGGCGGTGAGGACCACGCGGTCGGCGGCGATCGTTCCGGCGGCGGTGCTCACGCCGCGCACGGCGCCGCCCTCGACATCGAGACCCGTCACCTCGGCGGAGCCGTCGATGCGGACCCCCAGGTCGCGGGCGGCGGCGGCGTAGGCGCGGGCGCACCGTCCGGGGTCGACGTAGCCGTCGCCGGTGACGTAGCAGCCGCCCTCGAGGCGGGCGACGTCCATGCCGGGGCACAGCCGCTCCATCTCGCCGCGGGAGACGAAGGCGGCCTCGACGCCGCTGGCCCGGGCGCGCTCGATCAGGCCCTCGTAGGCCGCCATCCGCTCCGGAGTCAGGGCCGCGAGCAGGCTCCCCGGCCGGCGCAGGCCCGGGTCGTGGCCGGACCGCTCGCCGAAGCCGGAGAGCAGGTCGAGGGCGTAGCGGATGGCCCGGCACATGGCCGCCGAGCTGCGCACCTGGCCTACCAGTCCCGCGGCGCGGGGGGTCGTCTCCGCCGCCACCTCGGGGTTGCGCTCGAGAACTCGCACCGGCCCGGCGCCGCGTTCGGCGAGGTGCCAGGCGGTGCTGAGGCCCCAGATGCCGCCGCCGACGATGATGGTGTCCGTGTCGCTGCCCATGTCGGAAGACTACCTTGACAGAGGCCGGGAGGCAATCGGCCTTGCCGTTCCAGCCGCCGGGCCAGCTTCGCCCAGATCCAGGGCGCGGCGGCTTCTCTCAGGTGCTCCTCCGAGGCGGGAGGCTCCCCTACTCGACGCAAGAGACAAAACCCTGTGAACGAGCGACCACTGCATGGATTGCGCTCACTTGCCCTGAGCGGGTTCCTCCTCTCCGCGATACCGGCCGCTGATGCTTCAACCGACCCGTACTCCGGGCATGTGCCGTTCTGCCGGGTCGTCCACGAGGACGAGGCCGACCATGGCCCCTCCGCCAAACCGGCGGCTCCTACGGGTTGGCCGGAACGCACCGTGAGGTTGATCTACTTCCGTCCCGAGGACCGCCCTTTCCGCCCCGAGGTGGTCGATTCGATGAAGGCTGCCATCGTGCAGATCCAGACCTTCTTCGCGCAGCAGATGCGGGAGCACGGTCACGGGGATCTGACCTTCCAGTATGAGACGGACCCCCAGGGAGAGCCGCTCGTCCACCGTGTGGATGGAGAGCATGCCGACGAGCACTATGTCGAGAACGGCGGCGCCGAGTCGGAGGCCAGGCGACCCTTCGTCGGAGGAGGGGACATCGAACTCGTCGTCCTCGACCTGAGCCTGGATGTGATACCCTCACCCGCCGGACCCGCAGGAGGTATTGCCCTGATAGGGCGTGTGCACGGCCAACCCTTCGGGGCCGCAGTCGTTCCGGCCTCTTTTGGCTGGGGGACGGCTGCACATGAGCTGGGCCATGTCTTCGGGCTGTCCCACGACTTCAGGGACGACACGAACATCATGTCCTACGGTTCCTGGGGCCGCCTGTCCGCATGCAATGCCAACCTCCTGACGGTGCATCCCTACTTCAACCCCGATGTCCCCCGGGCGCAGGAGTCGCCGGCGACGGCCATCGACTTCACCTCCCCTCCCGAGTACCCGGCCGGTTCGAGCAGCATCCCCGTGCGCCTCGGAGTCGGTGGATCGGCGGGCCTCCATCAGGTAACCCTCTACGGCGTGACCAACCCCCCCCACTTCGCCGCCGGAAACCTCGAAGTACTGGCCTTCCGCGCCTTCTCGGGGGAGAGCTCGGCGGCCGTTGAATTCGACTACGACGGCTCCGTTCCTTCGGAGCGCCTCACGAGTCTCTCGGATCCCGTCGTTCACCCCCTTGGCGTCGAGGCCGTTGACCAGTACGGCAGGAGGGCTGTATCGGGCTTCGTCGTGCATCAGCTCTCTCCCCTCCATGTCGGCTCGCTGGAGGAACCCGGGGTGGTCTCCGCTCTGGCCTTCGCCCCCGAGGGAACCTCGTTTGCCGCGACGACCAACTCCCTCTTCGGGCTCTGGGACGCGGAGACGCAGGAGCTGGTGGCCAGCTTCGGGGATGCCCCCGCATCATCGGTGGCGTTCTCGCCGGACGGCACCACCCTGGCCACCGGGTCGCACGATGGCACGTTCAGGCTGTGGGACGTGTCCACCCGGAGCATCACCGCCACCCTGGAAGGCCGGCCCGGAATCTCCGCCTCTCTGGCCTTCTCCCCCGATGGCGCCACCCTGGGCGCCGTGTCATCGAACAAGACCGTCACCCTGTGGAACCTGGAGACAGAGACGGAGTCCGCCGTCCTCAGTCATGATGACTTGGTTTCCTTCGTGGCCTTCTCTCCCGACGGCGCCACCATCGCCACCGCCACCTGGAGTCCCCGGGTCCACCTCTGGGACGCAACCGGCGCCCACCTGGCCGTCCTCGCAGGACACGGAGAGTGGGTCAACCGGCTGGCCTATTCCCCCGATGGCGCCACTCTGGCCGCCTCGGGGACGGATGGCCTCGTCAAGCTCTGGGACGTGGCGACCCGGAGGGATGTGGCCGCTCTGGAGCACCGGCGGATCGTCAGGTCCATGGCGTTCTCTCCGGATGGGGCCACCCTCGCCTGCGCCTCGGGGTACGTGGTCAGGCTCTGGGACGCGGGGACACGGGTTCCGATCGACATCCTCCCGGACGGCGCATTCGTCCAGGCAGTCGACTTCTCGGCCGATGGCCGGACCCTGGTGTCCGGAACCCGGAAGGGGGTCGAGCTGTGGGATGCCTCGGAGTGGCTGCAGCCTCGTCCCCACGGGCTGGTGATGATCTCGGGAGACGGAC
>CAZEHQ010000114.1:0-914 GCA_964512165.1 uncultured Gemmatimonadaceae bacterium | reverse complement strand
GGTGGTTGAAGCGCAGGATCAGTACGGAAACGCCATGGCGGGACAACCTGTCAGATTCACCGTGGCGCAGGGCGATGGCAGACTCGGCGGCAGGTTCACCTTGGAGAACACGGAGACCGATGCCAGCGGCCGTGCGGAAAGCCGCCTGACCCTTGGCCCCGGCGCGGGAGAAGTCACCGTCGAGGCGAGGCTCCACGAGTCCGATCCCGTGGTCTTCGGGGCCACTGCCGTCGAGAGGCCTCTTCCTCCCATCGGGGATGGAGATCCTCTGAAGTGGCACCTGCCCGACCCTGCGACGGCGCGCCTGGGCAAGGGCGCCACGGGATGGGGGGCTGCTCCCGTCGTCTTCTCCCCCGATGGTCATCGCTTCGCCGTGGCCACCGACATCGGCGTCTGGGTCTATGATGCATCGACGGCCCGTGAGCTGGCCCTGATACCCGATGCCTCGGTGACCTCCGTGGCCTTCTCTTCCGATGGCGGCACTATCGCCGCCGGAGCGGGAACGACGGTCAGGCTGTGGGACGTGGCCAG
The DNA here is from genome assembly GCA_964512165.1 of uncultured Gemmatimonadaceae bacterium. Taxonomy (GTDB): domain Bacteria; phylum Latescibacterota; class UBA2968; order UBA8231; family UBA8231; genus UBA8231. The sequence continues at coordinate 383 of CAZEHQ010000114.1, read as the reverse complement.
CGGGACGAGTACAGCCACCCTGGAGGGGCATGACGGAGGGATACGGTCGGTGGCCTTCTCTCCGGATGACAGCATGGTCGCCTCCGCAGCCGGGACCATGGTCAAGCTGTGGAATGCGGCGACGGGTCAGGAGACGGCCACTCTCGACGGGCTTGGCGGAGCGGTGATGTTTCTCCACGGCGGCGCCACCGTCGGCGTCCTGACCTGGGATGGCATCCTGAAGCTGTGGGATGTCACCCGTACACCGATCCGGTCGTTCTTCGAGGTACAACTCGGACGGGGTCCGCAGTCGTCCTTCCCCATAACCCAGATGGCCCTCTCCCCCGATGGTGTGACGCTCGCCGCCGGTTGGGGACGGACGCTCGGGCTGTGGGACGTCGTGG
>CAZEHQ010000113.1:0-13778 GCA_964512165.1 uncultured Gemmatimonadaceae bacterium | reverse complement strand
GCCGGCCGAGGCCCTCCCCACCACCCGGCCGACGGAGTCGACCAGCAGGACCTTGACACTCGTGGTGCCCAGGTCGATGCCGAGAGAGAGGTCCGGTGCCACGCCGGGTTCAGGGGCGGCCGCCGCAGGAGGCCGCCTTGGACAGCCTGGACTGGCGGGTGCAGCTTTGCACGAGGGAAGGAAGTCGGGAATGAGTGAGCTGCCCACAGGCGGGCTCGTACTCTACAAGGGCCGTCCGGCCCGCGTCAAGAAACCCGGGCAGGGCCGCCTGGAGATCGAGACGGAGAGCGGGTCCCGCCGTGTTCGCCCCAAGGACGTGACTCTGCTGCATGGCGGCCCCTGTACGCTGGCCGAGCTGTCCGACCCAGGGCCGGCCGAGCCGGTGGAGGCCGTGCGCGACCTGCTTCACGAGGAGGATCCCTGCGACCTGGCCACCCTCGCCGAGCTGCTCTTCGGCGCTGCCACCCCCGCTGCCTCCTGGGCGGCCTGGCAGTTGGTGGCCGACGGCCTGCACTTCTCGGGATCGCCGGAGGCCGTCCTGGCGCGATCCCCGCTGGAGGTGTCGGAGGAGAGCGAGCGCCGCCGTCAGGCCGCCCGGAGGGCCCGGGCCTGGTCCGCCTTCGTCGAGCGCGTCCGGGGCGGGGCCGTGACCGACGAGGACGAGGAGTTCCTGCGCCCCCTGCAGGATCTGGCCCTTGGCCGCCGCGAGGGCTCGCCCTTGCTGAAAGAGATCGGCCGCGCCGAGACGGCGGAGAACGCCCACGCCCTGCTCCTGGAGGTGGGGCGCTGGTCGGTCTCGGACGTGCCCTACCCCGCCCGGGCCGGACTCCCCCTGGAGGCGCCGCGAGCGGCCGTGGCTGACCCGTCCCCGGAGCCGCGCAAGGACCTCACTCACCTGCCGGCCCTCGCCATCGACGACGAGGGCAGCCGCGACCCCGACGACGCCGTCTCCCTCGACGAGGACGGGGCTCTCTGGGTCCACGTGGCCGACGCGGCCTCCGCCGTCCCCTCGGAGAGTCCGGCGGACCTCGAGGCGAGAGACCGCGGCGCCACCCTCTACCTGCCGGACGGGGCGGTCCCGATGCTGCCCCCCGCGGCGGTGGATCGGCTGGGGCTGGGCCTGGCCCCGGAGGGTGAGTCGCCGGCCCTCTCCTTCCGGCTCCTCCTCGACGAGGAGGGCCGGGTCACGGAGTGCGCCTTCCTGCCTTCACGGGTGCGGGTCGAGCGGTTGACCTATGGCTCCGCCCAGGAACGCCTCGACCGGGACCCGCTCCTGCAGAGGCTGGTGCAACTCACCGACCGGTCCCGCTCCCGAAGGATGGCCGCCGGGGCCGTGGACCTGCAGTGGCCCGAGGCGCGCATCCGCGTGGAGGGCGGGACGGAGGCGCCCCTCGTCCGCATCGAGCCCCTGGTCCCCTCGCCGATCCGCAGGATGGTGGCCGAGGCCATGATCCTGGCCGGCGAAGGGACGGCGCGAACGGCGGTCGAGAGCGGACTCGCCATGCCCTTTTCGGTGCAGGAAGCGGCCCCCGAGAGCGAGGGGGATGCGCCGCCGCCGGAGGGCTCGCTGGCCGCCGCCTTCGCCCTGCGGCGGCGCCAGACTCCGGCCCGCGTCAGCTGCGAGCCCGCTGCCCACCGCGGCCTGGGGGTGCCCGCCTACGTGCGCGTCACCAGTCCCCTGCGCCGCTACGTCGACCTCCTCGCCCACCAGCAACTGCGCGCCTGGGCCTCGGAGGCCGGACCCCTGGAGCGGGATCAGATGCTCGAGCGCGCCGTCCAGGCCGAGGCCGCCGCCCTTGCCGTGCGCCGCACCGAACGGCTCGCCAACCGCCACTGGACCCTCGTCCGGCTGCGGCAGCGGCCGGGTTGGCAGGGAGCGGCGGAGCTGATCGACGCGAGAGGCCGCCGGGGCACGATGGTGATTCCGGAACTGGCCCTGGAGACGCCGGTCAGCCTGCCGCCGGGGGGCCGGCCGGGGAGCCTCTACGCGGCCACGGTCCGGCACGTGGACCTGCCGCGTCTCGACCTCCACGTGGACCTGCGGGAAGGGACCGGCTAGCGGTCCTGGGGGAGGGGCCCGGACAGCCAACGGTCGAACTCGGCCGCCTCGGCCTCCTTCATGCGCCACCCCTGCCCGGCGGCGGGAAAGCGCCGCTGGCGCACATCGTCGACATAGGCGGCGATCCCCTGGGTCCCCTGGCGCGCGAACTCGGCGTAGCGCCGCACGTGGCGCAGGTCCAGCTCGTGGACGCCGAGGACGTCGGTGACGACCAGGACCTGCCCGTCGGTGTGGCGGCCGGCGGCGATGCCGATGGTGGGGATGTCGAGGCGTTCGGTGACCGCCCTGCCGACCTCCTCCGGGATGAGCTCGAGGACCAGGAAGGCCGCCCCCGCCTCCTGGAGGCGGAGGGCCCGCTCCACCAGGAGGGCCGCGGCCCTGGCGGTACGGGCCTGGACCCGCGGCGTCTCGTGGATCTGCGGGTTCAGGCCCAGATGGCACCACACGTCGAGTCCGCGCCCGCCGAGGGCGGTCACGACCTCGGGCTTGAATCCCTCCAGCTTGACGCCGTCGGCGCCGAGGGCGGTGAAGCGCAGGGAGTTGTCCAGGGCCTCCCCGGGAGTGTCGGCGGAGCCGTAGGGCAGGTCGGCGAGCAGGTAGGCGCCGCCCTTCAGGCCGCGCCGGACGGCCTTCAGGTGGTGGATCATGTCGTCCATCGTCACCTGCCGCTCGTCGTCGTAGCCGAGGAGATTGGTGCCGACGCTGTCGGCGCAGAACACGACGTCGACACCGGCCGCCTCCTGCCAGGCGGCCGTGGGGCTGTCGTAGCAGGTGAGGACGACGATCGGCTCGCCCCGCCCCTTCTTCGCCCGCAGATCCTCGGTGTTCATCGCAGATGCCGGGTGGCCGTGGAGGGCGGGCTCCCTCAGGTCAGCAGCCAGCCCACCTGGCGCTCCGAGGGCCACCGGCGGCGGGAGATGGTCAGGGCCTCGGGGCGGTCGGCGGACCGGTAGATCCTGCGGACGGCAGCCGCCGGGAAGCGCTGGCCGGCGCCGGCCCCGTGGACGGCCAGGCGCCCGGGCGCGATCAGCGCGGCGGCGGTGGTCACGTCCCCGGCGGCCCGGACCGCGGGGATGGGGCACGTACTCTCCCAGTCACGCTCGAAGTGGAACCCGCCGACCTCGACGCAGGTGGCCCGCGGCCCGGCGGGGCCCGCGGCGGCCGCGGCGAACAGGCACCACAGGCCGGCCTGCCCCAGTCCGAGGAGGCGAACGGCGGCGGTATCGGGCCGGTCGCGCAGGTAGCCGAGGGCGGTGAGCACGTCCTGGACGCGCGCCGATGGCGTCACCGGGTTGTAGGTGTGGAAGTGGTCGATGCTCTCGACCGGGTAGGGGTGGTCCGCATCCCCGGCCTCGCCCAGCAGGAAGGGGTCGACGGTCAGCACCCTGTGGCCCGCCCGCAGCAGGGCCGCCACCGGAGCCCGAGGTTTGCCATCGTTGGTGAAGAGCGCCGCCTTGCCTTCCCCGTGCACGACCAGGGCCGCCGGCCCGCGGGCGGCGGAGGCCGCCGAGACCATCACCGCGGGGACGGCGCCGCCTTCGAGCCTCAGCAGCAAGCGCTCGTACACCAGCTCCCCGCCCCGTTGGCGCAAGCGCTCCCTCCCCCGCTCCTGGAGGTCCACCTCTCCGGGTGCCGGCATGCGCGCGGCCAGGCAGTGCCGCAGGGCCGGGCCGAGGCGGGAGCGCAGCCGGCGCAGGCCGGAACCGTCCCGCGGCTGCAGCAGGGCGTTGCGCCGCCGGGCCCGGCCCTCGATGGCGGCGATCAGATCCCCCGCCGCCAGGGCCCGTTTCGGCATGACGGTCCGGCCGGAGCCGGGATCCCGGGGGAAGACGTGGAGCTCGGCGGGGTCCACGGGGTCCAGGTCCGGCTCACGCACCGGGGCGCCCGAGCCGCCGAGCAGGTAGCGGCGGAAGAAGCCGTACACGGCCTCCCGGCTCGCCCGGTTGTAGTTGTGGTCGGCCTCCACCTGGCAGGTGTGGACGCGTCCGGCGGCTCCGAAGAGGTCGTAGACCCGGCGCACGGCGGGGTACTCGTGATACGGCGTGTGCACGGTCCAGTCGCCCGTGGCCGAGACCACCATCAGCGGACGGGGGGCCGCGCAGGCGGCGATCTCGATGTTGTTCAGGTCGAGCCGCAGGTGGGTCTGGTTCTCGCAGACGCAGCCTCCCTGCATGTGTCCGGAGATCATGTTCACCGGGGCGGCGGCGGCCACCCGGTCGTCGACGGCGGTGAGCAGGAAGGTCTGGGTGCCGCCGCCGGAGGCGCCGGTGACGCCGATGCGGCGGGGATCGACATCGCCCAGGGAGCAGAGGAAGTCGATGACCCGCAGGCTGTTCCACAGCTGCAGGCCGAGTTGACCCACACCCCACGGCCCGGCCCGGGGGCCGAAGGCGAGGCGGTGATCGAACTGGGCCGAGTCGTTGTAGCCGACCATGTCGTAGGCGAAGGCCACGCAGCCGAGGCGCGCCAGGCCGATGCCGCGCCCGGGGACGGAGCCCAGAGGGTTGTGGTGCAACCGCCCCCGGGACCAGTGGCCGTGAGGGCAGGCGATCCCGGGGGCCGCTCCGGTGAGACCGAGGGGCCGGTAGAGGTTGCCGCACACGAACAACCCGGGGAGGCTCTCGAAGTGGACCTTCTCCACCGAATAGCCCGGCCCTTCGACGCGCCCGAAGACCCTGGCCCTGAGGGGCGACCGCCGGGGCGATGGCAGAAGGCCGGTGACGGAGAGGATCCGTTCGCGGATGTGGACGGCCCTCCGCCGCCAGTCGGCCAGGTCGGCGGGGGGCGTGAGCCCGCAGGGAGTCGTGAGCGCTCGCGGCGCCAGCAGACGCCGGTCGCCGGCCGCCGGATCCGGACCGACGGTGAGGAGGTCGGACGGGCTCTTCATGCCCCCGCCTCCGCGGCGGCTTCCAGCCCCTTGATCATCGAGCGCACGCGCGGCTTGCGATGGTCGGGATGGCAGGGCACGAGGACCGCCCGCCCCAGGATGTCGAGGGAAGAGGCGCACATGTCGTGGGTGTACTTCACCCTGCACTTGCGGTTGGCCGGGATCTTGAAGGGGTCCAGGGCCGGGTGGTGAGACCCCTGCTGGCGCAGGATCGGCTCCCACCGGGTATAGACATGGCGGCCCGTGTCGAGGGGGCGGAAGTTGCCCACGCCCCTGTCGGCGAGATCGGCCGAGAAGGTCCGCGCCCGCTCCTCCGTCTCGAAGAGGAAGCCGGCATGGGTGCCGCACTCGTGGTCCGGGCTGTGGTTGCGGATCGAGGTGAGCCCTGCGGCCTTTCCGGCTGCGGTGAGGGCCTGCTTCTGGTCGCGCATCCGCGCCAGCATCCCGTCCAGCCGTCCGAGTTGAACGTTGAGGATGGCTCCCTCGAACTCGGAGGCGCGGAAGTTGTGGCCGGCGAACTGCAGGTCTTCGGCCGACCGCGGCGCCTCCGGGTCCCCCGGGTCGGCGTCCCAGTAGAAGGAGCAGCAGTCGACGGCCACCGAGCCGCGGTCGTACACGGCCTTCGAGCTGGTGACGAAGGCTCCCCCTTCGCCGCAGGTGATGTTCTTGAAGAAGTTGAAGCTGAAGGCGCCGGCGTGGCCGATCGACCCCAGGGCCTGGCCGCGGTAGCCCCCGCCGACGGCCTGGCAGGCGTCTTCCAGGACGAGGAGGTCGTGGCGCCGCGCGACCTTCATGATGCCGTCCATGTCGCAGGGCAGGCCGACCATGTGCACCGGGATCACGGCGCGCGTGTGCCGGGTCAGGCGGCTCTCGAGGTCCGCCGCCGACAGCGTCAGCGAGTCGTCGACATCGGCGACCACCGGGATGGCCCCGGCGGAGAGCACCGCCAGGGCCGTCGCCATGTAGGTGTAGGCGGGTACCACCACCTGGTCCCCGGGCCCCACGCCGAGGCCGACGAGGGCGGTGTACAGGGCCGACGTCCCGGAGCGGGTCATGCGCGCGTGCTTCACGCCCAGATGAGAGGCCCAGCCGGCCTCGAACCGGTCGCACTCCCCGCCGGATCCGTAGCGGAAGATCTTCCCCGACTCGATGAGGCGCCGGATCCGCCGGATCTCCGCTTCTCCCATGCGATACACTGGCAACCCTCCTGAACTCAGCCGCCGAGTACGGCGGCTTCTCGAATTGGATCGGTATCGTGGTGTGTCATGTCCGGAATCCTCAGACGTACACGGCGGCGAACGGAATCGATTCGGTAGACCGCCCGCGCGGAGGCGAGATCCTCGACCCGCATGCGGCGTTCACTGGCCTGGCCCGAGGCCAGCAGCTCGGCTCGCATCGTCCCCGGCAGGACACCGCTGGCGAGGGGCGGCGTGAAGCAGCCCGCCTCCGTCTGCACGAGCAGGTTCCCCGAGGCGGCACCCGCGATCTCGCCCCGCCGGTTGCGCAGAACCGCCTCGCGGGCGCCCCGGCGGCGAGCCTCGGCGAGGGCCACTTCGCGCACCCCCGGGTGGGTGGTCTTGTGGTAGAGGAACCGATCCTCCTCGTCCACCGCGACCTCTTCGGCGAGGACCGCCGTCACCTCGGAGGGGGCCGCTTCCATCTCGGACGACTCGACGGTGAGGCCGCCGTCCCGGGACATGGTCAGGCGAACCCGCCGGGGCCCGCGCGCCCCGGCGGCGGCGGCGGCGAGCCGGGAGCGCAGGCGGGCCTCGACATAGGGGAACCCGAAGTACCTCGCCGAACCCTCCAGCCTGCGCAGGTGGCGTTCGAGAAGATAGTATCCGTGTTGCGGCTCAAACAGGAGTCTCTCGAGGAGCTCGAACTCCGTGTGGGCAGGCGTGAGGAAGCGGGCTTTGGCCAGGCACTCCCCGTACTCGGAAGAGGCTTCCGAGCCCCAGGTGATGCCGGCGCCGACCCCCGCCCGGGCGATGCCCGCAGCTCGGTCGAGGGTGACGGTGCGGATGGCGACGGAGAACCGCGCCTCCATTCCACCCGGGGTACCGGCGCCCTTGTCCGCGGGGGAGAGGTAGCCGATGGCGCCGGTGTACACCCCGCGGGGTGCGTCCTCCAGCTCGCGGATGATCTGCATCGTCCGCACCTTGGGCGCCCCGGTGACCGACCCGCAGGGGAAGAGGGCCTCGAAAACCCTTCCCGGCCCCACCCCATCCCGCAGCGTCGCGGTGACCGTCGAGGTCATCTGCCAGACCGTGTCGAGGGCCTCTGCCCGCCACAGCCGGGGCACACGCACGGAGCCCTCGACCGACACGCGGCCGAGGTCGTTCCGCAGCAGGTCCACGATCATGACGTTCTCCGCCCGCTCCTTGGCGCTGGCCGTCAGCTCGCGGGCGAGGTCGTCGTCTTCCTCCACCCAGCGTCCGCGCCGGCGGGTGCCCTTCATGGGCCGCGTCTCGATACCGCCGGCGCTGTCCAGGGCGAAGAACAGCTCCGGCGAGGCGGAGACGACCACCGCCCTTCCGAGGTCGAGGAAGGCGCAGAAACCCGCCCCTCCCTGGGAGCGGCGGAGGTCGTGGTAGAGCCCTCCGGGATCGCCCTCGAAAGAGGCCGACAGGGGGAAGGTGTAGTTCACCTGGTAGGTGTCGCCGGCGGCGATGTACTCGCGGATGCGGCGCACGCCCCCGGCGTGGTCCCGCGGGCGGCTCCCCGGCTTCCAGTGGCCGAGCCGGTACTCCCGGGAGGGCGGACCGTCGGCGGCGGAGATCTCCCGCCTGCGTCCGTAGAGCCCGAACCATACCAGGGGCAGCAGGGCGTCGCGGGGACCACAGGGGAAGGCGGGGTCGAAGGCCGGCGCCGCCTCGTAACAGAGGAAGCCGACGGCGTGCAACCCGCGGCCCACGGCCGCCTCGACGGCCTGCAGGACCCCGATGACCTCCCCCGGGTCGTCGGCCCGCAGACTGGCCTCGATCCGGGAGAACCGGAAGGAGCGCCCGAAACGGCCGGGAAGGTCGGAGTGAAGCCAGACCTCCGGCGGCGGCCGCAGGCCCGGCGGCACCGGCGCGGGGCTCCCCGCCGTTCCGGCCCCTTCGGAGGTCACGGATAGCGGCGTGCCGGCGCCGCCTCCGTCGCCGCGTCGAGGGCGGCCCGGTCCTCGGGCGGCAGCTGCCAGCCCAGGGCCTCGAAGGTCTCGTCCACGTGCTCGGGCAGGTCGGGGCCGATCATGGGGGCCGTCACCTCCGGGTGGTCGAGGAGCCACGCCAGCGCCACCTGCGCCGGGGTCCTGCCGAGGCGGGAGCCGATGTCGATGAGGGACTGCACGACGCCGTCGATGCCCTCCATGGTGCCGTCCCAGTGGGTCCCCGCCGGCGGCGGCTGGCCGCGGCGGTAGCGGCCGGTGAGCAGACCCACGGCCAGCGGACTGTAGGTCATCAGGCCGAGCCCGCGGCGCCGCACCAGGGGCAGCAGCTCCGACTCGACCGGCCAGCGGTGGAGGAGGTTGTACTCGTTCTGCAGGCAGGCGATGGCGTCGAGGCCCAGGCGGTCGGCCGTCCACAGGCCTTCCAGGGTCTGGGCGGTGGTGAAGTTGCAGGCGCCCACGTACAGGACCTTCCCCTGGCGCACCAGGTCGTCCATGGCGCGCAGGCTTTCATCCAGGGGCGAGTCCGGGTCCCAGTTGTGGAGCAGGTAGAGGTCGATGCGGTCGGTGCCGAGGCGCCGCAGGCTGCGTTCCACCTCGCGGGTGATGTGGTAGCGGGAGGATCCGGCGTCGTTGGGTCCCGGCCCCATCCGGCTCCACACCTTGCTCGTGAGGAACAGGTCGTCGCGCCGGTCGCGGATCGCCTTTCCGAGGACGGTCTCGGAGCGCCCCCGGCCGTAGTAGTTGGCGCAGTCGATGAAGTTGCACCCCAGGTCGACGGCCCGTTCGATGACGCGCGCGGCCACGGCGTCGTCGCGCTGGCCGCGGAAGGCGGTGCCGAGGCAGATGCGGCTCACGCGGACGCCGAGTCTCCCGAGTTGTACGTATTCCATCGCTCCCTCTGTCAGGGCCCGGCCGGGCGCACCTCGATGGCGCGCGGGCGTCAGGGGCGCGGCGGCGCGCTTCCTGGTGCGGTGAAAGGGCCGGAGGTTCGCGTCGTCGAGGCGGGAGGTGCTAATATAGCCGGCCGGGCAAGAGCCGAAAGAAGCGAGACACCGGGATGAAGATCGAGCGCATCGAGTCCTTTCTCATCGGCGGCGGCTACGTCGTGCGCCTCACCACCGACAGCGGTCTGACCGGCGTCGGACAGACCGCCTGCTGGGGGTATCCGGAGGCGGTGCGGAGCATCGTCTCCGCCTTCGAGCGCTACCTCGTCGGGCAGGATCCGCTGCGCATCGAGCATCACTGGCAGCACCTCTACCGCATGTCCCCCTTCCGCGGCACGGCCCTGGCCGGGGCGGTGAGCGCCATCGACATCGCCCTCTGGGACATCAAGGGCAAGCACTACCAGGCCCCGGTCTGGGAGCTTCTCGGAGGGCGTTGCCGCGACCGCATCCGTCTGCATCTGCTGGGTGGGGCCGACACGCCGGAGGCCATGCGCGCCCACGCCCGCGGCGCCGTGGAGGAGGGTTTCACGGCCCTGAAGTTCGATCCCGTCCACCACATCGACACCGGCATCGACCGCATGGTGGGGCGGGCCCGTGACCTGGTCGCCGCCGCCCGCGAAGGCGGCGGCCCCGACCTCGACCTGATCGTCGAGGTCCACCGCAAGCTGACCCCCATGACCGCCTGGACCCTGGCCGAGGCGCTGCGGCCCTTCAACCTGTTCTTCCTCGAGGATCCGATCCAGATCGACAGCGTCCAGAGCCAGGCCGAGGTGGCGAGGCGCTCCAGCGTCCCCGTGGGCAACGGCGAGAGGCTGACCACGATCTGGGAGTTCCGCGAGCTCCTCGAGAGCGGCGGACCCCAGTACGTGCGTCCGGACGTGGGCCTGGCTGGCGGCTTGACCCACTGCAAGAAGATCGCCGCCATCGCCGAGTCCCATCACTGCGCGGTGGTGACCCACAACTTCCTCGGCCCCCTGGTGACGGCCGCGTCGGTCCATCTCGACGCCTGCATCCCCAACTTCATCACCCAGGAGTACACCAAGGGCGACGAGGCCGAGGCCAACGCCGTGTACCGATGCGCCCACCGGCGCGAGGGCGGCTACATCCCGGTGCCCGAGGCGCCCGGCCTGGGCGTGGAGCTGGTGGACGACCTCATCCCCGAGCGGCCCTTCCAGCCGATGAACACGGGCGCCACCCCCCTGCGCCAGGACGGCTCGGTGGCCTACGCGGTCTGATGGCGGCGCCAGCCACGTGGCGGCGATGACGCAGTCCTCGCGGGGCCGGCATCCCCTGCCCGACGCCGACAGCATCCTCTGGTCCCCGGAGCCGCACCACCTCGACCGGGCCAACCTGAAGCGGTTCATGGAGTTCTACGGGGCCGCGGACCTCGACGACCTCATGGCCCGGTCCACCCGCGATGTGGCCGCTTTCACCGAGGCGGTCCTGCGGTTCCTGGGCCTCCGGTTCGCGACCCCGTACGATGGCGTCGTCGACCTGGGCCGGGGCCCCGCCCTCCCCCGCTGGTGCCCCGGCGGGCGCATGAACATCACCGTCAACTGCCTCGACCGCTGGCTCGAGTCCCCCGAGAGCGCGCGGCGAACCGCGGTGGCCGCCGAGTCCGAGGCGGGGGAGGTGACGACTCTCACCTACGCGCAACTGGCGGCCGAGGTCGGACGCTGCGCCAACGCCCTGCGGGCCCTGGGCATCCGGCCCGGGGACCGCGTCGGCCTCCTGATGCCGATGACGGCGGAGATCGTCGTGGCCCTGCTGGCGGTGATCCGCATCGGCGGCGTCGTCCTTCCCCTGTTCACCGGCTTCGGCGCCGCGGCCGTCGCCTCCCGCCTCTCCGACGCCGGCGCCGCGGCCCTGATCACCGCCGACGGCTTCTCACGCCGGGGCGCGACGGTACCCCTGAAGAGCGTCGCCGACGCCGCCCTCGCCCAGCTGCCGGAGATCCGCACGGTCCTGGTCCTGCGGCACTGCGGGAATCCCGTCGACATGTGCCACGGACGGGACCACTGGTGGCACCGGCTGGTGCCGGACCAGTCTCCGGAGTGCGTCCCCCACGACACGGAGGCGGAGGAGAGGATGATGATCCTCTACACCTCCGGCACCACGGGCCGCCCCAAGGGAGCCGTCCACACCCACTGCGGATTCCCGGTGAAGGCGGCCCAGGACATGTGCTTCGGACTCGATGTGCGCCCCGGCGACCTGGCCTATTGGATCACGGACATGGGCTGGATGATGGGGCCCTGGCTGGTCTTCGGAACCAGCCTCCTCGGCGCCGCCTGCTTCCTCTATGAGGGGGCCCCCGACTACCCGGACCCCGGCCGCATCTGGGCGATGGCCGAAGGCCGAGGCCTGACCCAGATGGGGCTCTCCCCCACCCTGGTGCGGGTTCTCAAGTCCAGGGGATCGCAGCACCATCGCCGGCGGGACCTGTCGCGGCTGCGGTCCTTCGGCTCCACCGGCGAGCCCTGGAACCCCGAGCCCTGGCGCTGGCTCTTCGAGGAGGTGGGGGGCGGGCGGATCCCCATCGTCAACTACTCCGGCGGCACCGAGGTGAGCGGCGGCATCCTCATGGACAACCCCCTGAGGCCGGCCAAGGCGGCCGCCTTCTCCGCGCCCTGCCCGGGGATGGACGTGGCCGTCCTCGACGAGCAGGGCCGGCCCGTGCGCAACCAGGTGGGCGAGCTCGCCGTCCGCACCCCCTGGATCGGCATGACCCGGGGGTTCTGGCGGGACGAGGACAACCGGCGCTACCTGGAGACCTACTGGTCGCGCTTCCCCGGTGTCTGGGTCCACGGAGACTGGGCCCTGGTGGACGACGACGGCCACTGGTGGATCCTGGGCCGCTCGGACGACACGATCAATGTCGGCGGGAAACGCGTCGGCCCCTCGGAGTTCGAGTCGATCCTGGTGGCCCACCCGGCGGTGGTCGAGGCCGGCGCCGTCGGTGTGCCGGACGAGCTGAAGGGAGCGGAGATCGTCTGCTTCTGCGTGCTCGAGGAGGGATTCTCCGCCGGAGAGGATCTCGAGGCCGCCCTCGGCGAACGCATCGCCGAGGAGATGGGCAAACCCCTGCGGCCGGGACGTATCCTCTTCGTGCCCGACCTGCCGAAGACGCGAAACGCCAAGCTGATGCGCCGGGTCCTGAGGGCCGCCTGGCTCGGCGAGGACCCTGGCGACACCTCCGGCCTCGTCAATCCCGAGGCGGTCGCCGCGGTCCGGGCCATCGCCGCCGGAGGCTAGGCCCCGGGACCGCGGCGCCCGGCTCAGCCGGAAGCCGGGAGGGCCGGCGCAGGATGGGGCAGCCCGGAAGGGCCGGTCCTGCCTTGCGGGCGGCCACCGGGAATCCCGTCTCCAAGGGTTCCGTCAGCCGCCGCGGGGGAGCAGGACCGAGCGGCACCTCGCCGCCGCCGCCCCGGCCCACGCCCCCAGCAGGTCCCGCTCCCTGGCGTCGAACAGGCGCAGGCCCAGACCCAGCCCGCACAGCAGCAGGACGAAGACGATACCGGCGGTCATCAGGTTCGGGAGAGCCGACTCGAAGCGCGCGCAGAAGGCCGCGCCCAGGGCGGCGGCCGCGCTCGGCAGGGCCAGTCTCCCGAGGGCCGGCCACGGCAGGATCTCCGGCAGGGGACGGCCGATGACCGTCGAGGCCCGCCAGTTGTAGAACCCCACCTGACAGGACGTGCTCACCACCAGGGCCACGGCCGGCGCCAGCGTCCCCAACCACGGTATCAGGGCCACTCCCAGTACGGCGGCCAGCACGAGGTCGATCCCGGTGCCCAGGAGCACCGCCCGCGTCCGGTTGGCCGCCAGCAGGACGAGTCCGGCCGTCGAGACCCGCAGGGGCAGCAGGAGCAGGAAGACCCGCAGGTAGGCGCCACTGTCGCGGTAGTCCTCTCCGAAGAGGAAGCTCGTCAGCTCGGGCGCCAGGGAGAAGGCGAGGGCCGCCGCCGGAAAGAGCACCAGCGCCACCCTCCTTGCGGCGAAGTGCATCAGCTGCAGGACCTGGCCCATGTCTCCGCGGCTGCAGGCCACCCGAAGCTCGGGCAGCAGAACGGCGAGCATGGAATGCACGAAGATGACGACCGGGATCTCCCATGCGCCGTTGTGGTAGAAGGCGAACTGGGCGGTGGTGAAGAAGGAGAGGAAGATCAGTTTGTCGACGAACCTGGACAGGACCTCGATCCCGTCGCGAAGGCCGACGCGCCACGCGTACTTCAGGGGATCCTCGAGAGGCTGCCGGACCAGATCGAGGGACAGGGGCCGCAGGAGCCGGAAGAGGAGGAGGTAGCTCCAGACCACCCTCAGGACCACCGAGCCGCCCAGGCAGGCGAAGATCGACTCGAGGGATCCCCCGAGGAACCAGCCGGCCAGCACGGCTGTCAGGTGCAGGGCGGCGAAGAGGAGCAGCGACCCGGCGAGGAGCCTGTGCCTGCCGTAGATGATGAGAACCGGCTCCAGGAAGCCGCAGGCGATCATCCCCGCGCCGACGAGGATGCCCGCCGGCATGAGGGCTCGCACCTCGGCGGGAATGGAGAACGCCGAGGCCGCCATCCAGAGGCCGCCGGCGCACAGGGCGAAGAGAGCGGCGAAGAGGAGGATCAGGAGGACATGCTGAGCGGCGCGTCGGTCACGGGCGGGTCCCTCCGCGGGGGCCAGGAAGTAGCTGAGACTCACCGGCATCCCGAAGAGGAACAGGGGGATCGCGATGTTCAGGTAGACCCA